>NZ_JBNGOS010000008.1:0-195474 GCF_050589685.1 Saccharicrinis sp. 156
CGCAACATCAAGTGCGATGAAATTTTAATGTAATTTTTTTACCCACGATAAATTCTTTGATTACTTTCGGGAGCATCCTTCTGGTGAGTTGAAGTTGATGCAACGAAGTGTCTTGTTTTAAAGTAATTTCAATGTGTAATAGGATTTCTAACGCCTATTGCGGGTTAAACTCATTGCATTTCCTGGCAAAACAATTTATACAAAAAAAGCGTTGCCAAGGCAACGCTTTTTTTATGGTGTTATTCCAAGTATTGCTTAAAAATTCATTTCTCCTGCCGAGTATTGCTTAACCAAAGACATTACTGCTTTAGAACATCCTTCTTCGCCACCTCTAAACGAGAACACAATGTTGTAAACTTTTGACTTACGGCAAATGAACTCGAATGAATCGTACATTTTTCCGCTTTCAAAATTGCTTACCAACATTTTATCTCCATCGTACAGCTGCATAATTACCTTTTCAGGATTACCCATTCCGTTGGCTGTATTAAACTTATAGTGACTCCTGCTGTTTAAAATGACACTAAACTTCACGAATCCTGTTTTCGTATCTTTTTTTGCTTTTTTTATATCAACAGAAAAGTCTTTCATATACTGGGCGTCACCCATCTCTTTTAAAGCCTTTTTAAGCAAATCGTCGCCACACTGTGCATAATTTGTTGCCGAGAATACGGTTACAAGTAGAATTGCTAAAACTAATATTTTTTTCATCTGCTCAATTTTATTTTTCTTACCTAATAAACATTTAAACTTGACATCACCACTATTATTATGTGTCTGTTGTAAGAATATGATTTACTTGTTAATTCCGGTAAAGATAGTCTTATACATCAAATTACCTATGAAACAATAAAGTCCCTTAAACCACTTATTTCAGCAACAATTTTATCTACTTGTTCGGGCGTAATCTCCACATGGCTAATTTCATCTTGTACGATGATTAAGGTTCCATCTTTCTCGATCCTTTTCGGCTCGCCATATTCCGTTGTTATCTTAACATCGGCATACGCCTGTTTAATTTGCTCCATTCTGGTAACCATTTCCGCAAAGTTAGGATCCTGGCTATAATTCTCTAAAATGATCAATAAAATATCGATGATGTCCTTCTGTTCTGCAATTCTGTTAACTAATTCTGCATCATTGGTTTCCTTGATCACACTTCCGGAGATGTACAAACCTTCAATCCAGGCCCCCGTTACAATTAATGTACTTACATTACTTCTGTTCTGTTCTCTAAGATAAGTATCCATCTTATTGAAACTACTTACAGATACCTCCATCAAAGAGTCCAGGTTGTTGCTGTTACTCGCCATTTCCTTTAAAGCGGCGAAATCGAAAAATTGACCCACTTTAATGCCTTCAGCCAGTTCTTTTACCGATAATAAATAGGAAACTACAATATTGTTCTTGTTAAAAGTATTGATATAACCCAAATCGGCACTGAAAACACCCAGGTTAAGTGCTCTTTTAAAGGTTGTGTTGTAGTCATCCACATTTTCGGGTTTGTTCAATATTTTTTGCGAGAAGGCGGCACCAGACTTTTGGATCAACGAGGCCATCTCAACCGGAGAGGAGATGTTTTGAATCACATCGCCCATAATATCTTCCGACAACTGCAACGGTGCCTCTACATCCGATTCTGATATTGAAAAATCATCATCGCCGGCCTCCTTACTCTTTCCGGAATTACCCGAACAAGCAGAGAACAATAATATTCCACCAAATATAGCCGTTGTATAAAATAATTTCTTTAGCATGATATAGGTTGTTTAAATAATAAAAACTTCTGATTTATACTAGATACCTGTTAAAAGGTTACTTTTTTAGATACTTTAATTCTCCAAAAAACTTAAATGATTTACGAAGCAGGTCGAAATAAAGAATAACATACATTAAAACGCTAAATATCCACACCATACATATGTTAAACCAAAGGGTATCGAAATAATGACCCGCAAAATGCTTTTGGGGCGCAAAAAAGTGGGTTCGGATTGACAAGGCACTTTCCGGCTCAGGCAGTTGATAAATGGGGTCTACATTCTGAATTAGTTTGTCGCCCTCCCTAAGTATTTTATTCTTTTCGAAGACCTTACGTACAATATCAGAAATACTTTCGTTGAGATTCTGATCTCTTACCGCATTAAATTGCTCCTTTCCGTATTTAGACATCGCCAGGTTGATCATTTTTTCCTTCCTGGCGGATGCTCTTACGAATCGATTGGTATAATACTCCTTAAGTTTTTCAATATGGGCTGTTAACGACGAATACATTTTAGGGGTAAAACTCTCGGGGGTGAGCTGGTCAACATTGTCAAATTGTATTTCATTAACCCTGGTATTTTCCTTACTTATTTCGTTATACAATAATGCAAGATCCTGCTTGTAACTTTTAGCGTCCTCTTCTGGTTTATTTTTATCGATATGCTTTTTACAAGCATTTAAAATATCATCTACTTCCTGTAAGTAATGTACTATTTTGTAATCTGTAGTACTTTCTTCCTGTTCCACATCAAAAAACAACTTTTTAAACTTGTTGTTTTTGTACTGGTCCACAATAAGTCCTTCGTAAATCCAACGCGCGGGCATAAACTCTGCAATTAAAGGTACTTTGTCGGCACTTGAGATATCCCGGTTAAGTTTATCAAAAGTAAACATGGCGCCACCCAGCACCATTTGCGGAATCATGACAAGTGGAATAAGGATATAAATGGTAACAATAGAGTTAAACGAGGCTGACAATATCAGCCCTAGAATGTTGGCAAAGGCAGAAACCGAGAACAAGGCCAGCCAAAACTCAAAATACATTCCTTTTATGCCCAAAACGGTATTAGCAACGCCCACAAACAATGCCATCTGCAGGGCAGAAATAGTGAACAATATGAGCACTTTAGATACCAGATAACTCGATCGGGAAAGATTTAAGAACGATTCTCGTTTTAATATTTTGGCATCTTTAAAAATTTCTTCGGCACTAACGATCAATCCGAAGAAAAGAGCCACTACGATGCCCATAAAAATATAGGGAGGGATGTTTTCGTTATCCCTAAAAATATACATATTGGAATCGGGATCTACGATATATCGGATCAAGAAAGACAAGATAAGTCCTAATATCGGGGCTTCTAAAAGGTTAAGCAATATGTATTGCTTGTTGGCCACTTTCGAGAAGAAATCCCTGCGTGTATAAATTTTAAACTGCTTTAACCAAGCCGGTATGTTTAATGATTGTGGCGGTGCAGAATCAACCTCCTCAATTTCCGGAATTTTAATGTTTTCCTTATAAAAACCATTCCATTCCTGCGGACTCGTTTTCCGTTTGTTGGTGTAGTTTCCATATTCGTCCAACACATTGGCATCGATAATGTTAAACACCATTTCGGGATTGAGGTTACCGCATTGCGGACATTCCCCCTGATCGCTGTTAATCTGCTCATCCAATTGTTTAAAGTAGATCAGCGATTCACTGGGGTTTCCGTAATAAACCGGGTATCCTCCCGTATCCAGTATAAACATCTTATCAAACATTTTATAAATGTCGGATGATGGTTGATGGATCACTACAAATATTAATTTTCCTTTTAAGGTAAGCTCCCTCAAAAGGTTCATCACGTTTTCCGAATCCCGGGACGATAATCCAGATGTAGGCTCATCAACAAATAATATGGCAGGTTCTCGGATAAGTTCCAACGCAATGTTTAAGCGCTTTCGCTGTCCCCCGCTAATCATCTTATTCAAAGGCGAACCAACCTTTAAATTTCTACGCTCAAATAAACCCAGGCTTTGAAGCGTATCGTTCACCATTCCGGTAATTTCTTCCTCGTTTTTATCTTTAAAACACAGCTTGGCGTTGTAATAAAGATTTTCGAACACTGTTAACTCTTCGATCAACAAATCGTCCTGTGGAATTAGCCCGATTACACCTTCCAATTTATCTTTTTCGGTATGAAGATTTTGGCCATTAATTCTGACCTCACCCGCACTAGGGGATTCCGTGCCCGAAAGAACGTTCAGCAATGTTGTTTTACCCGCACCACTGGCACCCATTATCCCTACCAACCGACCGTGCTCCTCGGCCAGGTTTACATCACGTAGACCAACGCCGCCATTTTTAAAAGTAAAACCTAATTTATCGACAACATAAGAAATCTTGGCTGTAGTGGCATCGCTCATAAAATGGCCCACCACATCGGTATAATAGATTGGTGCGCCTGCCGGGAATTTCAAAAAGCTACCTTTGGGAAATAAATATATTCTTCGCTGACTTAACATAAGCCCGTTTAAGAATACTTCCTGGCTACCGGTGTACCTTAAAAAGTACAAATCGGCACTTTTTATTCTTAGGATAAGCACATTACCATCTAGCTTTCCGGTTCTGATGTGCTCCCGTTTAACCCCATGGTCTTCGCTGGAGTTAATCACCATTAAATCTTCTATATCAAGCTCTTTAAGGTTGTTGTTTACCACAAAAGCTTCAATGCCCTTTTTCTCTTCTTCGGGCATTCTAAACACATCGGCTGCCGTATTTATAATTGCCATTCGTTGGTCGGTAAACCTTCGGTCGGCATTTATTAGTTCGTACATCCTAACCAGCACTACAACTTTTTGTTCCTTGTTGAGTTGCTTGTTAATCTTTTTACAGATCCCGATTATTCGCACGGAATCCTTCATGGAGGTAAGTTTCACCTTACCAGCTTCGTCGTTGCTACGGTTAACTTTTTTATCTACAGAGTGTTTTTGAAACAAAGCAAAATACGCCTCGACAGCCTCGGCACTTAACTGGCTTTTTAAAAAGTTTTTTACATACTCTATTTCAGTATCTTGCACACCACCATCTTGTTTGGCAATTAGACCAAACAGTTGCATCAGGGCTTTTAAAATTTCTTCACTCATATATTAATGTATCAACAACTACTAGAAATAATTAGTCGGTATAGGCTTCGTACTCAAACGGTATCTCAACAATATCGGCATATTCCTCACCTGCTTCCAACATATCCTCTTCCTCTTCGTGGTAATGCCAGATAATTTTAACCTTGTTGTCGTTTTCCACAATCTCTTCAAACTTCAGTAAAATATCCAAGATAATTTTTGAGGAGGCGGTGTTAAAATATTCCAATTTAATATTGAAATTTGTTTCATCGTTCGGTCCTGCTTCTGCATAAGCGTCAATCCAATCTAAAATTGGCTGATAAAATTGGTTTACATCTTCCGGCAACGATCTTCCTGAAATTTCAAATTTCCCGTTGTCCTTATCCAGAATTACGTTAGGAGTATCATCGGTTCCCTGAATATTGATAACTTCCATTGTTAAATTTTTATTTGTTAATTACTTACTACGTTTAATTGTCGATGTCAAAATAAAAAATGAAACTTCTTCATTAAGTTTCTTAAACTGGTAGCCTAATGCACTACCTGTTTTTTTGGCAATATCGATCAGTCCTAATCCGGCACCACCTTTATCCGAAATTCTACCATCGCGCATTTGGGCCTTGTAAAGTTCCGAAAGACCTTTTTTGTCCAAAGAATTGACTTGTTCAAGGTTGTCGGTTAGTCCCGGTACTTTAGTATTTTTAATAATGTTACCGGTAATAATGTTATAAGAATCTTCGCCTTTACTCACCATAACGATACCGCGACGTTCGTCTCCATCTTCGCCCATAGAATCGGCATGCTTACTTATATTTTGCAAGCATTCAACCATTACATTGAACACTTTCCTCTGAACAGCATTGGATTCCTCGCTTTTGGCCAAATTTTTCTCGGTTAACGAGGTAAAGGTTTTTGTGATTTCTTGTGTCACTTCACCTTCGTAAACCAAGCTAATTTCATTTGTTTTCATAGTTCGGTAAAGCTGGTAAGCAAAATCCAAAAAACTATGGTTGTCAATATTTCCCATTTAACAAATATTTAAAATGCATATTTACAATTCAATACCAATCATCAATACGTCGTCCACTTGTTTTTCCTCTCCCATCCATTGGTAAAAATCTGACGAAAAATGGCGTTCAAAATGTGCCATACTCAAATCGTCGCTTTCTGTTAAGGCTTCCCTGATCCTTTTCGACTGGTATTTACGTCTTCTTTCTCCTCCTAATTGATCGGGTAATCCATCCGAGAAGATAAAAATCTTATCTCCTTCCCGGTAAGGAATTTCGTGATTTTCAAACTCCCTTTCCTTCTTCTTCAACAAAGGTTTGCCTCCAATACCTTTGCGGCTTCCTTTATACTCTGTAAGTTCTCCTTCTCGGAGCAAATACAAAGGATTATGTGCTCCGGCATACTGTATGGTCTTCTTTTCCTTATCGATCTTACACAATGCCAAATCCATTCCATCCCGACCGTTGTTGCCTTCTTCATTCTGCTTTAAAGTGGTCCTAACCCCATCGTGCAGAAGGTCCAATATTTTGGCGGCATTAAAGTTGTTGTCAATATTTACTATGTTATTCAACAAGAAATATCCGATAAAGGATAACAATGCGCCCGGAACGCCGTGACCAGTACAGTCTACGGCTGCCACGTAAAAAGTTTCATCTTTTTGCACAAACCATGGAAAATCTCCACTTACAACATCTTTGGGACGATAGAAAATAAACGAGCGTGGAAAGTGATGTCGAATGAAAGACGTATCCGGCAGAATTGAGGTTTGTATTCTTTGGGCATAATTGATACTGTCTGATATCTTCTTGTTTTTCTCCTTGATATCCTGCTCAATCCGCTTCATTTCCGTCATATCATGTGCTACAAACAATACCGATTCCAGTAAGTTCTCCTCATTCAGCTCAGGTATGGCTTTAATTTGCATTATTTTATCGCCGTGTGGCGAAGTAATTTCCAGCTCATCAATAATTTGCTCTTCGTTACGTTTGATTTCTATCAGCACTTTATTAATAAATCCGATGAACCTTTCATCAATATGCAGATCGTTGATTCTTTTCTTGGTGATCTCCTGGATAGAAAGACCAATAAAATCAGATACCGCGGGGTTGGCATAAACCAGCTTTCCTGTAGTATTTATGCGAAGAATCATATCCGGTGAATTTTCCGAAAGTGACTGCATCCTACTTTTCATCCGTTCTTCTTTCTCCGCTCGTATACGCTCTGTAATGTCCTGCGTATTAAATATGATCCCCTTTATAGCGGGGTCGTGCAAAAGGTTTTTCCCTTTGGTTTCCAGAAACAATTTCTCACCCGATTTTTTAAGATAAGCATATTGTGCCATACTCTCGCCACCCGGTGTTTGTTTTAGATATTCAAACAAGTTGTTAATCGTTCTGTAACCTTTGGGCGTCATCATTTCGGGATCCATTCCTATGATTTCTTCATCATCCCTATAGCCCAGGATTCTTTTTACCGAAGGGCTTTCAAAAACAAGTTGCTGGTTTTCGTCGTATATGGAAATAAACTCAGACGCGTTAGTTAACAAAGCGACCATACGTTTCTGCCCATGCTCTACCTCCTGGATCTTGGATTCCAACAATTCATTGGATAGTTCCAGGTCTTCCTGAGCCATCATCATTTCCCGGGCATTCTCCTTCAGTTTTTCTTCGTTCTGCCGCAGGGTAACAGTCATCTCCTGCGATTCCTTCAGAAGGACTTCCGTTTGCGCATTTATCTTTTGGGCGTAAATTGTTCTGCCAATTATGGAGCTTAGCTCCTGCGCAAATTCAAGTTTATAGACAGGAATATGGTCGTGCATAAACCCTATCTCAACGATGCCTTGCAGCTCCTCCTCCTGCATCAAAGGCAGAATGATCAAGCTCTTAGGTTTTACATCGTTTAACAAACCAGATGTTACCGTAAAATAATCATCCGGAATTTCGGTGCGATAAATCATCGCCTTTTCGTATGCAACCTGCCCCACAAGGCCTTTGCCAATCTCAAACTCCTGATTTATGAATCGCTGCCTGTTAAAGGCATAGGTGGCTCTGCTAACCAGCTTATTTCCTTCTAAAAGATAAAATGCCCCTTGAATACCATCGGTATAGTCAATGATGGCTTTTATTATTTCAATGGAAAGTTCATCAATATTACGATACCTGCGTAATACCTCATTGATGATATCCTTCCCGTTAGTAATCCATTTTAATTCCTCTTCTTTTTTGTTGGTTTCCATCAGGTCCTTAGCCAGGTTCAACAACGAAGAATTATTTTTATTTATGTGCAGGATTTTATTATAGTCGCCTTTACGAATCAGATCGGCTACTTGGTTATTATATTGAAGCTCACCCTTAAGTTTGGCCAATTCTTTTTGCTGCTTGTTTTTTAGTTTTCTGTTATGATTAATAAAAACGACAGCCCCTAACGAAACACCTATTATTAATAGGTCTACAAACCATACCAACCAGGTAGTATGTATTTTAACAATCGTATTCATCGAAAAGGGTAAACGCATAAAATCAATGAATCCAGTCCATGTCATCAAATAAACCACGATTAAAAAAGCAGCTATAAAAAAGCTTTCTTGCTCTTTGATGGATGAAAAGTTGAGATATTCCCGTATGTATTTGTTGATCCTTTTAGCAGGCATAATTTCAATTTATAAAGACATTGCGTCTGCAAGATAATTATTCAAATGTTCCCATTGGTTGTTAATGTACACATGTCCAAAGGTGGCCATTTCTATTAGGCCAATACACTGATTACCTTTGACAATAGGCAATAGGTAAATGTATTTGGGTAATGACGATCCCGAACACGATTCTATATTAAAATAGTCTTCGTCGACGTCCTCAATTAACTTACATTTTTTATCTGCGGCTACTTGACCGTTTAATCCTTCCCCCAAAACAAATTTTTTAGGGTGAATATTCGAATCGAGACCGTAAGTGGCTTTTACGCTAAAACTTTCAGAAAGTTTGTCATAAAGGTAACATATACCCAAACCAAGTTCATATTGCTTTGCCAAATTTGTTAAAACCTGCTTCGCCATTTCATCTTGACCAGCCGATTCCCTCAGTCCTGCAGTTAAGATTTGGCTTATTCTAAGGTATTCGTTTTCACCTGTTTTAAAGTGTGTGCCATCGTTCTTTATGTGCTTAATTTCTTCTTCCAGTTTAGCTATCTCCCCGGCATGTTCAGTATCTTTTGCCTTAAGCAATTCTTCGTTCATAATATTTTGACTTATGCTTTCCCTGATATGACGGTCGTAGAAATAGACGATGCTTAAAAAAAGACCAAACGAAATAAACTCTACGATAAAAAATTTGGGCATGAACATAAATTCCTGAACAAACCAATATTTAGCTAAAGCCAACAAAAATGCGCCTGCCGCAAAATAATATAACCTGTATAATACTTTTTTACTCATTGCATAATTATTCAAGGCTGTTTAAAAAATTTATGATCCCATCCGGTGATAAAATTTCGTCCGGAGTAAAAAGTTGTAAGGTAGATTTGGTCATGGTTTCCACATCACATGTTTTTGGATCCTGCACAATCGTATGCCCTTTTTTAGTATTTACTTCTTTCATTCCATTAGCACCATCCTTATTGGCTCCGGTAAGAATTATGCCAATCATTTTATCTCTGAATGCGGTTGCGGCCGATGAAAACGTATAATCAATTGAGGGTCTGCTATGGTTGCAAACGTTTTCGGTGGATAGACTGAATGTAGAATCAAATTCAATAAACATATGGTAATTCGATGGAGCCAGGTATACTTTTCCGCCTTCTATTTTGTCTTTATCGAAAGGTTCCACAACCGGTAAGTTTGATTTAAGATTCAACCCTTCGAGCAGGCCGGAACGAATATGCTTTAACCGGTGCATACAGATAATAACCGGATACTTAAAATCGGATTTTATGTTCGAAAGAATTTTTAAGACTATTGAAAAGCTTCCTGCAGACCCTCCAATAACTATTCCCTTATAAAATGTTCCCATATCTTTTATTCTAGATAAATTTATGAAACCCGGTAGATTTGCTCGCTGCTGTCGAATAGAACGAAATCGTGCTCATGTTCCTTCAATAGTTTCTCCTTAATACCCATAACAAGAAAAGCATCCTTATTTAAGCTACGCTTCAAGTGCTGTTCGGCATCCGACTGCAATTTACTATTATAGTAAAGCATTCTGTTTCGGAACAAGGTAACACCTATATTCTCTGCCGGAACAACATTGAAGAAGTTACCTTGTAGAAATTCCACCTGGTTAATCCAGTTTTCGTTGACCAATCGGATATTTCCGTTCCCCTCAACAAAGTGATTTTCGAAAACCGTTCTAAGCTCCAGACGCTTATAATTGTTTTTGTTCAGCTCTAAATTTTTATTGTTAACTTCCCCTTGCTTTATTTGGCTTATTCGCCTGTTACTGTAAACGTTACAGTATATTTTAGCCCTCTCCATGAGGTTTTCTTCTTCCAGGATAACGATCAAGGAAAACAGTTCTTCCGCAGAAACGAGTTCGGGAAACCAAAACGATAAATTTCCTTCTTCCAGGTCAGGTAGTATTTTCCCTCTCAATGTTCTCCAGAACGAAGGATCACGGAACATTTCGTTCTCCTCAACGGGAAAAAAATAACAAAAATCGTCGATTATTGTACCGTTTTTGATCTCCTGAATGAATGAACTTGCATTTTTTACCTTTAATTCGTCGAACAAAAAGGCGAACCTTCTTCTAAGGAAAGAAAACGCATAATTGCTGTAATCCATCTTAAGAATCTCGGATAGAACAGCTGTTATTTCCCTTATATCGATTATTGTAGGACCAATTGCCATTAGACTATTTGTACTTTAAATGAAAGGTGTTGCTTTTAGTGTACACCATGCCATGTTTCACAAAACGGGTTTTAAAAAATCCGTGCAGTGCCTCATGGGTACCTAAAATAAGTACACCACCATCATATAATTTATCAAAGAATTTTCTTACAATTTTAAGTTGCAACTCCGGATTGAAATAAATAAGCACATTACGGCAAAAAATAACGTCGAATTTTTGATAAAAAGGTATTTCCTCAACTACCAAATCGTGACGTGTAAACTTTGGAACCCTGTTAATGAAATCTTTAATCTTTATTTTATCATTTTCTTTGTCTACATCAAAGTAATGCTCAAAAGGTTTAGCCTTCGGTTTTATTTTATCCATCAACTTATTGTACACGTCGATGTATTGAGCGTTGAATTTTAAGTCATATTCACCTTTTTTGGCGGCCCTTAAAACCTTGTTGTTAAGGTCGGAAGCAACCACGTTGGCTTTACCCAACAAACCTAACTCATTAAACAATATCAGGTTAGAATACACTTCCTGTCCGGTGGAGCACCCGGCATGCCAAATGTTGATATTATTTTTCCATTTAAGGCCGGGAAAAACATGTTTAAACAAATATTCCCAGGTTTCCTGGTTTCGAAAAAGTTCTGTAGTATTTACCGTTATATCATCGACCAACTGCTCGCAAAAGTCCACATCGGTCTTGGCCCTGCTCAGAAGGTCGCCAATATTTGTATTTTGATCCTTCAGGATTTTATCGATACGCCGCTGGATTGAACTATCGGAATAATCGCAAAAGTTATAGGGCGTATGCACTTTAAGTTCTTGAAGAAAATCTTTAAACGTAATACTACTCACTTTACCACGGTGTAAAATTAAAACAACTCAACTTCCACGTTTTGGATAAACGCTGTAAATGCATGGTCATCTCCAACTTGCGCCTCAGATAGCAAGAACAGTACGGGTATATCGTCACCAAATTTGTTTTTAATATT
The DNA here is from genome assembly GCF_050589685.1 of Saccharicrinis sp. 156. Taxonomy (NCBI): domain Bacteria; kingdom Pseudomonadati; phylum Bacteroidota; class Bacteroidia; order Marinilabiliales; family Marinilabiliaceae; genus Saccharicrinis; species Saccharicrinis sp. 156. The sequence goes on from NZ_JBNGOS010000008.1 coordinate 11,699, forward strand.
TACCTCTTTACGCTCCCCTATCACCTTGTTCTCCTCGGTAGTGACATAGGCTTTTACAAAAGGATCTTTTTGGGCGGTTTCGGTGGAGAATAGCGTTGAAATATGTTGACCCAATACTTCATTTCTTTCGTAACCCCAAAGTTTTTCGGCGGCCTCATTAAAGAACTCCATTATACCCTGTTTGTTGGTAGTAATGATTGCATCAAGTGCACCTTCCAACATTTTTTCGTTTCGTATTTTAACGGCCTCTATTTCTTTAAACTGCTCCTTCATCTCGTCGCGGGCCTGTTCCAGCAAAACGCCCAGTTCTTCCTTAGAACTCTTCATCTGCTCTTCCATACGAACCTGATCGGTAACATCGTTCTCGAGACTCAATATTTTAACAATATCGCCGTTGTTATCAATAACAGGGGTATAAGTTGCCAGTAAAAATATTTCCTCGCCCAATTTGGTCCTTCGTCGAACCCTTCCTTTAAAATTATGACCGTTTTTAAGGTCGGATAATATTTTGGTAAGCTCATCAAGCTCATCTTGGAAAAAGAATATTTTCAGGTTTTGCCCCTCTATTTCCTCCGGAAGATATTTGAATGTTCGCAAGAACAGCTGATTCACCGAAATAAGTGATCCATCGGTTTCGAACTCGCAACTGATTGCGGAGTTGTCAATAGCTTCCAGGATTCCCTTCATTTCTACCTCACGTCTGTCCGACTCTTCCTGCGTGGCCTGCATTTCTTCCAGATTTTGTCGTAACTCTTCTTCTTGCTGCGACATTTTCTCGGCCTGTATTTGTGTTTCGTGCAGTAGTTTTGTGGTTTGAATATTAATTTGAACAGCAGATATTGTTGAGGCAATACTTTCTGCGGTTTTTTCTACAAACTCAATTTCAAAAGGCTGAAATTCACTGAAAGATGCGAGTTCGATTACACCATAAATTTCATCATTCACCTTAAGGGGGACAATGAGTAAGGCTTTAGGGTTGGCCTCACCAAGACCGGATGTTATGGTAACATAATCGTTCGGTAAATCGGTAATATAAATGGTCTCTTTTTCCAGTGCGCATCTGCCAATTAATCCGTCGTCCCACTTGACTTGCTTATCGGCATATTTTTTTCTGTCGAAAGCTATGCAAGCCGTGAGTTCAAAAAACTTTTCGTTTTTATTGTTTGCTTTGGACAGAAATACGCCTCCCTGGTTAATTTTTAAATAATTCACCATGTAACTGATAATATTGTATGAAAGCACCTCCAGGTTATCGTTGTCCTTGCGCAGAATCTCTGCAAACTGCGCTAATCCCTGTGTTACCCAGGTTCGTTGTTCTTCCTCAACCCTGCCTTGCTCCTGTTCCTTTTTGCTTTTTATTAAATAGTCGCGAAGTTTTAACAACGATTTGCTGAGCTGATCCTTTCTTTCCGAACCAATATTTACTGCATCCAGATTTCCGTGCCTCAGGTTATTGACAAACTTAAGGATCATATCCGATCGCTTGGCCTCGGCCTTGATAGACTTGCGCTGTTTGCGAATAATTTTTGTAAACGAAAGTGCCAAAGCATATCCTATGGTACCGGTCACAAACGGCAACAATACCAATAACCACATTCCGGGAAACAGATAAAACATATCCGCCATGCTTCCATTGGTTTGCAGTAACACTTCAGAGTTCCGGTTCATCAGGATCACCCCTATCACAACGAATAATCCGAACAAAATTCCCCTAAAAGTATATTTCCCTAAAATACGCGACAATTCAAGCTTTTTCACAATGATTGTATTAAAATTTACAGACCTTTTTATAAGGTCCGGCGAAATTATAAACTTTTTATCACAATACCACTCCAATAAATAATGGTAATGTTTATATTAACTTTAACAGGTAAGGCGCCATCTCATCCAACGACATGATTTTATCGGCAGCACCTAACCTAGCAGCTTCTTTGGGCATTCCATACACAACTGAGCTGCTTTCGTCCTGGGCAATGGTATGTGCTCCGGATTCTTTCAGCTCGAGTAGGCCTTTGGCGCCATCATTGCCCATTCCGGTCAATAATATGCCCGTGGAATTTTTGCCGGCATAGCGCGACGCGCTTCTAAAAAGTACATCTACCGAAGGGCGATGCCTGTTTACCAAAGGACCGTCCTTCACCTCTACAAAATATTCTTTACCCACCCTTTTAAGCAGCATATGATGATTCCCCGGCGCAATTAAAACTCTCCCCTGGTATAACTTATCTCCATTTTCAGCTTCTTTTACTTCCAGCTCGCAAATGTTATTGAGACTGTTTGCAAATGATTTTGTAAAACCCTCGGGCATATGCTGTACGATAGCTATTCCCGGTATTTTATCCGGCAGGTTTTTAAGGAAATGCCTGATTGCCTCAGTACCTCCTGTTGATGCTCCTAGCACAATAACCTTATCGGTAATGGCAATACGGTCTGAAACAGATCCCCGATCCAGAATTACATCTGCCGAATATTTTGGCGTAACCTCTAATGAGTGCGCCGGTGTTACCCCGGGTTTAAGTCTTGAGGGCGCTGCGCTTATCGTGGCACTACCGGACATTTTTTTGCGGGTAAGCTTGGCCTGTGCCGAAGCTTTCACAGCATCACATATCATAATTTTGGACTCATTGATAAACTTCGCCGCATTCATGGCTGGTTTACCAATTATTTCAGAAGCACCATATTCCAGGGCTCTCATGGCAACCTCGGTTCCTTCAGTAGTTAACGATGAGATAATAACCACAGGGATAGGATGTTGTGACATTATTTTTCGCAAGAAAGTCAATCCATCCATGCGCGGCATCTCGATATCCAACGTGATCACGTCAGGTATCTCTTTCATGATCTTTTTTACCGCAATAATTGGATCCGCCGCAGTCCCCATCACTTCAATTTCAGGATCAGACCCTAAAATGGAAGACAGACTCTGTCTGACCACCGCTGAATCATCAACTACTAATACCCGTATTTTATTCATCCTCATAGAACAAGGTTAACAAAAATTATTTTTATCTATTATCGCAAAGAAATATAAAAAAAATTAACGGTACATTTAATTCAAAGCTTCTTGCATTTAATCTGTTTTTTTATCCAAAAGCTTGTGCCTTACCTCACCGGTATCGGTGAAGAAAATAATCTTCCTACCCCGTTTTCCTCCTGTGGAGGAGGATACTACAGGTATCTTTCTTTCCTCAAGCATTAACTTTGCCACCCTAATATTTCTTTCGCCGATCACGGTTTTAGAAATTCCGGTTTGCAACAATTCGCCTCCGCCAAATACTTTTGCCTGCAGGTTTTCAATCTTCGATCCCAAAAAAAGCATCCTATCAATTAATTTGTCGATAGCGATATTGCCATATTTTGGTGATGCCAAATCGTTACCGTTCCAGTTGGGCAACATAAAATGGTTAATGCCTCCAATTTTTAATTTAGAGTCCCATAAGCAAACCGCCACACACGAACCTAATATGGTTTTTACCAGGTACGGCTCCTTACTTACAAACAAAGAGGAAGGATATAAAAAATGTTGTAAATATTGACTCATCTATTCATCCTTAAAAAATCTCGTCCTCTTCATCAAAGAATATATCGTTCCCATCACCGCTAAATCCATCCACAATATTTCTGGCTTCTGGCACGCTAATGGTAAAGGTAGACCCTTCTCCTTTTTGGCTCGAAATTTCGATCGAACCGCTCAACACGTCCAGTAAAGCCTTAGTAATGGATAAGCCTAAACCATGACCGCGATTAATTGAGTTAATTCCGGTATCCAACCTTTTAAAACGCTGGAAAATTGTATGTTGATTCTTTTCGGATATGCCCGTACCAAAATCCTGAACTGAAATTTTCAATACATCATCCTCGTCCAACCAAACCGAGATTACCACTTTGCTATCTTTGTAACTATATTTTAACGCGTTGTTAATTAGGTTACTTAAAATAAGTTTTAGTTTTTCCGAATCGGTTTTAAAATAAAAGTTTTTACCAAAACCATGATCGATATTGAACTGCATATCGAATGAAATACCCATTTTTCGACTGATGATGTTGAATGAATCCACCACTGTTTGAAGCAAGCTTCTGATATTTACCTTGGCAATGTTTGGTGCTATTTCACCGGCTTCTATTTTGGCTGCCACGAAAATATTCTTTAACTGGAAGTCGAGGTTAAATGCTTCCGAGTGAATTAGCGCTACCATGGAAACCACCTTCTTCCAATCGTGTTTTTCAACAGACAATATGGCTTTCGACAACCCAAGAATAGAAGTAAAAGGATTCACTATTTCGTTTGATATATTGGATATAAAGTGACTTTTTAGCGCTTCAGAATCTTTCAGTTGTTTTGAAACACTCTGTAATTCCATTGTAAGTTCCTTTATTTCCTTTTCGCTACTTTTACCATTGTCAAGGCGCTGTCTGAGCTCCTTAAGCAATTGTCTGTCTGATAAGTTATTCATGGTTATCGTTTTGTGCTTTATTTTTTTCTGAAAATTGTTGGTTTAATATGTTCCAGTGGTACGTTCATTCCGGTCAACGACTCTGAATGTCCGATAAAAAAAATGCCGCCGGTTTTTAGGTGCGAACTCAATTTATTGATCACACTTTCTTGTGTGGCTCGGTCGAAATATATTAAAACGTTTCGGCAAAATACCACATCAAACTTCTGGTTTATATTTGTGTAATTCGAATCCATTAAGTTTAAATACTTCAAACTCAAATTACTTTGTAACTCTGGTCTTACTTTAACAGTAGGGTTTTGCTGATCCTTACTTTTTAATAAATATCTTTTTTTAAGTTCCAAGGGAACAATGTCTACTTTATTACTTGCATAAATGCCTTTGGCTGCTTTACTTAATACATTCTGCGAAATATCGGTTCCTAACATTTGGTACGTAAAAGAGGGATGCTCTCTCTGGTACTCGCTCAACGTTATTGCCACGGTATAAAGTTCCTCGCCGCTGGAACAACCAGCACTCCAAACTTTAAACGGCTCCCTTGTTTGTGTGCCGGTATACTCAGGCAAAACATTGTTCTTCAAAAAATCAAAGTGAACCGGTTCTCTGAAAAAATCCGTTTTGTTGGTGGTTACAACGTTTAAAAAATTAAATATTTCCTCTTTTTGTCCGCCGTTACTAAACAAATAGTCTTTATACTCGCTATACGACTTCATGCTCAGCTGCCTGATCCTTTTCAGCAACCTTCCTTGCAACATCACCCTTTTAACCGGTGGCATTTTTATACCAAACTCGTTATATATGAAGTTGCTAAACGCCTCAAAGTCCTTTTCGGACAGTTCTGCCTTAAAACAGTCAAGCTCCTTTTCGTATATTTTACCCCGGTCTGTCACTGCTTCTTAATCTCCTCAACCTCCTTACACAAACTAATAATTTCGTTAACGCTGAATACCTCATCCGAATTCAGGATTAGATAAAAGTGTTCGTTTATGTTGATGGTAGCCTGGATATAATTTGGGCTATAATCATTGTGGATATTCTTAAAATCTTCTTCAACTGCTTCAAAAACATCGGTTACTGCATCGGCAAGAATCCCCATCCTGAAGGAAGAGATATCATCCTTTCGTTTTACATCGATGATAATAATGCAGGTCAACGGCGTTACCTCAATAGGATTCATGCCAAACTTTACACCTGTATCGATAACAGGGATTACCTCATCTCTGTGATCGATTACACCAGCCATAAAAGAGATGGACTCCGGCATGTTACGTGGTGCTTCGTATTCGCGTATTTCGTTTACCCTTCCAACATGAATAGCAAAGGTTTCTGATCCCACTTTAAATGACAGATATGAATTATTAATATCTTCCATATCAATTAGTTTTTACTTTCTATTTGTGATAAAACATGCTTTAAGTCTATCAGGTGGACAAATTCTTCCTTTTCCTGAACGGTACCTTCAAAGGATTCTATTAAACCCATTCTATTTTCGAACGCGGCCGGTTTTATTTTTTCCGATGGAACTTCGAATACTTCCTTTACCAGATCGACCAAAATACCGAACTGCGATTCCTGCTTATCCTCAGGCGACACAATAATGATGGATGTATCCTTTGTACGTTCAACTTCTTCCAATGCCATAATCTTGCGCATATCGGTTACAGGAACAATATTGCCATGCAGGTTAATAACACCCAAAATAAACTCGCGGGTATTAGGTACCCTGGTCACGTTTCCTTCGTAAGGAAGTATATTACGTACCTTAAGGCTATCGAAAGCAAAGGTTTGTTCTCCCAGCCCGAAGGAAATTAATGTTTTAAATTCACCTTCCATTATTTGTGTAATTTTTGGTTCCAATGAAAATGAACGAGTCTGTTGGTATCTACAACCATAGAAATGGAACCGTCGCCCATGATCGAAGCTCCTGAAATCACTTCCTGGTCTTTCAGCAGTTTCCCGAATGGCTTTACCACGGTTTGGTATTCTCCTATAACCTCATCAACAATTAACCCAATTTGCTTATCTTCATATTTGATTTGAATGATATGTTCCTTTTCGCTTGTTTCTGGTTCGTTAAAAATACTCCTCATCCCAATTACAGGAAACTGCTCTCCATCCAAAGTAATCACATCATTAAATATGCTTTTTCTGTCCTTGTTTTCCAGCGGGTATATTTTTTCGATGGCCGAAACCGGAATTACATATTGCGACTGGGCCACGGTAACCAGCAATCCATCGATAATGGATAAGGTTAAAGGTAACTCCAGGGTTAAAGTTGTTCCTTTATCCACTTCAGAATCGATGGAAACCTCGCCCCTTATTTCACCAATCTTTCTTTTAACAACATCCATACCCACGCCTCTCCCGGATAGGTCGGAAACCTGTTCTTTGGTAGAAAACCCGCTCATGAATACTAAATCAAGGATTTCTTTTTTACTAAGTTCAACGCCTTCGTCAACTATTCCTTTATGAATGGCCTTATTTAAAATAAAGTTAGGGTCGATTCCCTTTCCGTCGTCAATAATTTTAATAATCACATTGGCACCTTCGTAATAGGCCTTAAATATGATATTACCTTTTGGGTTTTTGCCTTTTTTAATTCGTTCATCGGGCATTTCAATGGCATGATCCACACAATTCCTGATCATATGTAACAGGGGATCGGTAAGGTGCTCAATAATATTTTTATCCAACTCAATGTCGCCGCCCTCGATAATAAAATCTATTTCCTTGTTTAACTCCTTTGATAAATCACGCACCAGACGCTGGAATCTCATCAAATCGCTCTGGATAGGGATCAGACTAATTTCAAATGCGCTATCTCTTAATTGCCGTGTTAGTTTTTGAATGTTTTCCGAAAGGGAAATAATTTGTGGTTCTCCACTTTTTTCGGCATATAAGTTAAGTTGTGCCTGAATGGTTACCAACTCGCTAACCAGGTTCACCAGTTCGTCAATTTTGGAGGAAGCTACCCTGATACTGGAAATTTTATGCTCTTTTAGTTGTGCTTTCTTTTTTTCCGGGGATACCTTTTTTTGTTCACCTGACCAAGTTATTCCCTTGAGCAATTCGGCCGTTAGTTTTTCCTCGTTACGCCGGCATTTTGCCATTATCTCTTCGAACAAGGCGTTTTCGGTAATATTGCCATCAAAAATTTCATGGATGGTTAAATCGCATTCATCTTCAACAAAGATAAACACATCCTGTATCTCGTTAAGCGCTTCGGATGTGTTTAAAACAATGTCCCAGGTAACAAAACATTCCTGCGGATTCATGTCCGCCAATTCAGGAACCTTTTCATCGTTGAACAAAACCACTGCTTTGCCCAACGCATGCAAGTCATCCAACAAAAACATTACGTTAGTCCCGTTTTGAAGAATGTTTGTATGGGGCTTAAAGTTTATCAGATATGTTTTGGAACCATCCGGCTCTATTTTTACCGCGGCATCGGCATCGCTGTTTTTTTGACTCTGATCATCATCCTGGGGTTTGGAAACCAATTCTTGAACTTTACGGGTTAAGCCTGCCAGTTCCTGCTTTTCCGATTCATCCGTTAAATCACCAACATCCAATAAGTGTTTAATCTGGTCGATAGCATTAAACGTTACAGAGATTATTTCATCCGAAATAACCAGTTTTCCGTTACGAACCTCATCAAAAACAGTTTCCAGATGGTGCGTGAATTCGCTCAAATCATTAAATCCGAACATGGCGCCACCGCCCTTAAGCGAGTGCATGGCTCTAAATATCCGTTCAATTATTTCCTTGTCTGTCCTATCATCTTCGAGAAGCAACAAGGCCTCTTCGAGGTCGTGCACATTGTCGAGAGATTCTTCAACAAATTTGGCTCTAAACTTATCAATCATGCGCCTGCATTTTACTAGATTAGAGACTCAAAAAAACGCAAAGATTTACTAACGTCTTCCGAATCAAGGTTTCTCTGTTGGTTATTACCCAGCTCCGCTTTTAACGCAGGTATGAGCTTAATGGTATTGGATACAATTTCGTTTGATAAAGAGAGGTTTCCGTTTTTGATAGCATCATAGACACGCTCCATTGGTATGGCAATATCATCCAGCCCATAAATACCCAACATTGGCGCAGTACCCTTTATTTTGTGCACTGCCGTAAATATTTTTTCAGCAACACAATCTAAAGGGTTACCGAGGGATTCGGCACCTAAATCCATCTCGATGGAATCGAGATCATGTAGCGTATCGCTGATAAAACCTTCTTTTATCTTTTCTATCATCTTAAAACTCTGGATATCGCACTTAAAAGTTTGGCAGGAACAAAAGGTTTGATAATCCACCCCGTGGCACCGGCTTGTTTTGCTTCCATCTTTTTAGCTGCTTGCGATTCTGTTGTCAGAAATAAAATAGGAATATGCTTGTAGGCATCAATTTCGCGCACTTTGCGAATCAAACCTAAACCATCCAGGTTAGGCATGTGTAAATCGGTAATGATAATGTCGATGGTTCTTCCATCTAAAAATTGAAGTGCATCCTCCCCGTCAATACCTACCAATACTTCGTACCCTTCGTTTTGTAGGGTAAAATTAACAACTTCCCTGATGCTTTCAGAATCGTCAACAATAAGAACTGTCTTAGCCATAATTAGTAAATGTTTATTCTATAGTTTAAATAGGTCATTAAAACCTGCGTTGGCAACCAAGGTACACGCTTCATCGTTAAATGTACCCTCTAAATTAAAATCGAGCCTCTTGTTTTTATAAGCCATTTTAATAGCGAGAACAAGTTGAATAAATGTGATATCGATTCTCGTTGGATTGTCGACCTTTATATGTAGTTTTTTTGAAAAGTCAAGCGTTTTAAGCAACTCTTCTTTTATGGTATCGGCATGATTAATGATTAAATCACCGGAAATGATCATTTCCTGTATATCACTATCATCCTTCATTTCAACTGAAAATGGTTTATCCATAACTTGCAGGTTTATTACAATACGTTCTAAAATTTTTCGTAATTATCCAAGTCCATTTCTCTTTCCAGGTTGATCAAATCACCTATTTCCGGAGAAACTTTGGTTTTTTTCGGTTTTCGTTCCACGCCTGGTTCAGATAGCTTTTTTTCTGTTTTCTTTACGAAGGACTTTGGGATGGATGTGCCAGTCTGCATCATATTTTCGTCACCAATGGTAAAGAAACTCACCGATTCTTTCAACCTGTCTGCCAAAACCGCCAGCTGCTCCGCACTCTGCGTTAACTCATCCGACGAGGAAGCATTTTCCTGTGTGATCATGTTTAACTGTTGCATGGCCATATTAATTTGCTCTGCACCTGTTTTTTGTTCCAAACTGGCTGCCGAAATTTCTTTAATGAGCTGTGTTGTTTTTTGAATATCGGGTACCAGCAATCGCGATTTCTCGCCAGCTTCCTGCGATACCTTTAAACCACCATTTACCAAACTATGAATTTCATCGGCTGCTACTTTACTTCGCTCGGCCAGCTTACGTACTTCGGATGCCACTACCGAGAATCCTTTTCCATGTTCTCCTGCACGGGCGGCTTCTACGGCTGCATTCAATGCCAATATATTGGTTTGAAAGGCAATATCTCCAATAATCGTAATCTTTTCTGCCACACTTTTCATCGAGTCCGCAGCTTCCGAAGACAGTTTATCTGCCACATTAACATCTTGTGCCGTTTCAACCGTAATTTTTTCCGTCTGCACCGCATTTTCCGTGTTCTGATCGATATTGGCTACCATCTCCTCAATGGAAGTGGATACTTCTTCGGCAGATGCAGCCTGATCGGCAGATCCCTTGGAAAGCTGCAAAGAACTATCTTTCACGTTCTTGCCACTGGACACCAAGTCATTTGCGTTTTCTTTAATTGAAATCACAATGTTTTTGATATTAGTGGCCATCGCCTTAAGCGCATCTGCAAGCTTACCTATTTCATCGTCTTGCTCTATCTTAAGTTCTGCCGTTAAATCACCATTCCCAATGGCCTGGGCGAATTCAACTCCTTTAGTTAATGGCAAAACAATACTTTTATACAACCAGTATGCAATAACCACCGAAACCACAACCAATAGCAATATCATTACGACCACAAATCCATTGAACCAGGCAAATGAAGCATCCATTTTATTAAGCGATGCAGTGTTTAAACCGTTAAACTTGTCTACTAATACGGTAAGTTCCTCCACAATCTTATTACTTAATTTAATTATCTCTCCGTCTTCCTGAACCATTGGTTCCACCTCAAATATTACCATAACATCATCATAAGCCTCAAACGAATTTAAACTGTTCATTACATATTGATGTTTTGTGAACAGTGAGTCTGTTTTGCGCTTAATTGCGTCAAAGGCAGCTTGATCCGACTTTTCCCAGTTGATTTTATTGTTTGTAAGCCTTTCTATTAACTCAGGATAATCAGTGGTATGTAAATTTTCAAGCACCACTTTATCCGCGGTACCCGGTTGCCTGTCAATAAAAACCCAGCTTTTAATTAAAGCCTTCGAACTGATAACCATATCTTTAAGTTGCTGTATATTATGTTCAGAAGGACTATATACACCTGTAATCTGATCACTTAAAGCCCGACTACTATTTAAGGTAAAATAAGTAGAAACACCGTTTATAATAATTGCCAATAGCAAAATACTAAAACCAGCAATCAGTTTTTGAGCAATATTTAATTTTATCTTCATTTAGTTTTACTTTTTTATAGCGGCTGTCATATTTGTGAGTTTAGAGCTTACACTCAATCCGAGGTTTTGCGCATTTGAATGGTGAATCTCAAACTTTAAATTGTTTTCTCTCACCACAAAATTGATAACAGCTCCATGCTTAGTAGCTCCTTCCGTTTCCGCAATTAACAATGAACTTTTACCAATTTTGGAAAAAAGGTTTTCGGAATGACGGGGAAAATTAACACTGGAGGCAACATACAGCACCTGGCAATCAGTCACTTCATCAACTGATTTAAACTGTTTTACAACAACATTCTGGTAACCAAACTTTTTGCCAGCTGATTGCTTTATTAAGTATTCTGCAATTTTTACATTTTTTAAAACGCCAATTACAAAATCTCCTTGTTTAGCATCATCGGGCCATCCGATATACCGGATGAAATTTAAAGTAAATACAGATTTGTATTTTTCAACTTGACTAAAACCTAGCTTTGGAACAGTAAAGGTAAGTATTAAAAGCAACAAGATTTTTTTCATATCACAACACCATTTATTGTTTGTTTTACTCCACCCTGTTACGGTCAGTATTGTAAATAGGTTACTTTTTTTGTTTATAAAATGTTGAAAAATACCATGCGTACTAAAAAATAACTTCTTCAAATGATACCTTAATCAATAAAACGAATAAATTTGCGCCAAATTAATTTTTTAGGGATGAGAATTGTAAATCTTATTAGCGCACAAGCGGGTAATTCATTTAAAAACAGGGTTAAAAACACCCTTCATCATATATTAAAAAGCAGCGACGGTACTTCTATTGTTAAGTTAGATTTTATCGTCAATAATTCCGATCCGGATCATTTTAACAAAGAATATGAATGTATTGAAAATGCGTTAAAAAATGTTTTCAAAGATAAAATACCAGCCTTTTCAATCATTTTCCAGAATATTTGTAACAACGAGGAATTTGTAATACAGTACCAATTGTATGATAAGGCCGAAGTACAATATAAAAAACTCCTCAACCATTATTATGTAACGGTAAAACATGGCGCCGGATTAGAAGTATTTTCCGGGGCTATCTCATTCAAAGAAGATTCACTTTTGTTCTCGGCACAGCGATGTTTTGATTTTGCGGAACAAATTTTGATGGCTGAAGATTTAAATTTTGGTCATATTTACCGCCAGTGGAATTATATACCTGAATTGAATGGCTCCTCGGATTATGATCATCATGAAAGAGGAAACCTTCACATTTTCAACGAAATCAAGAACTTTTTTTATGAAGAAGCCTTATTTGTTAACGGGAAGCCTCTTGTAAATAATATTCATAATTTAGGCGATACGCTGGTAATTGAATTTAATGCGTTTGCCAAATTTCGAGAAGCCGCAAGTTCAAAGTTAAATCTGGATGATAATACTTTGATAGAGGATAAGGGTATAAAAAGCAAGTTTATTTACAATGGTAACAATGAATTCTGGTATACAAGTATTTCTGATTTGAACCAGATTCCGGCAGATATTGAACAACAAACGATACAAACGCTAAAGAATATTTTCTCGCATAAAGATATTTGTAAGTTGGCGTTAAACGTTCAAAATCATTTTAAGTTTATTAGGGTTAATATTAAAAATAACGAAGACTATAACAGGGTGGAAGAAATAGTGCGTGGTTTATTACCGGATGTTGAAACGGTTATTACCAGCCGCGAATTTCATCAACACAATTCATTGATAGAAATAGAGGGATTAATTTCCTGCTAGGGTTCTACCCTGTCTGCCCCGATTGGCAGGATACAACACTATTGCTGAAGTATTTCAAATTAGCTTACATATAACAGTCAAATACCATTTAAATAACATGTGGATTTTTATCGCTCGCACCATATTAAAAAACAGGATTCTGCTTTTAACCATATTATCCCTGGTCACCGTTTTCATGGCCTACAAAGCCGCCGATGTTCAAATGTCGTACCAATATGCGCCTTTGTTACCCGAAGATGACCCGGCTTATCTGGAATATGAAGCCTTTAAGGAAGTATTTGGAAATGAAGGAAATCTAATGGTTATTGGCGTAAAAGACAAAGATTTCTTTCAACTAGCCAATTACATGAACTGGACTAAGTTAAGTTCCGATATTGATTCCATTAAAGGCGTCAGTTCTGTTTTTTCGGTATCGGAATCATATAATCTTGTCAAAAACATAAAAGAAAAGCGGTTTGAAATTGAACCCTTATTTAAAGGTAAGGTGTCATCGCAGCATGAGCTTGACTCCATTAAAAACAAGTTTTATCAACTTCCATTTTACCAAAGTAATATTTACAATAAAAGTAAGGATTCTTACTTAATGGCCATCACCCTTGAACCCCATATTTTGCAAAGTCCCGAGCGTGTTGAACTCATTGAACAGATTGTTAAAATGGGAGCGGATTATACGGCCAAAACCAAAATAGATTTGCATTATTCCGGATTGCCGTTTATCAGGGTAACGACTGCCGAAATGGTCAAAAAAGAACTGAATATGTTCATTTTTATGGCCTTAGGAATCACTGCCGTTATCCTTTTTTTATTTTTCAGGTCGTTTAAGGTAATGATATTCTCAATGCTAGTAGTAGGAATGGCTGTTATATGGGCATTAGGTACACAGTCCTTGTTTGGATTCAAAATCACCATTTTAACCGGGATGATCCCTCCGCTCATTATAGTTATCGGAATTCCCAACTCTGTATTTCTGCTCAACAAATACCACCAGGAGTACCGTAAGCACGGAAACAAAATAAAAGCTTTACAACGTGTAATCTGTAAAATAGGTAATGCCACGTTTTTAACCAATCTTACCACTGCTTCGGGCTTTGCAACCTTTATATTTACCAGTAGCCGGATATTGGTTGAGTTTGGTATAATAGCGGCCATAAATATTATTGGTGTGTTTATTCTGTCGTTGCTGTTGATCCCGATTATGTTTAGCTTTTTGTCGGTTCCAAAACAAAGGCACTTAAACCATCTCGATAATAAGGCGGTGAATAATATAGTAGACAAACTGGTGCATATCTCTTTAAATCATCGAAACACTGTTTATATAACAACCGGCATAATTTTAATATTCGGCATTATCGGAATCACCAACATTAAAACAACAGGTTATATGCTGGACGATATTCCACATGAAGATCCGCTTTATCTTGACCTGAAGTTCTTCGAAGAGAACTTTGACGGGTTGATGCCGTTGGAAATCATGATCGATACCCAAAAACCCAACGGTGTACTCAGGACAAGCAATCTTAAAAAAATGGACTTGCTCAACAAAAAACTTTCGTCGCATCCCGAAATTTCTAATGCCCTATCCCTTACCGAAGTGGTTAAGTTTGCCCGCCAGGGGTTTTACAATGGAAATCCGAAATACTACGATATCCCAAGTAACCAGGAACGTAACTTTTTGTTATCCTATGTTTCAAAAGGAGGAGGCGAACAACAACAGGTTATCAATACATTTATCGACTCCTTGAAACAAAAAACAAGACTGAGTTACAGGTTAAAAGATATTGGTACCACAAAAATGACAGCGCTCAACAAATTGGTGATTGAACTTATGGGTGAATTATTTCCGGAGGAGAGGTACAGCACTTCGGTTACCGGGGCCAGTGTACTCTTTTTTAAAGGAACCAAATATTTGATTCGTAATTTGTTTATAAGCTTGTTTTTGGCCATTGTTTTAATAGCCTCTTTTATGGCCTGGATGTTTTCGTCTAAACGTATGGTGATCGTGTCGCTGATACCGAACTTGATTCCGTTACTCATGACGGCCGCCCTGATGGGGTACTTTGGAATTCCTATAAAACCTTCCACAATATTGGTTTTTAGCATCGCTTTCGGTATTTCCGTTGACGATACGATACACTATCTGGCCAAATACCGTCAGGAATTAGGCGAAACAAACTGGAGTATTAAGGCCGCAGTTGTATTGGCACTCAAAGAAACAGGTGTGAGTATGATATACACTTCTATTATCTTGTTTTTTGGCTTCGGAATATTCGGTTTTTCAGAATTTGGGGGCACCGTAGCATTGGGTATTTTAGTTGCTGTGACATTATTAATAGCCCTTGTTTCGAACTTAATCTTGCTACCGTCGTTATTGTTATCGTTAGAGAAACAAATTACGAACGAATCCTTCAGGGAACCGTTACTTCATATTTATAACGAAGACGAAGATATTGAAATTGAAGATTTGAAAATTGAAAAAGTACCTGTTGACAGAACAGAGTAAAACTAAACAGACCGAACAAAATGCTCAACATAAAAGAAACCCAGCAACTTGTTAATGCCGAACTTGAAAAGATAAATTTTGTAACTGAGCCTCAGGAATTATATACTCCGATAGCATATACCTTGGCACAAGGTGGAAAACGAATCCGGCCTGTATTGTGTTTGATGGCCGCCCAATTGTTCGGGCATCAGCCCGAAAAAATATTGTACCCGGCATTAGGATTGGAGGTGTTTCATAATTTTACTTTGCTACACGACGATATAATGGACAATGCAGAAGTCCGACGAAATAATCCTACGGTTCATAAAAAATGGAACACCAATGCGGCCATTTTGTCGGGCGATGCCATGATGATAAAGGCACATCAGTTTGTTTGCCAGTGCGATCCCGATAAATTGCCCAAAGTCATTGCGCTTTTTAACGCTGTGGCACTGGGAGTTTGCGAAGGCCAGCAGTACGATATGGAGTTTGAAACCCGGAACGATGTAACGGTAGAGGAGTACCTTGAAATGATCAGGTTAAAGACAGCTATTTTGTTGGCAGGAAGTTTAAAAATGGGCGCTATTTTGGCAAATGCATCCGTGCACGAAGCCGAACTCATCTATCATTTCGGAATAAATATAGGATTGGCATTCCAGTTACAAGACGACTTTTTGGACACTTTTGGAAATCAGGATACCTTCGGAAAGAAAATTGGAGGCGACATTATTGCCAACAAAAAAACTTTTTTACTGCTTACGGCATTAAAAAAAGCGGAAAAAGAGGATAAAAGAAACTTAATGGATTGGATTACCGTAGAAGATTTCGATTATAATGAAAAAATTGAGGCGGTAAAAAAGATATATGTAAAGCTGTCGGTAGATACGGCCTCGAAAAACAAAATGAAAGAGTATTATGAAAAGGCCATTCATTGCTTATCCCAAATCGATGGAGATTACTCGGTAAAAAATGAACTGGAAAACTTTGCTTCCAAATTAATGCAAAGAATTAATTAGTACTTATTCAACAATCTTGTTATTTTTAGCATTTGTTATTTTAACAATTTGATTAATATCTCTATATCTCATTAAGCCATCATTAACGTTAGTGTTAATGGTTGCCATAAAGGTAAACTTGTATTATGAAACAATTAGAAGGGAAAATCATTCAAGTAGTGGGACCTGTTATTGATGTTAGTTTTGATTTAGTAGATCAGGAACTTCCTAGTATCTTAGATGCACTTGAGATAACCCGCGATAATGGTGAGATTATTACCATTGAATGTCAACAACATATTGGCGAGCAAACGATTAGATGTATTTCTATGGATGCTACCGACGGACTTGTTCGCGGAATGAAGGTAGTGGCAACGGGACAGCCGATTTTGATGCCTCCTGCCGATTATGTAAAGGGACGATTGCTGAGTGTGACCGGAAAAGCGATTGACGGTATTGGAGATATTACAAAAGAAAATGGAACGCCTATTCACAGGGAACCGCCCAAATTTGAAGAATTATCCACCGAATCAGAGATTCTTTTTACGGGAATTAAGGTCATTGACTTGATTGAACCCTATGCCAAAGGGGGTAAAATTGGCCTTTTCGGAGGTGCCGGAGTAGGAAAAACGGTTCTAATCCAGGAGTTGATCAATAATATTGCCAAGGGCTACGACGGTCTATCCGTATTTGCAGGGGTAGGCGAACGTACCCGTGAAGGTAACGATTTGCTTCGCGAGATGATTGAAGCGGGCATTGTAAACTATGGCGAAGAGTTTAAAAAGAGTATGGAAGAAGGTGGCTGGGATTTATCCAAAGTAGATAAAAAAGCCCTGGACAAATCGCAGGTAACCATGGTATTCGGCCAGATGAATGAGCCTCCGGGTGCCCGTGCCCGAGTAGCACTGTCCGGGTTAAGTATTGCCGAGAGTTTCCGCGACGGAGACGGTTCCGGTACAGGTAAGGATATCCTTTTGTTTGTAGATAACATCTTCCGATTCACGCAAGCCGGCTCCGAGGTGTCCGCCCTTTTGGGACGTATGCCATCCGCTGTGGGGTACCAACCAACGCTATCCTCCGAAATGGGTGAGTTACAGGAACGTATCACATCTACCAAAAGTGGCTCTATCACCTCGGTACAAGCTGTGTATGTACCTGCCGATGACTTGACAGACCCGGCTCCCGCAACTACCTTTACACACCTGGATGCCACAACCGTACTAAGCCGTAAAATTGCAGAGCTGGGTATTTATCCGGCCGTAGACCCATTGGATTCTACATCAAGGATTTTATCCCCTGATATTGTTGGGGACAAACATTACAATACGGCCCAAAGAGTAAAGGAAATTCTTCAACGCTATAAAGAATTGCAGGATATTATTGCTATTCTTGGTATGGAAGAACTGTCGGAAGAAGATAAACAAGTGGTGCACAGGGCACGTAGGGTACAACGTTTCCTATCACAACCATTCCATGTTGCCGAACAGTTTACCGGTTTAAAAGGTACTTTTGTTAGCATTGAAGATACCATTAAAGGTTTCAACATGATTATTGACGGTGAGGTGGACAAATATCCCGAGGCTGCATTTAACCTGGTGGGAACCATAGAAGAAGCCATTGAAAAAGGCGAAAGACTATTGGCCGAAGCGAAATAGATAATCAGTCAATGGTGATGAGTGGTAATACAATTCAGAAATTATGAATGATTTAAAATTACAGATCATAACGCCCGAAAAAATATTGTTTTCGGCCGATGTGGGTTTTATTCAATTACCTGGCATTGACGGCAGTTTTACCGTTTTAAAAAACCACGCCCCCATTGTTTCTACATTGACTTCAGGAAAAATAAGGGTGTTTAGTAAAGATGGTAAAGAGCATTTTTTTAATTGCGACGGCGGTGTTTTTGAATGTAAAAACAATAATGCTACGGTATTAATTGGATCTATAAAAAAATAAATAAGAATATTTTAATGAAAACCGATACCACTCATGGTATCGGTTTTTTTGTTATTATCAAAAAACAGCATTTGCCAAAACATGATTACTTATAGTATCTTGTTTACAAACCCAACCCCCTAACTATTCTAATAATTCAATACAAACCATTACATTTGCATACCATTTAATAAAAAACAGTACTGTACTATTCTGTTTAATCTGAAAATTCCGTGGACAAGAAGAAGATATTAATCATCAGGCTAAGTTCAATTGGCGACATCATTCAATGTATGTCGGTTACCGGAGGGTTTAAAAACCATCACCCAAATTGCGAAATCCACTGGGTTGTGCGGAAAGATTTAGCATCCTTATTAAAAATTGATCCCCGTATTGATCAATTAATCGAGTTCGACAGAAAAGAGGGGATGGGTGGATTAATAAAATTAGCCACTCAACTGAAAAAAGAAGGCTACACGCATGTTTACGATGCACACAGTAATATCCGCTCCAATATATTAAAAACCATTATTTGCCCCTTTGGAGTTGGAAGCAAATTAATCACCCGAAGAAAAGACAGGCTGAAAAGAATGCTCTTGTTTAATTTCAGGATAAACCTGCTCCCGAAACCGTTCAGAGCTTTTGAATCGTTCCGAAATCCCCTAAAAAAGTGGGGTATCCACGATTTCTTTACCCCACACGATAATTGGGTATTTCCAGAAGAAACAGAAATCAAATGTAAGGGACTGTTACAGGACCAACCATCCAAAACAATAACATTGGTTCCCTCCGCTGCCTGGGAGTTAAAAAGATGGCCTGTTGAATACTGGAAAAAACTGGTGACCTTGCTCCCCGATTTCCATTTTAATATACTGGCCGGACCACAGGATGATTTTTGCCGTGAAATTGCGGATGCTGCTCCGGATAGGGTAATCAATTT
This sequence comes from Saccharicrinis sp. 156, assembly GCF_050589685.1. Lineage (NCBI taxonomy): Bacteria > Pseudomonadati > Bacteroidota > Bacteroidia > Marinilabiliales > Marinilabiliaceae > Saccharicrinis > Saccharicrinis sp. 156. The sequence goes on from NZ_JBNGOS010000008.1 coordinate 30,928, forward strand.
AGCAGGAAAGACATCTTTGTTAGAGAGCTTTTGTGTGACTTCTAAATCGAGGTATGTGGTGAGTGGCGACACCGGATTTTTACATGCCGCCGACTTGTTTAATGTTCCGGGCTGCGCCATTATCGGACCAACGGCTTTTGGTTATCCCACCGGTGAAAAAATGAAGATTTTTGATTTAAACCTGCCTTGTCAGCCTTGCAGTAAACACGGTAATACCAAGTGTAAACTGAAGGAAATTAAAAAGTGCCTGGTGGATATTACACCCAAACAAATTGTTCAGGAAATTAAACGACATTCATATGTCTTCGCTGACTAAAAACATTTCAATGTTGAAAATATACTTTTAATATATAATCCAATTAAGCTCGTTTTTTCAAAATTACTTTTAACTTGGTACACCCCAAAAGGTAACGGAAGGATGGTTGGTTTAAATAAATTACATTCAATGCTTTTAACCGTTAAGCACAAAAATTTTAAGCCTGCATATTATTTAAAAAATTTTGTGAGGTTGAAATTTCTATCTCCATTTTCTAAAAATGGATTGCGTAAAAAAATTAAACGGTTAAAAGATTTTGATCAGGCATACATTGAAAAAAGGGTACATTACTATAATAAACTCCATGACAGGGTTACCTTTAAAAAGCCTGTAAAACCTTTGGCCGATTTTGTTTTTACCGGCAAGGATTCCACCTATTTTTTTGATACCTGGCAGTATACCCGATATTTCAAGCCGGAATACAAGTTTGCCTACGAGTTTGGTGATGTAACGCAAATACCGGACGACCCATCCATTGTAAAAAGCAGACCTATAGGTGACTACAATGCCAATTCGGTGCTTCTCAACCTCAATAAAATTCGTCATTTTATTTTCATAAGCGAAAATTTACCTTTTACAAAAAAGAAGAACCAACTCGTTTGGAGAGGTAATATTTGGAAACATCAGCCACAGAGAATCGAGTTTTTAGAAAAACATTTCAATAATCCTCTTTGTGATGTGGGGCATGTAAATAATGCGGATGTTGAAACGGAATGGTTGGTGGACAAATTGAATATTGCGGAACAACTGAAATATAAATTTATCCTTTCGTTGGAAGGAAACGACGTGGCTTCCAATTTAAAATGGATCATGTCGTCCAATTCGGTGGCCATAATGCCAACCCCAAAATACGAAACATGGTTTATGGAAGGCACCCTGAAACCCGATTACCATTATATCCATATTAAGGACGATTATTCCGATTTAAACCAGAAATTGGAATACTACATCAATCATCCTGAAAAAGCCGTTGAGATACGTTTAAATGCGAATAAATACGTAAATCAGTTTAAAAACAAAAAAAGGGAAGATTTGATTTCGGTATTGGTATTACAGAAGTATTTTGAAAAAACAAATTAGCTTTTCAAATCACTGTATATATAAAATAGCTGGTCTCTAAAGGTCTCATTTGTTGCTTTGGGATGTCTGATAAATTTTTCTAAAAATTCGTCGTATTTATCCTCATCTACCAAATCTAACTGACTACTTACCAGCTCGCTATTTACATCACTCATATTAATAGTTTCTTTGTTAAAAAAGGTAGAAAACATCATAATCCCAGTCAACACATTGCTGTTATTGAACATATCTGAGTTAAGTAATAAAAATGGTTTTTTGAAGATAACGGCAAAATTTATTGCGGTGGAAAAATGTAACAATACAATCTTTGACTTTTTAATTAATTCGGCTGTCTTGTTAAAAAGTAAATCAAACTCCGGTAAAAAGTCATCGGTATGCGCATCTCTTCTTCTTGGATGAGAAGCTATCACAACTTTTAAACCTGTTTGCTTTTTAAAAGCTACTAAAAAGCCATTTATTTCGCTATAATATTGATTTTCCGTAAAATCATGAATAATGTGGTGCGTTTTAAAATCAGGATGATGAACGAAATATTGATCCACAAATACTGCAAATTCTTCTCCAATATCAATAGTATCGTCAACCTCCATGGCTACCTTATAGTCCGGAGACAATGAATACTTTATGGTAGTATCTTGCCCCACCAATTTATCAAAAATAGATTTAGTGTTAATTTTAGAAGTAATTATCATATGCGCAGATTTTAGATAAAGCAACGACGCATAATAATGATACACTTCCATTGGTTTGCTTAATACTTTTTTAAAGTTAAGTTTTTTAAAAAACTTAATATACCTGTTCCGTAAATCTTCTAGTTTAGTTTTTGAATTAATAGATGGAAAGGAAGTATGTTCAATTATCACATAGGGTATCTTACTTTTAAAAATTTTATAGTACATCCAACCGCTGCTTGCAACATAAGGCACCCTCGATAAAATTACGGAATCGTTAATATGGTTAAGAATAAATTCACCAAACTCCTTTTTTGAAGAAAATCGTAAAACGAATTTTTCATATTCTTTGGGCAAGGTGCATTCAATTTTTTGACGTTTAAGAAACTTCGTAATATCCAAAAATTTTACATTGAATCCATTTTCTTCCAAAAAATCAAATTCGTTTCTGATATAAAACTCCTTATTAAAAGGAAAACGATCTATAAAATAAACATTTTTCATACCATTACACAGTTAACTATCCAACTTCAATAAAATGCCCTCGATCTGCTCCTTAAAAGTTTCATTTTCTGCCTTGGGATGTTTGATATAAGTATTAAAAAACTCTTCGTATTTAGTATCGTCAACCTCATTTATCCCATTTTTAAAATCCTCAATTTTATTTTGATAATCAGAAGTATAAATGGGTTGTTTATTAAAATAATTACAAAACATCATCACCTCTTCGTCCACACTACTGTTTTTAAATAAGGCAGAGTTTAACAGCATAAACGGCTTTTTAAAGATTACCGCATAATTAATAGCCGTTGAAAAGTGTATCAAAGCTATTTTACTGTTCTTAACGAGTTCTGCCGTTTTATTGTAATAAACATCAAATTCCGGGTTAAAATCCTTTGTTTGTTCCTCGCTTCTTCGTGGATGTGAAGCTATAACCACCTTTAGCCCGGTTTCAATTGAAAAATCACGTAAAAACTTATTAAGCTCGCTATAATATTCATCCGCCGTAAAAAAGTGTACAATATGATTTGTTTTAAAATCGGGATGATGCACAAAATACTGATCTACAAAAACGGCATAAGGCTCTTTTACCGTCCCTTCCTTTCCAACATCCATGGCCACTTTATAATCGAGCGACATGGAATATTTCATAAGGGTTTTTTCTCCTTTTAAGCCTCGTTTTTCAGCGCTTAACCTGGGTTTGGATGTAATAATCATCTGGGCCGGATAAAGCATTAATTTAGCAATCGTATGAGTAATAATCTCTACCGGCTTTTTATATATTTTGCTGTAATTAAAACGCTTAAAAAATTTAAACAATCCGGCCTTACTCATTTTAGTTCCTGATCTGTTAATCCTGGGTAAGACTGAATTCTCGAATAGTATGTAAGGTATCCTAGCCTTAAAAATAGCTACATACATCCATGCGCTATTGGCCAATAATCCTACATCCGTAATGATTACAGAACCTGTTCTATTTTCGTATAAGAAATTTCGAAATTCTTTTTTACTGTCAAAAGGAATTACATGCTCTTTTAAAGAATCCGGGCATGCTGCTCCCAACTCTTTTTTCTTTAACAGATTAGAAATATCAAGATACTTCACACGATACCCTTTCGAGATAAAGTATTGAAACTCGTCCCTGATAAAAGCTTCTTTGTTAAAAGGAAATCGATGAATATAAAACAGGTTTTTCATTACATATTACTTACGATACTTTAATTTATCGCGTTGTACCTTTTCTATATCCAGGATATCTTTTTCTTTATAGGTCAATGCCTTATTCACCGCTTTTAAATCCCTGCAAAGTCTGCGCAAGCCATCCGGTTCCAGGGACGCTGAATGATCGGTACCCTTCCAGGTCCTGTCCAGGGTATAATGTCTTTCAATGTAAGTGGCTCCAAGGGTATATGCGGCAATATCCACCGATATTCCCAGATGATGGCCTGAAAAACCTATTTCCTTTACCAAATGGCCGTATTTTTCTTTCAGGTTGGTAATTTCCAGCAACGAGATATCTTCGAAAGGAACGGGATATCCGGAAGTACAACTGTAAATCACCAAATCTTTGTTCCTGTCAAATTTCTGGAAGAAAGTAATAATATCTTCTATCTCCTGCTTGGTGGTCATTCCGGTAGAGACATGAATTTCGCCTTTATAGTTTAAAGCCAGCCATTCCAGCATTTCAAAGTTGTTGTTGCAAGCCGAAGGAATTTTTAACAGTTTAGGTTCGAAGGATGCCATCTCTTTTGCCGACGTCAGATCCCAAACCGAAGTTGAATACTCGATACCTATCTCGTCACAAAACTGTTTCAGTTCCCTGTGCTGATCTACCTCAAACTCCAGAAATTCCCTGTGTTCGCCATACGTATCTCCATATGAATGCATAGGATTAGGATGCGGTGCGTTATATTGCTCCTCGGTTAGCAATTCTTTGTTGGCTCTTTTCTGAAACTTAACAATATCCGCCTTACAAAATACCTTAGCCATTTGAATTAACTCTTTGGCAATTTCCATATCACCTTTGTGATTACATCCTATCTCGGCAATAACTTTTGCTTCCTTCATAACTATATGCTTGTATTTTTATATTCTTTTATTAAAACTTATTAAAAACTCCACCAACTCGCGGATAGCCCCCTTGCCGCCATTGGCCGATAGTTTAATATCCGCATTGTTGGCCACTTGCCCGGTCGCATTTATGGGACAAGCGCCCCAGCCTACCGATAATATATTCGATAAATCGTTGATATCGTCTCCCAGGTAAGCGATTTGGTTTCGTAGCACCCCTAGCTCGGGCAAAATACTATTCAATAAGGCGTACTTGTCTTTTACACCCAGATAACAACGCTTAATCTGGAGCTTTTCCATACGTTTCTTTACCAAATCACTGTTCTCCGAGGTCATAATGATGGGTTCAATGCTATTATCCCTTAACACTTCAAGCCCCATTCCGTCCACGAAGCTAAAGTTTTTGGAAAATTCGCCATCCTGAGTATATGATACGGTTGCATCGGTAAAAACACCATCCACATCCAACACCAGATATCTAATACTACCCAGTGGTTTTTTACTTTGTAAAAGCCGCTTTTTTAATAATTGTTCAATAATGATCAGGTCGGCCGGTTCATCAATCTCTGTCAGGGTGTCTTCTTCCATTTCAACCACCTGAATATTTCCTCCCAGGCGGTTGTTGGTATTTTTAAAAGTTTCCGCAGTACAACCATACACTGCTCCGTTTTCGATGATCAAACCTTCAAAATCCTGTCGTCGCGGACGGTTCAGGTAATCGTAGTTTAAACTTTCCCCTTTACTGTTCCAGATAAAACGATGTGTTTTCACCGCCGTCAAAACAGAATCAACACCCTCTTTTTTTAAGGTATCGATGCATTTGTCGATATCGGCAGCCGTTGTAAGGGGAGAGGTTGCCTGCAACAAAAAGTAATGACTGAATTGATAGTCCAGCTTCTCGGCCAGCTCCACCATACCAGCCTCGGTAGAAGCTGTATCCGAGGCACTTTCGGCACTCCGCTCCACCACAGTAACCTTGTTTGTCCAGGTATATTCTTTTTCTATGTATGATTTTATTACCGTATCATCGGTAAATACATACACTTGATCCAGTTTACTTTGAATAGCCTCAGTTAGCACCCATGCAAACAAAGGACGTCCGAATATCTTTTTCCTGTTTTTATTGACTATTCCCTTAGAACCCGCTCTTAAAGGAATGATGGCTATTTTATTTTCTTTTTGTGACATCACAATCTTATAAAAGTTTTTTATAAACACGAATCATATCCGCAACCAACTTATCTTCTCTAAACTTTAGAGCCTGGTTGTATCCCTTGCTAATCATTTCTTTTCTTAAATCCACTGAGCTTGCCACCTTTTTTAAAACTTCAATCATCTCTTCCTTATTTCCATACTCCACATATTGCGCACCATTTCCTCCAACCTCGGGAAAACAACTTCCTTTTGAAGTGATTACTGGTGTTCCTGAGTTTAAAGCTTCCAGAATTGGAATCCCAAATCCCTCGAAAAGGCTGGGATAGACAAACGCCAAAGATAACTGATATAAAGCAGGTAAATCTCGGGTAGGTACTCCATGTAAAAACGTGACTTGTGATTGTATATTGTTTTTAGAAATATAGGCTTCAATTTCTTTTTTATAATCGGTTGGCCTACCAATAATAATTAATGGTAAATCTAAATTGCCATCATGCAAGGCTTCAATAATTCCAAGCGCATTTTTTCGTTTTTCAATAGTACCCACATAAAGTATAAATTGCTTGGGCAAATTATACTTGGTTATCATTTTTTCCTTATACGGAGTGGATACCTGATCGTAATAAATGGGATTACAACCCTGATAAACCACTTTAATTTTTTCTTCGGCCACATTAAAATACTTGATGACATCCATCTTAGACTGTTCACTAATAGCAACAATATCATCCGCATTTTGACAGGCGTGCTTGTATTTATTTGTGAATATATATCTATATGACGGTGAAAATAATTCGGGAAATCGCAAAAAAATGACATCGTGCATCGTAACCACCGATTTGACATTTGCTTTTTTTATTCCAACCGGAAGTTCGTGGCTTAAACCATGATAAACATCTATTTTATTTTTGCTAATATCACTTGATTTTCCATATGTTCTCCAAAGGGAATGAAATCTTTTATAAAAGCCTGATTGAGGAGTTATCACTCTCGTATTACTTCCAAATGTAAAATCTATACCCTTCTTATCCTGATTTTTAAATAAAACGTACTCGTTTTCAGGCGCAAATTTACTCAAATTACTGATCAGGTTTCGGCTATAATTGCCTAAACCGCTGGTGTTAAAAAAAGCCCTTTTGGCATCGAATCCAATTCTCATTTTTAAGAAAAGTAAGATTTAAATAATACGCAAAGGAAGTAAAATGAATCACATTAAAAAAGAACTGAAAAGCATAATTTTGCTGTCTCAGTATATGAACCATTTACATACTGTTTAGTTTGATAATAACAAAAAAAGATTCAAAAACCTAATTCCACATAAATTGAGTACTTTTGCTTTCGCTTAACAGGTATGGTTACAATGAATAGAGAAGAATTTGAAATAATGGCACCGGTAGGTTCGTACGAATCGCTAAGGGCCGCCATTCAGGGAGGAGCCAATTCGGTATATTTTGGCATTGAGGGATTGAATATGCGTTCCCGGTCATCGAACAACTTTACGGTAGACGACTTGCACGAGATTGTTAAAATAGCACAAGAACACCAGGTGAAAACATATCTCACGGTGAATACTGTTCTATACGATCGGGATTTGAACTTGATGCGTAAAGTTATTCTGGCAGCAAAAGAAGCTAATATTTCTGCCGTTATTGCCTCAGATGTTTCCGCTATTTCCTTTGCACGAGAAATAGGGGTAGAGGTGCACTTGAGCACCCAACTTAATATTTCGAATACGGAGGCGTTGAAATTTTATGCCCGGTATGCAGATGTAGTGGTATTGGCGCGTGAACTTGATTTAGACCAGGTAGCCCAAATTTATCGCGAAATACAGCTGCAACAAATTAAAGGTCCCAAAGGCGAATTGATTCAAATTGAAATGTTCAGTCACGGGGCGCTCTGCATGGCTGTTTCGGGAAAGTGCTATTTGAGCCTGCACAACACCACTTCCTCAGCAAATAGAGGTGCTTGCCTGCAAACTTGCAGAAGAAGTTATATTGTTACCGACAAGGAAACAGGACAGGAGCTGGAAGTAGACAATGAATACATCATGTCGCCCAAAGATTTAAAGACCATCCACTTTTTAAATAAGATGGTAGATGCCGGGGTTCGCGTGTTTAAAATTGAGGGTAGGGCAAGAGGTCCCGAATATGTACATACCGTTGTAAAAGCATATAATGAGGCTTTAAATGCCATCCTGGATGGAAGTTTTGATCAGGATAAAATCGATGGCTGGAACAAAGAACTCGAAACAGTTTTCAACCGCGGATTTTGGGATGGTTATTATCTGGGACAAAAGCTGGGAGAGTGGAGTCATAATTATGGAAACAGGGCTTCGAAACGTAAAATATATATAGGTAAAGGCACCAACTATTTCCCGAAAATTGGCGTAGCCGAATTTCTGATGGAAACGCAAAACCTGAAAGTAGGTGATGAAATTCTGATTACAGGCCCAACAACGGGCGTAGTAAAAATGATAGTACCCGAAATAAGGGTTGATTTAAATCCCGTGGAAGAAACCGTTAAAGGCGACAGGTTTTCCATTCCAATAGAAGAAAAGATCAGGAGATCGGATAAATTGTATAAACTGGTGGATGCACATCCATCTATTAGTCAATAGTGCAATAGTCACTGGTCATTAGTGGGTTACTACTTACAAAAAGCAATTACTATTGACCAATAAACCAAATTAAATGAAACATCAAGGCAATATAATTAAAATGAAAAGCAACTTAGCTGAGAAAGTTGAATATGCTTTACCTGTGGGAGATGAACTTGTTGCGTTAAATGAATTTATCAACCAAAAGATTGTTTTAACCTATTTGCATCAAATCAATTGTATAGCCTGCGGTAAAAAAACCCAGAAATCGTTCGGACAAGGATTTTGCTATAAGTGTTTTATGGAAGCCCCCGAGGCCAGTGAGTGTATTCTGCATCCCGATACGTGCAAAGCACATTTAGGTATATCACGAGACCAGGAATGGGCCAATAATCACTGTCTAACACCCCACGTGGTATATTTGGCTGTATCCTCCAATTTAAAGGTTGGTATCACCCGCAAAACACAAATACCGACGCGATGGATAGATCAAGGCGCATCCAAAGCCATTATTTTAGCCGAGACCCCCAACCGCCATATTGCCGGTACCATCGAAAAGTTTTTGATGCAATATTACGCTGATAAAACAAACTGGCAAGCTATGCTAAAAGGAAAAACGCAAGAGACAGACTTGTTATTCGAAAAAGAAAAAGCCTGCAACTATTTACCAAAAGAACTAAAACAATATTGCATTGCCGACAATACCGTAACAGAAATCGATTTTCCTGTGGAGCAATTTCCTACTAAAATTAGTAGTTTAAGTTTTGATAAATCAGAAAAGGTAGAGGGCACCTTAACCGGAATAAAAGGACAGTATCTAATACTGGATAATTATAACGTAATTAATATACGAAAACACAATGGGTATAAGATTGAAATAGAAACTCCTTAAAAAGTGTATCTTTCAACTTATTCCGGTAAACTCTCTCCAGTAGTATTTCTGGAAATCCTATCTGTGTTAACCATAAAATTAATCACCACATTATTTACTATTGAATCATTGGTTCTTCTGCTTGAAGAACCTTTAATTTTCAAGAAATCATTTACCAGAAAATCAGAACCGTCGTTAAGGGTTTTCACCTCGCTTAAGGGATAGGTATTTTTCCAATTATCTGTCAATAAGTTTTTGATGATGATATTATTATTACCAAAATCACCAAGTAGTATCACCGGAACACCCGCACTTATCTTATCAATCTTTTTCAATAAATCAAAGCCAATTAATTCTGATTGGTAGGTGTTCAAATCCTTCTGTAGTTCAAGACTAAACAGGTAAAAAATATGACCTGAACTCTTGTTTTTTAACTGATACCATGAAATCACATTTTCACCTCGCTTCAAGGTATCATCATCATACATACTAAAGGATGAAGCCAAAAACTCAAAAGAGGTATTTTTAAAAGCAACCGGTGAAACCAAGTTTAAGTTAGAATCCTGGCCTGTATTCAAAGGCATAAAACTATATCCTTTCGAATTAATATGATCTGCACATTCCTTGCTAAAGATAGTTCCTTTAAAACTAATTAAATCCGGATTCGATTTATCTATAAAAACCTGTAAAGTGTCAAAATAAGGCTGATTTATTGCCATCGTATCATTTGTATACCGACAATTAAATTTCATGGTGGTTACGGATACATTTTTACCCTTCCGATTACAACCGGTAAAAAGGATCAACACGAAGAATAGAATGATATAAATCAACTTCATTATAAACTATTTGCACTAAATATACACGGTTAAAAAGCACAAACACCTTAATTTACACGTGAAGCCCTTAATACTTGATAATAAACCCTAATTTGTTGATGATTACCAAAAGCTTTAATGCATTTATTGGATAAAGGGATACGGACAATTCTCGTTTTAAAATACAAAACAACAATGCTTTAAAATTACTGCTAATCCAAAGAATCGATATGGATAGTGACACCAATTTTAAACTTTTTCTTTACTTCATTTTCATATTTTGTGGCAATTCTGTGTGCTTCTGTTAAACTCATGTTTCCCGGTAACGAAATATGGAACGTGAGTTCGGAGTGATGACCGTATTTGTGTATTAAAAAATGATGCGGATCCAGGTCCTTCATAAAGGAATCGAACCCTATCTTTTGAATCTTCTCTTTCAGTTCTTCTTCAATTCTTTCACCCAAAAATAGCGACATTGCCTCTTTCAAAATTTTATACGTCGTATAAAAAATCATTAAGGAAACAATCAGCCCGAGCACCCCGTCCATCCACCAAAAATATTTTCCTACAAAAATACCCGTCAGGATAACAATGCTCGAAATTGCATCGCTTCTATGGTGCCACCCATCTGCAATCAGCGAAGTTGAAGCCGTCTTTTTACCAAAAATGATTGAATATTGCGCCATTATTTCTTTCACAATTATAGAAACCACAGTCACAATAATTGCCCATTTACCGTATTCTACCGATTCGTGGGAAGTTAGCTTTAAAATGGATTCGTACGTAAAATTTGCGCCAACAATGGCCAACAGAATACCTACAAATATGGTGGCAATGAGTTCGGCCCTTCCATGTCCAAACGGATGATCTTCGTCGGCGGGTTTCAGGGACACTTTAATACCAATCAGAACCGCAAAAGAGGAAATTGAGTCGGTTAATGTATGCCATGCATCGGCTATTAACGCCACCGAATTATATAAGATACCCACCCAAAATTTAATTCCAAAAAGTATAATATTTAAAACGATAGACAACCACGATATAATTAATCCTGTAGTGTATTTTTTGTTTGTGCTCATTTATTTCAGTCTTTTATCACGGAATTATCCATTGGGTAACCATTCTTTTTCCATTCTTTTATTCCGCCCTTGAGCTCGAATACTTTTTTATATCCTAATAGAACCAGCAATTTAGAGCAATCCTTACTTCTTTTTCCGATATCACAGTACAAAAAGATAGATGTTTCTTTTTTCAAATCACCCAAAAAAGAATGTAAACTGTCCTTGGTTCCTGCCCAGAGCGCATCTTTAATTCTATTTTGCCGGTATTCCCCCAATACCCTGATATCAAAAATTGCGATATCTTCTGTCGAAGATATCCTTTTATAAAACTCATCACATTCAATAATTTTTGGCTTTTGCGAAAAACTGTTGAATGGTAAAACAAGTAACAACAATATATTAAAAAACAACTTCATTCACCTATACATTAAGCCATAAAAAAATCCGAAATAATCCGATCCGTCAATATTTTTTTATCCTTGCACATCTTTAAATAACCATCTTGTTCAAACGTATTTTTTAAAATTATATTTTTCGACTTTGTTTCTTTAAAAAGATCCACAAACCGGGTATTCATTTTATATATTGAATTTAAATCAACCCCTTTGTTTGTTCGTAAACCAAGCATTATTGTTTCGTTATATATATCTTTTTCCGATAATGTTTCCTCTTCGTAACAGATTTCATCATTTTGTACCCGCCCAATATATTCCTTTAAGTCTGATATATTCCATCTTCTGGTAGTACCTGAATAAGAATGTGCCGAAGGCCCAAATCCTAAATAACTGCTACCGCTCCAATAGCTCGAATTATGTTTCGATTCAAAGCCGGGTTTGCAAAAATTGGAAATTTCGTAATCCTGAAAACCACCTTTTTCCAGTTTATGAATTAATTTAGAATATTGTTCGGCACTTATTTTATCATCTACTTCTTTGATTCTATTTTTTTTCAATTTTTTATAAAACACCGTACCAGGTTCAAAAGTAAGATGATAAGCAGAGATGTGCTGAACATGAAGACTTAATGATTTGTCAATACTGTTTTCCCATTCTTCGGCAGACATATCGGGTATACCATAAATCAAATCTATACTAATATTGTCGAACCCGGAATTTTGGGACAACTGAACCGCCTGAACCGCTTCCTCGGCATTATGTCTGCGGTTCATAAAGGCAAGTATCCTGTCATTAAAGCTCTGCACGCCCAAACTCAAGCGATTAAAACCAAGTTCACTTAAATCCTCTACATATTCCTTGTTAATATCGTCTGGATTTACTTCAACGGTAAACTCTTCCAGTTTGGATAAATCGTAATTGATAGAAAGCGTATTTATTATTTTTTCAAAATCTTTTTTTTGAAGTAAACTAGGCGTCCCTCCACCAAAATAAATGGTCTGTATGGCTTCCCCATTTAATTCGTTTTTTCTTTCTCTGATTTCCTTGCACAACGCGGATACAAAGTCTGATTTATCCGTTAAACGGACAAGGCTATAAAAATCGCAGTAGCCGCATTTTTGAATACAAAAGGGAATATGGATATAAATTCCAGCCATTAATAAATTGTTTTATACTGTAACTGTTGATTGATGCTATGGTTTAAAAAAAATTAACATGAACGTTTCACGTGAAACATTTGTTTAATACTTTAATATGGTACATTTGTTGATGACTATCATACTCAAATGAATCATAAAAACTGAAACCATTAAATTACAAAAAACTGAATATGATTATTTTAAAAAATTTTTGGAGGAGTATTTTATTATTTCTGACTATTTTTTTTCTCAGTATCATGAACGTTGGTAATATCGTACCTAATAATGTACCCCTATTTAATCATTTTGACAAATTCGCACATTTCTCCATGTATTTGTCCCTAAGTTTTGTTTTTTTTATTGAAAACCACAAAAGCGTAAAACCCATCAGAAAAAGATGGATTGTACTGGACACTATTATTTTAGGAGTTTTAATAGAGTTTATACAGTTATTATTTACAAACAACAGAAGCGGTAACTTTTACGACGCTGTTTTTAATACCATCGGAGTTATTTCAGGAAGTATCTTATATTTTTCGTTAAGAAACTATCCGTTTATTTACAAGTTAATGCTTTTCAAAAAAGCTTACAGTAAATAATAATCTTCCTTGCTTCCAATACGTTCCGTAATATCTCCTATTGTTTCATTTTTAAAAAGCTGGTACATCTGGCTACGTGCCTCACAAAACTGATCGTGAACCGGACAAGGGCGATTGTTTTCATGTGCCGATTTACAGGTATTCATACCAATCAAACAATTCTCAAATACATCTAATCCGTCAATGATAGTAACGATATCCAATAAGGTGATTTCTTTTGCCTCAAGCGCCAACGAAAATCCGCCATGAGGGCCTTTATTGGACAATAACATTTTTTGTTTGGCCAGCGTTTGAAGAATTTTACCCAAAAAAGGTGTGGGTATATCCAGGTCTTTCGAAATTTGTTTAATCCCGATTTTCTTACCGTCCTCCTGGTTCAAGGCCAGGTATATTACCGAACGTACTGCGTACTTACATGTATTAGATAGCATAATAAAAGATTTACAAATGCTAAATTACACAAATATGCTAAAACACAAATAACTTATTGTAACTTACTGTTAATATTCCGGCAAAAAAGTGCTAACAAATAAATACCAAGTTAGCCTAATAGAAATCAGCTCAAACTGTTGCCGTATTATAGGTCAAACTCCGTTTTAGAGTATTAGGCAAAAGAAGAGATAAGTGAAATTTGATAAACATGTATTCATCAATTTTTGCGGCCTGTGAGGACAATAGCATGCTTCCCTACACAAAAGAAAGAACCAATAATTATATAATACATTAAACTATAACAGAACCAAATTCATTTGATCCATGCTAGTTAACCTTAATTTAGTTTAAGTTAGGTTCTAATGTTCTTCCATTGCGAACTGAAGGATTTGCTGGCCAAATCGGGCAGTTTCCTGCTGTTACCGATAAGCTTTTTCTGCAATACCCTTTTACCAAAATTTTTGATGGACCCAGGTAGCATATCTAAATAAGCCCTGGACGACATGACGTAAGACATAGTATTGGTAGATAAGTTTTCCGACAAGCCTGGCAAATTTAGTTCAACGGATTCTTTACGATTATACAACAATAGTTTTGGCAACGGTATTTTTACGGGACATACTTCCTCGCACCTACCACATAGCGAACAAGCGAAACTCAAGTGTTTAAAATCTTTGAAATCCTTGAAATGTGGTGTTATTATACTGCCAATCGGACCGCTATAAGTAGCGTTATATGCATGTCCTCCCACATTTTTATAAATAGGACAAGCATTTAAACATGCACCGCATCGAATACAAGCAAGCGATTCTGCCTCCATTTTATTTGCATACAAATCTGTCCTGCCATTGTCCAATAAAATCACATACATTTTTTCCGGACCATCTGTTTCCCATTCCTTCTTAGGTCCCGAATAAATACTGTTATAAACCGTCATTTGCTGCCCCGTTCCGTGAGCAGCCAATAATGGCCAATACAAACCTAAATCTTTATTGGAAGGAATCACTTTTTCAATACCCGATATGGCAATATGTACCTTAGGAAAGGAAGCCGACATGATTGCGTTACCTTCGTTCTCGGTAACAGCTACCGCACCTTTGTCGGCAATTAAAAAGTTAGCTCCCGTTACTCCCACCTCAGCATCCTGAAAATTCTCTCGTAAGTTTTCTCTAACATAGTTGGTCAGGTATTCAGGGGTACTGTTTTCCGGGGTATTAAACTTTTCATGAAACAAGGCCGCAATATCTTCCTTTGATTTATGCATGGCAGGGGTAACAATATGGTAAGGTTTTTCCCCGGCTATTTGAACTATATATTCACCCAAATCTGTTTCAACCGATTTTACGCCCATACTTTCAACACCACTGTTAAATTCAATTTCTTCGGTGGTCATGGATTTGCTTTTAACCACCAACTTGCAGTTACTTTCCTTCAGAATTTCTATTACATAATGTATAGCCTCCTCTGCATCCTTAGCCCACCATACCGTGCAACCATTATCAATGGCATTTTTTTCGAACTGTAATAAATAATCAGGTAGCTTAGCTAAAACATTTCTTTTTATTTGGGCGGCCCTCAACCTTGCCAACTCAATATTAGCATATCTCTTTTCACCTTTATCTACAGCCTCATCGTATCTGGATATATTAAATTTTATTTTGCTGCGATGCTGTAAATCAAAGGCTACTTCGTCCGACTTTTTTAAAAATTGCTTAGCTTTCCTACTCACGGCAATATTATATTAACATGGTATTTTTTTAATCCTACGCTCATGTCTTCCACCTTCAAATTCCGACTCCAAAAAAGCATTGACAATATCCTTCGCTTCATCCACAGTAATAAACCTCGCCGGTAGAGAGCATATATTAGCATTATTATGAGCTCTTGCCAGTTTCGATATTTGCTTATTCCAGCATAACCCGGCACGGATACCAACATGTTTATTAACAGTCATATTTATCCCGTTTCCACTGCCGCACACCGAGATACCTATCTCTACCTCCTTGTTTTCAACAGCTGTTGCTAAAGGGTGGGCAAAGTCTGCATAATCGCAACTCTCGTTTGAGTCCGTACCAAAATCAACACATTGAATACCTTTTTCAGACAAAAATAACTTTAGTAACTCCTTAAGTTCATAACCAGCATGATCCGAAGCTATACCTACAGTAGTATAATTCATTTTTTTTGTTCAAAGATAGAAAGAAACTTGAACATCTAATTGGCAATATATCTAACTTGTGCAAATCAAACCAGACGATCCTGTAAAATATTTATGGTATCACTGTCCGGGTTAGTCCAAGTTAGTTGCCTGTCGTAAAAAGAGCTATATTTTTAACACAAACAGGCATATCCTACTAGGTATATTGCCGTTAACATTGCATATGCTAAATGCTTCGCAGTAGGTATTTCAGGTTATTCACGGATTTATTTGTGTTGCAATTCCTGTTTTGGTGAGAATTACCTTTTAAAAGCGATTTTCCCGTATTACCAGGATAAATTCATATCATGTGAATAACTCTTAATTTCATGTTAATAAGTTGTGAAACCAGAATTAACAAAATTCAGAAAATAAATTTGCAATTATTTCATTTTTGTATAAGTCACCGTTTGAATGATTGAGTCAAGTATTAAAGCTATAATTTAAACATGTATTTCAAACAGTATTTTAACAGCTCTTTTATGTTTTCAACGGATAATCTTATTAAATTTGTTCATTATTAACAACTTGTTGAAAAGATATATTAATGTTTTGTTTTTTAATAACTAAGCACGTTTTTCAATTGTTAATGAAATATGAATAACCGACTAACAAATGTTGAATTAATATTAAAGCAAGGATTTTTTTACAATTTTATAAACTGTTTTAACAGGATATTATCATCATCATATAATTTAGAAATCTCTCTTTATTTAAACATAATAATGGAATTAAAAGAAAATTGGTTGAAAAAGGGATTCGTTGACGAATCTGTTAAGGGTATTGAGAATTTAGAAGATGCATTTTTAAAACTTAAAAAGAAAAAAAATGCCGTGCTAATGGCACACTTTTATCAGGAGGATAGGATACAGGATATAGCCGATTTTGTTGGGGACAGCTTGGCTTTGGCTCAGTTTGCAGCTAAAACGGACGCGGATATTATTATAGTAGCGGGCGTTCATTTTATGGGAGAAAGTGCCAAAATATTGGCTCCGGAAAGAACGGTTATTGTACCGGATTTAAATGCCGGATGTAGTTTGGCAGATAGTTGTCCACCGGATGCTTTCGCTGAATTTATTAAGCTGTATCCGGATTACAAGGTGGTAACCTATGTAAATACTTCGGCGGAAATAAAAGCATTATCGGACATAGTGGTTACAAGTACAAATGCAAAAGCTATTATAGATAGTTTTCCGGCGGACGAAAAATTAATTTTTGGTCCTGACAGAAACCTGGGCAATTATATCAACAGTATTACAGGCAGGGAAATGATATTATGGGATGGCGCCTGTCATGTACACGAAAAATTTTCTCTGGAAAAAATACTGGAGATCAAAGAGGAGAATTCAGATGCCGAAATATTGGCGCATCCGGAGTGTAAAAAGCAGTTGCTGATGGTTGCGGACCAAATTGGTTCTACCGCTGCGCTTTTAAAATATTCAGCAACCAGCGAAAGTCAAAAATTTATCGTGGCCACGGAATCCGGAATTATTCATCAGATGAAGTTAAAAAGCCCAAATAAGACTTTTATTCCTGCCCCGCCTAATGATTCCACTTGTGCCTGTAACGACTGCGAATTTATGCGTTTAAACACCATGGATAAACTTTACAATGCACTTAAATATGAGTGGCCTACCATTAACGTGGAAGAAAGTATTAGAATTAAAGCAGTTAAACCTATTGAAAGAATGTTGGATATTTCTAATAAATTAAATCTTTAATTTGATGAATTGTTTAAAATTGTGGTAATATTTTACTTTTTTTGTAACTAGACTTCAATATTTGTGTTAAATGGAAAATTCTAGTTCATTGGCTGTATTATTGGTAGAGGATAATATTTTAAATCAAAAGCTTATTTTTTTAAATTTATCTAAGTTTGGATATAAAATAGATATCGCCAATAATGGGAAAGAGGCTCTGGATATGATTAAAAGGGGTAAGTACGATTTGGTCATTATGGATTTAATGATGCCCGTTATGGATGGATTACAGGCTACAACTGAAATTCGAAAGTATGAAAAGCGCATGTCATATTCAACGCCTATTATTGGTTTAACCGCCAATACGTTCGATGCGGATAGGGAAAAATGTTTGGCACATGGAATGAACGAATATATGTCAAAGCCATTTGAACTGGATTTATTTATGACCTTGATTAAGAAATTGGGAATTATTAATTAGATGGATGGAAGATAACTTTGATATACGCGAAGAAGGTTACCAAAATATTGAAAAAGAGGTTGATAATAAGTTACGGCCTTTAAGTTTTAAAGATTTTAAAGGTCAGGATAAAATAGTTGAAAATCTTAAAATTTTTGTCCAGGCAGCTTCGATGCGGGAAGAAGCCCTGGATCATGTATTGTTGCATGGCCCTCCTGGTCTGGGCAAAACAACGCTTTCAAATATAATAGCTAACGAGTTAGGGGTGGGTTTTAAGCTTACCAGTGGTCCTGTATTGGATAAACCCGGTGACTTGGCCGGAATACTTACAAATTTAGAAACTAACGATGTTCTTTTCATTGATGAGATACATCGTTTAAGTCCTGTTGTGGAGGAGTATCTTTATTCTGCGATGGAAGATTACAGAATAGATATATTAATAGACAAAGGTCCTGGAGCGAGAAGTATTCAAATAGATTTGAACCCTTTTACGTTGGTAGGTGCCACAACCAGAAGCGGTTTACTAACCAGTCCGCTAAGAGCCCGTTTTGGCATTAATTGCCATTTAGAATATTATGATAATAAAGTATTGGCTGGTATTATAAACCGATCTTCAGGTATTTTGGATACCAGTATTAGCAAAGAAGCTTGTATTGAAATATCGGGAAGGAGCAGGGGAACACCTCGTATTGCAAATGCTTTATTAAGGAGAGTAAGGGATTTTGCACAGGTAAAAGGCAATGGTGATATCGATATTAACATTTCTAAGTTTTCGTTGGAGGCACTTAATATTGACCAGCACGGATTGGACGAAATGGACCATAAGATATTAAACACGCTGATCGATAAATTTCAGGGAGGCCCTGTAGGAATCAGTACCATTGCCACAGCCATTGGCGAAGACGGAGGCACCATAGAAGAAGTATATGAACCTTTCCTGATTAAGGAAGGATTTATAAAGCGTACACCTCGAGGGCGGATGGCAACTGCACTGGCATATAGTCATTTGGGTAAAGATTCTTTTAATAAGGAACAGTATTCACTGTTTTAAAATCCGAAAAATTTGGGAAAGTTTAAAACACTGGCCGGCGATACGGTTATTTATGGAGGAAGTACCATATTAGTGCGTTTACTAAATTGGTTATTGATGCCATATTATATTCGTACTATGGACGGTGTGCAATATGGTATAGTTACCCAAATGTATGGGTATATCGCAATTTTGCTGGTAATTTTAACGTATGGTTTTGAAACCAGTTTTTTCCGTTTTGCCAAAAGTAAAAATTATTCCGGTGTTTTTACTACGGCGATCAGCAGTGTTACGTCAACAAGTCTGCTTTTCCTGCTTATCGTATGGATATTTAAAGATAATTTTAGTGTTTGGTTTAATAATGGTGTGCCAAGTCAGTTAGTGGTTATTGTGGCATTAATTGTTATTATAGATGCTATATCTGCTCTTATTTTCGCTAAAATACGGTACGAAGGTAAAAGTGTACGCTTTGGTCTTTTAAAACTGTTAAATGTCATTATACTTATCTCTTTTAACCTTTATTTTTTGTATTGGTGTCCGCAAAACTACGGTTCCAATTATTTTAGGTTAATTGATTGGTATGCACTTGCGGATAATCAAGCACTTTACGTACTATTGTCTAATTTAATCGCTTCATTTTCTATTTTGGTAATCCTTCTACCGGATGTTTTTAAAAGTCTGGGTAAATTTGATTATCATTTACTATGGAATATGTACAAATATTCATTTCCTATTTTAATAGTAGGAATAACAGGAATGATCAATATTCAAATAGATAAAATTTTAATTCCTGAACTCATTGGTGGAGATGAAGGTTTGAGACAATTAGCTATTTATGGTGCCAATTTTAAAATTGGGGTTTTAATGGCCATGTTTACGCAATCGTTTCGATTGGCTTTTGAACCCTTTTTTTTTAAAAATCATGCGGAGAACAAAAGCCCTAAAATGTATGCCACCATTTTAAAGTTTTTTACGTTGTTCGGTCTACTTATTTTCCTTGGCGTTACGTTTTTTATGGATATCATAAACGTGGTTTTAACCGAAGAATATAAGCAGGGAAATGTTGTAATACCTATTGTTTTGATAGCACAACTTTTAAGCGGTGTTTATTTTACTTTGTCAGTATGGTATAAAGTAACAGACAAAACTGTTTACGGTGCTTATATGGGTATTGTTGGAAGCATCATCACCATAACGTTAAATTTGGTTTTAATACCATTAATAGGGTATGTTGGTGCAGCCATTGGTGGTCTTGTTTGTTTCGCTGTAATGGTTGGTCTAAGCATTTTCTGGGGTAATAGAAATTCTGATATTCGTTACGATTGGTTAACCATAATTCATTATGTGGTTGTGGTAGCTATCATTTATGTTTTAGGAGTATACTTGATCCCGGTACTAAGTGGTTATATCACAAAACCTTTCGGGTTATGGTACGATATTTCAAACTATGTAACGCGGATTGGCTTAATAATTGTATTTTTAGGGCTTGTTTATTTTAAAGAGTTTAAAAAGTAGCTGGTATAAGATTATGGCATTAAAAGTTAAATTAATAAATAAAAGCACAAACGAACTTCCTGCGCACGCAACGGAACTATCAGCCGGTGTTGATTTAAGAGCAAATTTAAAGGACGATATTATTCTAAAACCATTACAGCGTGTTTTAGTGCCCACTGGTTTGTTTATTGAATTGCCGGAAGGATATGAAGCACAAATTAGGCCACGTAGTGGATTGGCTTATAAGTATGGAATATCGGTTTTAAACAGCCCGGGTACAATTGATGCAGATTACAGAGGTGAGATAAAAGTGATTCTGGTGAACCTGTCAAACGATGATTTTGTGGTAAAAAATGGTGAAAGAATTTGCCAGATGGTGGTGGCGAAGCATGAATCTGTTAAGTTTGTTTTGGTGGATGAACTGGAGCAGTCGGTGCGGGGTGCTGGTGGCTTTGGCCATACCGGCAAAAAATAGAAGTATTATTTATTCGGAAATAGAGTTTAATTAGATGAGAAATTTATACTTGCTTTTGGTTCTGATTATCGGTATAGTTGGATGTAAAAGTGTAAAAGAAGCGGGCACGGTAGAACTGGTTACAAGCACCAAAGGGTCTGTGTTAAGTGCGCAAAACAAACGGAAATTCGATTATTTCTTTTACGAGGGTCAGCGACTGAAGATGAATGGGGATCTGAATAAGGCAAAAAACTATTTTGTGGAATGTTTAAAAATTGATTCGCTCAGTGCAACCTGTTATTTTGAATTGGCCAATATTGCCATTGCTGCCAAAAATTACAAGGCGGCTCAGGATCTTTTAAGCAATTCTGTACGACTATCGCCTAACAATAAATGGTATCAAATATTATTGGGCGATTTGTATCAACAGAATAAAGAAATCCCGAAAGCGATTGCAACGTACGAAAAGCTGGTGGAGAGATTCCCTGATAGTGATGAATTTACCTATATATTGGCGCAGCTGTATCAAAATAATAAACAGTTTCAAAACGCCATTGATGCCTACAACAAACTGCAAAATAGTATTGGCATTAACGAAGCAATATCTACGGAGAAGGAAAAGATTTATCTGGAGATGGGCAAAGAGGGTATGGCTTTAAAAGAAATTAATAGGTTGATAGACGAAAATCCTTATGAACCAAGATATTATGGTTTTCTCGGTGATTTATACATGTATAACAAAAACTACTCAAAAGCGGAGCAAAGTTATAACAAAATATTAGAGGTCGATGCGGGTAATGGTATGGGATTCTTTTCTTTGGCGAATGTTAAATTACAACAGGCGGATACGATTTCTTTTTTTAATTATTTTGGAAAAGCCTTAGAAGATGAAGATTTGGCCCTGGAAGTTAAGTTTCAGCAATTGTTGCCATTGTTAATGGGGAAGGATTTTAAAGAATACAACGATACTACGGTGGTTATAGGTCTGTTTAATAAGCTTACCGATGTGCATAACGATGATGCCAGAAGTTATATTTACTATGCCAATTATCTGCAAAACAACAATAAGAAGAAGGCCGCATTAGTTGAATATAAAAAAGCGTTAAGTATTGATAAAAGTAATCCTTCGGTCTGGCAGGACATGTTTTTCTTGGAAATAGATCTGGCTAAGTTTGACGATTTATATGAAGATGCGAGGGAAGTATTAGTTATATTCCCGGAGGTACCTTTGTTTAATCTTTTTTACGCTATGGGCGCTATGCAGAAAGAAGAATATCACAATGCAAGGGAAAAACTGTTAAACGGATTAAAGTTTGTCGGAGAAAATGCTGCTTTAAAAGGACAGTTCCATGCTTATCTTGGGGATGTAGAACATAGTTTGGGTAAACCGAATGAAGCTTTTAAACACTACGAAAACGCGCTTAAAATTGATGAAAATAATGTGGTTGTTTTAAATAATTACAGTTATTATTTATCGGTTGAGAATAAAGAATTGGAAAAGGCCGAGAAAATGATTTCCAGGTGTATTGAGCTCGAATCGGGTAATGCTACGTACCTGGATACTTATGCTTGGGTGTTGTTTAAAAGAGGTAGATTTTTCGAAGCTAAATATATCATTGAAAGAGCTATGGATAATGGGGGTGATAGTAGTGAGGTGATTGTAGAACATTATGGCGATATTTTATTCATGAATAATAAAGTAAATGAAGCTATTGTTCAATGGAAAAAGTCGCTAGAGATGGGAAATAAGTCTGAAGTGTTAAAAAGGAAGATTGAGTTAAAGGAATATGTGGAGGAATAGGATTTTAGGTATTGTTGTAGGTATTATCTTCATTACTAGTTGTAAAACTACGGAGAAGATAACCGTGGGAGAGGTTTCGAATATTACGGATGCGAAATTACGTAATCAACTGAAAGATAATCAGCTATATTTTGATAAATTATATTTGAAAAAGGTACAGTTCAGTTATAATGACGGTAACAATAAGAAATCTTTCAAGGGTAGTTTTGTTATTCAAAAGGATAGTCAGATTATTGTCTCGATATACGCTTTAATGGGTATTGAATTGGTTAGAGCAAAACTTACAAAGTCTGAAGTAATTATTTTAGACAAACATAATAAAGTCGCTTTATTAACCGGATATAATTATTTTAACGAAAAATACGGTCTCGATCTGGATTTTAATGCGCTGCAAGCCATTTTAAGCAATTCTTTGTTTTTGTATCCAAGTGAGGAGGATTATTTTGATGGTCTTAAAAAATATAAACATCATGTAAACGACAAATATTATTCTTTTAAGTCGTTAAAAGACAAAAAACTGGGAAGATTAAGCAGAAGAAGTAAAAATAATATTATTGTCCACGAAATAGATATCTATCCCGAGTTATATCGGATTTTTAGCGTATTTATCAAGGATTTTGCATCAAATCAATCTGTTAATGTGGATTATAAATATTTTAAAACTTTCGATAATATATTGTTTCCTGAAAAAATTGAGATAAAAGCTGTGCAAGGTGCTCAGTTTTTTCATGTTGATTTAAAAGTAAATTATTTAGAAATAAACGATGGTGGTAGCCTTCATTTCAAAATACCTGCGAGTTATCAATCAAAAGAGTTGTAAAATTACGCTGCTGTTGTTCGTATTTACTGCTTGTGTTTGTGCGCAAAATAATAATATTGAATCTCTTAAAAACCAAAGGGAGCAGTATGAAAAGGATATCAGTAATGCCAAAAATTTATTGATAAAGAAGGGAAATACACGTAAAAGTTATTTGAGTGAACTAAAGTTGGTTAATGCGCAAATCAATGCGCAAAACGAGGTTATTACGTCCTACCGGAAGGAGATAGACGCGATAAATGAGCAGATAGCAATAAACAGGGAGGTAGTTCATTCATTGGAACAGGAAATAGAAAGCTTAAGAAACGGTTATAAAAAATTGATATTGGCGGCACACAAGCAACTTGGTTCTAATTATAACGAGTTCATGTTGGTTTTCAGTGCAAAATCTTTTTCAGAGGCATACAGAAGGTTTCATCTTATGAAGCAATATGCGTCCTACCGTAAAAAACAAGGTCTGGCTTTATTGGATACTAAATCGAAGCACGATAGCATTGTTAAACAAAATGAATTAATTCTGGAACAGAAACAAAGGAGCTATACCGCATTGGTAAATGAGATGGAAAACTTGAAAATTACTGTTTCAAAAAAAGAAGAATATATAGCAGATTTAAAAAAAGATGAAAATTGGTTACGTCGCGAAATTGAAACAAAACAAAAAGCAGCCGATAAATTGCAGGCAAGTATCGAAAAATTAATTCGAGAAGCCTCGTCGGTTTCAAATTATGCTTTTTCAAATTTTAAAAGTGCCAAGGGCAAATTAAGGTGGCCTGTGTTACACGGAATTGTCACAAGCCGATTTGGTGAACATAATCACGCCGTTTTAAAGGGAGTAAAAGTAAAGAACAATGGTATTGATATTACAGCCTCAAAAGAAAACAGTGTTAAAAGCGTTTACGAGGGCACTGTAAGCCGCGTTATTGCTATCCCAGGGTATAATAAAGCGGTGATTATACGCCATGGTAAATATCTCACGGTTTATGCCAATCTGGCAAAGGTAGATGTAAAAAATGGACAAGTTGTTAAAAGTAATGAAAGCATCGGTCAAATTTTTGCGGATACTAATGATAAGAATGGTATATTACATTTTGAGATATGGGAGGAGAGTAAAAAAATCAATCCCTTGGAATGGTTGCAGAAATAGAACTTTATTATTAAAGTAAAAATATTTACATTTGAGTAACTATTTGTGTAATTTATAGTATAAAGTAAATGTAAATTACTAAGAGATAAATGGATTTAACTGTGGAAAAAGTCGTTATAAGTTCTGACATCAAAAATATTAGTTTGATCGAAAAATTGGTCGATGATATTTCAAGTCAATACGATATACAGTCGGATGTATACGGAAAGTTGTTACTGGCTGTTGTTGAAGGTGTTAACAATGCAATTGTTCACGGCAACAAGCTGGATTCGTCTAAAAACGTAGAATTGGAGTATCAGATATCGGACAAGGATATACAGGTTGTTATAAGGGATGAAGGAAATGGATTTGATTACACGAAAGTTCCGGATCCGACTTTACCTGAAAATGTCGAGAAAACACATGGAAGGGGAATTTTTTTAATGAACCACTTAGCTGATGAGATTGACTTCGAAGACGACGGAAGTAAGGTTAAGTTAACCTTTAATTTGTAAGTGATTACTTTCGACTATGAAGATGTATCCGAGTTGCGTTTGGATACGGAGATATTAACAAAATGGATTAACGCTATCATTAAAAAATATAGGGGTATCTCCAAGGAGATATCTTTTCTTTTTTGCTCTGACGAATATATTTTAAAAGTGAATCGTGAATACTTGAATCACGATTATTATACCGATATCATCACATTCGATTATTGCGAGGGCAATGTAATTAGTGGCGATATTTTAATTAGCATAGATACGGTACGTTCAAATGCTACCGACTACAATACTACTTTCACAAAAGAATTGAACCGTGTGATCATTCACGGAATACTTCATTTACTGGGTTTTAAGGATAATACACCAGAGCGAGATGCCGAAATGCATAAACTGGAGGACAAGGCATTAGAACTTCTTGAAACAATTTTATAATTTTGCTGTTTTTTTAGTGTAAATTCTTGGATGCATGTACCTTTGCATCTTTATTAAATAGATATGGATTTTAATTACGATATAATTGTAGTCGGGGCCGGACATGCCGGTAGTGAGGCTGCCGCTGCTGCTGCCAATTTAGGTTCTAAAACATTGTTAATAACAATGGATATGAACAAGATAGCCCAAATGAGCTGTAATCCTGCTATTGGCGGAATTGCCAAAGGACAAATTGTGCGCGAAATTGATGCTTTGGGTGGTTATGCGGGGATAGTTACCGATAGGTCGTCGATTCAATTCAGATTATTAAATAGGTCGAAGGGACCTGCCATGTGGAGCCCGAGAGCGCAATGTGATAGAATGGTTTTTTCTGCGCAATGGCGTTCTATTTTAGAACAAACGGATAATCTTTCTTTTTGGCAGGATACGGTGGTAGATGTTAATTTCGATGGTAATCGTGTTAAATCTGTAATAACCAAATTGGGTGTAGAGTTTACGTGTAAGTCATTAATTCTTACCAACGGTACCTTTTTGAATGGACTCATGCATATTGGACAGGTGCAAATGGAAGGAGGAAGAATTAGCGAACCCAGTTCTTATGGCTTGACAAAAAAAATGAGTGATTTCGGTTTTGTTACGGATAGGATGAAAACCGGTACGCCGGTAAGAATAGATGGAAGAACCATTGATTTTTCAAAGTGTGAGGAGCAAGGGGGGGACGAAACATTTTATAAATTCTCATATCTACCGGAGGAAAAATCAAAGCTGAAGCAAAAAAGTTGCTGGCTTACCTACACCAATGAAGTCGTACATGATGAATTAAGATCTGGTTTGGATAAATCTCCTTTGTACGACGGTACCATTCAAAGTATTGGCCCTCGTTATTGCCCAAGTATAGAAACCAAGATTGTTACTTTTGCCGATAAAGATAAACACCAATTGCATCTTGAACCTGAAGGGGAAACCACAATCGAATATTATTTGAATGGATTTAGTAGCTCATTGCCGCTAGAGGTTCAATTAGATGCGATGAAGAATATACCCGGATTGGAAAACGCGAAAATATTCCGTCCCGGATATGCCATTGAATATGATTTTTTTGACCCTACCCAATTGAAGCACACTCTTGAAACAAAACTCGTATCCAATCTGTATTTTGCCGGGCAAATTAATGGTACAACGGGATATGAAGAAGCGGGAGCACAAGGACTGATGGCAGGTATAAACGCACATCTTAAGTTAAATAATCAAGATGAGTTTGTGTTGGGTAGAGACGAGGCTTACATAGGTGTTTTAATTGATGACCTGGTAACAAAGGGAGTGGATGAGCCATACCGTATGTTTACTTCGAGAGCGGAATATAGAATTTTATTAAGACAGGATGATGCGGACATACGATTGACAAAAAAGAGTTTTGATATTGGGCTAGCCCAAAAATATAGAGTCGATTTGTTGGAAGAAAAACTTAAGTGTAGAAATTCGATCATTGACTTTGTGGAAAAGTTTAGTATCAAACCTATGTTCATAAATGGATATTTGGAATCTGTAGGTACATCCGTTCTAAAACAAGCGGTCAAATTAAAGGATATACTCCTTCGTCCGCAAGTTAAAATATTCGAACTTATAGAGGCAATAGAACCGTTCAAAAAGCATTGTGAGGATATTCCTGAAACCAGGCGAGAGGAAATCATAGAGTCTGCAGAAATATTTATTAAGTATCAGGGGTATATTAATCGTGAAAAATTAATGGCAGATAAATTATCCAGATTAGAAAATTTGGATATACAAGGCAGGTTCGAGTATGAAAAGCTAAAAAGTATCTCGACTGAAGCACGCCAAAAACTATCAAAAATAGATCCAAAAACAATAGGACAGGCTAGCAGGATTTCAGGTGTAAGCCCGAGTGATATCAATGTCCTTTTAGTTTTAATGGGGAGGTAACATTGTTCCACGTGGAACAAAAATATTAAAATATGCACTTGAAAGGTAGGATCGTAGATATAATAAATAGAGAAATATTTAATGGGATAATCACACTAAAAAATGGTCAGGTTGAAAACATCGAAAAGGTAGGAGAGGAATTTAGTCAATATATATTGCCAGGACTAGTGGATAGTCATGTGCATATTGAAAGTTCGATGCTGACGCCGAGCCAATTTTCGAAGTTGGTTGTTCCACGTGGAACGGTGGCGGTGGTATCGGATCCACACGAAATTGCCAACGTAATGGGGGTAAAAGGCGTGGATTATATGATCCGGGATTCCAACAATACGCCTTTAAAATGTTTCTTTGGAGCGCCTTCGTGCGTACCCGCCACATCATTTGAAACCAGCGGAGCAGCCATCGGATCGGACGAAGTTGAGGGGTTGTTGCAACGGGAGGATATCTGGTTTCTTTCGGAAATGATGAATTTCCCTGGTGTGATTTATAAAGACCAAGAGGTGTGGAACAAGATAGATGCGGCACATAAATACCGAAAGAAAATAGATGGTCATGCACCCGGACTGATGGGCGAGGATCTGAAAAAATATACGGATGCTGGTATTACTTCCGACCATGAATGTGTGTCCGTGGAAGAGGCCATTCAAAAGATAGACCAAGGAGTAACTGTTCAAATTAGGGAAGGAAGTGCCGCAAAAAACTTTCATGTGCTGGCTCCACTTTTTAAAAGCCATCCCGATCATATCATGCTCTGTACCGACGATTCCCATCCCGATGAACTCATCCACAAAGGGCATATCGATAAGATTATTCGCCTGGGTATATCGCTGGGTATTGATATTTTTGACTTATTACGGGCTGCCATATTAAAACCGGTGGAGCACTATAATTTACCGGTCGGTTTGTTACGTGAAGGTGATCCTGCGGATTTGATCGTGGTGGATAACTTATCTGATTTTAAGGTACAGGAAACTTATATAAACGGAAAACAGGTGTATGCAAACGAGCAATTGTTGTTCGATGTTCCTGCTTCAAAAGCTATCAATAACTTTAATATTTCGCCAATATCAGTGAACGAGATTAAGGTGGAATATAAAAAAGATTGTAATATTCGGGTCATAAAAGCTATGGACGGAGACCTGTTTACGGATGAACTGATATGGACTCCGACCAATACATCGGGTTATATTGAATCCGATATAGATGAAGATATACTTAAAATTGTGGTATTAAATCGCTATAAAGCTGCACCGCCTGTTGTTGGATTCATTAAAAACATAGGTCTAAAAAAAGGTGCCATAGCTTGCAGCGTGGCTCATGATAGTCATAATTTAATTGCTGTTGGTATATCAGACAAGGATATTGTAAATGCGCTGAACGAAATTATCGCTCACAAAGGAGGAATGGGGTATGCTTTAAATGAAGAAAAGGATTGTCTGCCTTTGGAAGTAGCAGGATTAATGACAGGCAAATCGGGTAGGGAAGTGGCCGAGAAATATCAAAGTTTAAATACCAAAGCCCAAAAAATGGGTTCTACTTTGGGTGCACCATTTATGACTTTATCGTTTATGAGTCTATTGGTGATACCAAAAATTAAGATTGGGGATAAGGGATTGTTTGATGTAAATACCTTTTCTTTTACTAATTTATATGCCTAATGGATAAATCTATTAATCCAAAAATAGAGTTCATCAAAGAAAAAATTGCGGTTTTACCTTCCAACCCCGGCGTATACCAATACTATAATAAGGAGGGTAAAATTATCTATGTAGGTAAAGCCAAGAACTTAAAAAAAAGGGTTTCGTCTTATTTTGTGGGCAAACCTGACAATGGTAAGACTGCCCTTTTAATAAGAAATATTGCCAACATTGAGCATATTGTGGTCAATTCGGAGGAGGATGCTTTACTGCTCGAAAATAACCTTATTAAAAAATATCAGCCCAGGTATAATGTACTTTTAAAAGATGATAAATCCTTTCCTTGGATTGTGGTGAAGAACGAACCCTATCCCCGTGTATTCTCCACTAGGCATATAATCAAGGATGGGAGCCTCTATTTTGGTCCGTATACGTCCGTTGGTATGGTTCGTACCTTACTCGACCTTTTTAAATCTACTTATCCTTTACGCAACTGTAAGCTTAATTTAGCCCCGGAAAAAATTTCTGAAGGTAAATACAAGGTATGTCTCGAATATCATTTGGGCAATTGTAAAGGACCATGTGTGGGAGAATATAAGGAAGAGAAATACAGGGAAAATATTGAGGCAATAAAAAATATATTGCGTGGAAATATAAATTCTGTGATTAGATACCTAAAGGAATTGATGCTTCAATTTGCAGCGGAATTTAAGTTTGAGGAAGCGGAAGAGGTTAAACAAAAAATAAAACAGTTAGATACCTATCAGAGTAAATCAACAGTAGTAAGTTCCAGTATCAATAATGTAGATGTTTATTCCATTATTGAAGATGAAGAATCGGGCTATGTTAATTTCCTGAAAGTGGTAAATGGTGCCATTATTCAAGCGCATACCATTGAACTGAAAAAGAAATTAAATGAGTCAATACCCGAACTTCTGTCCCTGGCCATAACAGAAATAAGGGAAAGATTGCATAGTACATCGCGTGAAATTATTGTTCCAATCAAACCCGATACTGTGTTCGAGACAGTAAAATTCATCATACCTCAAAAAGGAGAGAAGAAGAAGTTGTTGGAACTGTCTGAAAGAAACGTAAAGTACTATCGCCTAGAAAAACTCAAACAGCAGTCCATACGAAAAAAAGAAACTCGTGAGGATCGCATCCTGAACACCATGCAAAAGGATTTAAGGTTAAAGGAACAGCCAAAGCATATTGAGTGTTTCGATAACTCCAATATTCAAGGAAACTTTCCTGTGGCGGCCTGTGTGGTTTTTAAAAATTCCAAGCCGAGCAAAAAGGACTATCGCCATTATAACGTAAAAACAGTCGTTGGCCCCGATGATTTTGCCAGTATGGAGGAGATTATCGAACGTAGATATACACGTTTAATTAATGAAAACGAATCCTTGCCAAACCTGGTAATCATCGATGGGGGTAAAGGGCAGCTGGGAGCAGCCATAAAGATTCTACGTAGACTCGAAATAGACGATAAAGTGGCCGTAATAGGTATTGCAAAACGGTTGGAAGAGATATTTTTTCCCGGTGATCCGGTACCTTTGTATCTCGATAAAAACTCGGAAACCTTAAAAATAATTCAACATGCCCGTAACGAAGCGCACCGCTTTGGTATTACGTTTCACCGTAATCAGCGCTCCAGGGACTTTGTAAAGTCTGAGTTGGATCATATCAAAGGGATAGGGGCGAAAACCGCTCAAAAACTGCTGTCAGAGTTTAAATCGGTGGAGCAAATTAAAAAACTGAATCTGGAAGAAATTGAACAATCCATTGGCAAAGCAAAAGCCAAAGTTGTTTGGGAGTATTTTACCGCTCGGACCGAACAGCCATAATACTCACCAGTTGAATATTTACATCTTATAAATGTTCAACTGGCAAATTAACGTTGGTTTATTGGCTTAAAACAACGCCTCAATTAATTCTTGCTGCCTTAGCTCTTGCCAATTCTTAAATACCTCATTGGTATTAGTGGTAATGTGGCTTATTTCATGTATACAATTAGCAAGAGAATTCTTGAGCTGTTTTACTTTATCCAAATCAATTGCATTGGTTCTAATAGCTACTTCTGTTATGTTGCCCTTGTTAACATGAAGTATAATCTCGAACCGTTTGCCCGATTCAGACTTCAACCGTTTTTTAAGCTCAAATTTTGGACTATAGCCAAAGTTCCATTCCCAGGTGTTAAACTTAGTTTCTACTAACTCATTTATCTTTTCATTATCTCTTTCTGTCAGTGTATAGGCATCGCAATTGTAATTTAGGATTATATATTCCGATAGTTCCCGGACAAATACATCTACATCTCTTGGTTGACCTAAATGATCATGAATATTGGTTACTTTACTTCTGACCGATTTAACGGCTTTATCTTTAAATTTTAGTGGATCGTTTTTTAATGATTGTGTAAGGGAACCTAGTTGACTGTTGAATAAAAGTGTACCATGGTGCATAACCTTGTTTTTAAAAACATGGCAAGCATTACCACTAATTTTACAACCTTCAATTAAAATATCGTTTCTTCCACCAAAGTGTGCATCTACGCCAATTGATTTTAAAAACTCAACAATTGGTGTGGTGTATTTTTTAAAGTTGACCAACTCTCCTTTTACGCCGGATGTAATAAAACAAAAATTGATATTTCCGGGATCATGAAAAACGGTTCCACCTCCACTTAATCTTCTGACCACCGGAATTTCATTTTCAGTAACGAACTTAAAATTAACTTCGGCAAGCGCGTTTTGATGTTTTCCTACGATAATGGATTTTGAATTTATGTAAAGGAAAAAAATGTCTTCACTAAAATTTTTAAGCAAATATTCTTCTGTGGCTAAATTTTGAAAAGGATCGGTTTTTTGACTCAATATTATGCGCATATAGCTGTATCGTTTATAAGGAAAATAATTTTATCGAATTCTCAAGGGCTTAAAAGTTGTTTATATGAATGTTTTATGACTTGTAATAAGCAATAAATCAGTGTTTAGTATGTTTTTTGTATAGTAAAAACATTTTTTTTAAAAACAGACCATCTAGAGAAATTTATGGCAATTTATTCTATTTTTACCCAATACAACAAAAATTATCGTACAAATGTTTATATCTAAAAATATAAAGTTGTAAATATGAATATATAAATATTGTAATATATTTCAATTTAACAAAAAATGCGAGTAGTAATTCAAAGAGTATCTGAAGCATCAGTGAATATAAATAATAATATAAAAAGTAAGATAAAAAATGGACTTTTAGTTTTATTGGGAATCGTAAACGACGATGACAATAACGATATTGAATGGCTCTGCAACAAAATTGCCAATCTAAGAATTTTCCCGGATGAAAATGATGTGATGAACAAATCGCTTTTGGATGTAGATGGGGAAATGATAGTAGTCAGCCAATTCACCCTACATGCCAAAACCAAAAAAGGAAACCGGCCATCTTATATCGATGCGGCCAAACCTGACGTTTCTGTGCCCTTATACGAGGCTTTTGTTAGTTGTATGGAGCAAGTACTAAGTAAGAAGGTACAAACGGGCGAATTTGGCGCTCATATGCAAGTTTCGCTAATCAATGATGGCCCTGTAACCATTATTATCGATTCAAAGAATAAGGAATAGACTTCGAGTGCGACTCCAAGTCGCGCCTGGAGTATAAATTAATTATGCACTGCTACAAAGCGATAATTATTGCATTATTTAAGTGCATTTATATCTTTGTAGGAAACAGCAAATTAGGGATAAGTTATTTGAGTATTTTTATAAATTACTGAAAGATACGGATACGCAATTTTACAGATACCTATATTCCAAGATTAACTGGAACAACAGAATGCTTGGCTTAATTGGCCCTCGTGGAGTTGGCAAAACTACTTTGATTATTCAGTATACAAAGAACAATTTAGATTTAAAAGAAACATTGTATGTTACAGCTGAAGACTTTTATTTTTCTGATAATACAATCCTAGACCTCGCCGACTTATTTGTAAAGCAAGGAGGGAAATATCTTTTTATTGATGAAATTCAAAAATATAAAGATTGGTCAAAAGAGCTCAAACTTTTGTATGATTATTATCCGGGATTAAAAGTTGTGTTTTCAGGCTCTTCAGTTTTAGATATAAAGAAAGGTGTTACCGATTTAAGCCGTCGAGCTGTAATGTATAACCTACAGGGCTTATCTTTTAGGGAGTATTTGCATTTGTTTCATAATATAAAATTGGAAACCTTTACTTTAAAAAATATTATTGAACATCAAATAGATATTCCCGGATTGGAGCATCCTTTACGCCATTTCAAAAATTATTTAAAACAAGGTTATTACCCTTTTGCTCTTGAAGACGATTTTGAATGGAGGTTGAGGCAAATAGTTAATCAAACATTAGAATCTGACATTCCATTATATGCCGAAATGAATGTGTCGACCGGGCGCAAGTTAAAACAACTAATGGCCATAATTTCTAAGAGTACACCTTTTAAGCCTAATTTCAGTAGCATTGCTACCATGTTATCGGCCAGTAGAAATAATATTGCCGACTATTGCATGTACATTGAAGAAGCAGGCATGGTAGCACAGTTGAGGAATTCTAAAGGAGATATAAGGTCGTTAGGTAAGGTAAGTAACATATATCTTGAGAACACCAACCTGGTTTATAACCTTGCAGAAGATACACCTAATATAGGTAATATAAGGGAGGCATTCTTCTTTAATCAAACCAAGTTGAATTATACAGTTTGTGCTTCACCAATTGCCGACTTTTTAATCGGAGAGATTACGTTTGAGGTAGGTGGTAAAAATAAAAAGCAGAAGCAGATTAAGGAATTAGAAAACGGATATATTGTAAAAGACGATATAGAAATTGGTTTTGGCAATACGGTTCCATTATGGCATTTGGGGATGCTGTATTAACCTTGCCGAGTGCCACTCCGGGCGCGACTCGTAGTCGCACTCGGAGTAGTTAAGCATAAACAACTTGAATATGTGCTGGTTTTTTCATAATTTAAAAGCAAAACCAATAACCATCTCATGCATACTTCATTGTTTAAATCGTACTGTACAAATTACAATACATAGGTATTCAGCCAACTTTTAATTACGCTAAGCCCAAGCAAAACTTGAATAAATATGTATGTTATATTGATAGAGGTGATTACAAGCAAGCTTTTTATAGCAATGATAATGCACTGTTGAACTGGACAGAATATACGGTATACTTGATGGAAAAGGCCTGTTTGTTACATAAAACAGGTTATAAAAACGAAGCGTTAAAGTTATACCAACAAACCGTTGAATTCGAAATAAGTAAAAAATACGTTCTTCGGGAACATATAGAAGATACTGGTTTTGTATTAAATAATCGTCGGCAAAATGTTTCTGTGTATAACACAAAACCCAAACTTAAAAAAAGAGCTAAACTCAGTTGTATAAAAATTCTTGTTCGATCAGTCTTGGTACCTGTTGTTTTTACTTTGACTTCGGCCGTAGCTACTGCTCAAAGCATAGAGGGCTATGTACGAAATACTAACGGGCAGGGAATAGAAAATATAGAGCTTGAATTAGCACCGCAGGACGACCCAATATATACCCATTCCACAAATACTGATGCCAACGGGTACTATTATATCGCCAATATCGTAACCGTAATCGAAGAAACGGGTATGAAGGAACCCATGCTAAAAATAATACATAATGGTACTACTATAATAGCAGAGTTTTTTTCATTTAAACCGGTAAAAAATGCGAGCTTGTTTTCTATTGATGGTAGGCTTTTGTTGCAAAGCAAATTTATGACCATGGGTAAGCATATTTACCGTGCCGAGTTTAATTTAACTGGTATTGAGGGACTGGTGGCTATTCTTAAAGTTGGGGATAAAAGTGGCGTTAAGCTATTATTATCACCTAATACTACCTCAGAGAATACCCATATCTCAAGCGCTTTAAAAGATGCTCAAATAGACTTAAGAAGCTATCTTTTTAAATTAAGCGACCCCAATGGAATATACCAAAGCCAGGAATACATTAAAAGTGTTGATACCGAGGCGCAGAATACCTTCGATTTTGAGATGTTGAACAACTATCAAAAAAAAGTAAACTTAGATGCAACCAGCAGCAGAAGCGGAAAAACACCAGCAAGCTTCAGAGGAGCACTCCTACTCAACGGAGACACTTTGAAACTAGCAAAATTCACAGGAGACACAGGACAACTTAGCTACGAAACAACAAATGCGACAGGGTAAACCCAAACGACACAGCAGTAAACATAACAGCAAACCTACTAGACGACTACTACTTAAGATTATCAATAGTAGAAAACTCAGAAATAACAGAGATCATAGAATTCGCACTAAAAGACGGAACAGGAAAATACGAAGCAATCAAGTAGTAGAAACAGCAACAACATAAACATCTAAATCAGCAATAGGACAATCAGACAAATCATCATAATCAGTGTAACTGTCAAAGTCCTCATTGAAACCTCCGGGCGAGACTTGCAGTCGCACTTGGAGTAGCACACATTGAATTTCGAATAGCACCCGGAGTTGGTTAAGGAGTAAATACCATGCCATACTCTTCAATCACCCTCTTGTTTATTAGCTTTCCATTTCTTAAACCGGTAACATCCTTTGCGGAAGAAAATTCCCAATCGCTTGCTTTTGATACCAACCTTGCACTTAACGGGGTTATTCAAAATATAATTATAACATATTTGAGGATATTGACGCTCGGGTGTTTCAGAGAGAAAGATTGTACCGTTTTTAGTATTAAAAAAAGATGGAGTAACACCATCCGAGCAAGTAATGCACTCCGCTTTTGTTTCTTGTCGGAACAAACTACCGCTAAGTTTTTTCTTTTTGTTGACGCTCGGGTGTACGATGCCAGCATTATACCCAATGATTTCTGCAGGGTATCAGTCCTTGTTTTTTCACTCCGAGTGCGACTGCGAGTCGCGCCCGGAGTAGTAGAATCACACTTCGAATTACTAGTCGCTCCCGGAGTATAATAAGCAAACTTGGCTTCTAAGCTATTCACCAACACCATCAAGTGAAAATGATTAGGCATTAAACACCAGGCTAAAATATCGCAAAAAGGTAAAATATTTGTGGCTATCTTTTTTAAAAAGAACAGGTAATTATCCTGGTTAAAGAAAATATTATTCTTGTTGTTACTTTGATTGTAAATGTGATAAAGGTGTCCGGTTTGGAAATCCATGATTAAATATTTAAAGAACACCTTTCAAATTAAGCAATTTTAGTCCTGGATGCAAGTATTTTATCTGGTTAAACCACTCCGGGCGCGACTCGGAGTCCCGCCCGGAATGGTTTACAACTCCTTCAAATAGATATTTCTAATGGCACCTGTGGTTTTCCAGGTGGTGATACCAAAAGGACAGGATAACCGTACCTCGGGGCGTATACCCAATTGTCTTCCTTCGTAGGCAAAGTCAATAGCCTTACTCCCGTTAATCCAGGCCTCAATTTTTTCTGAAGTTACTTTGAGTCTGATTTTATACCACTCATTCGTGTTGAAGGTCATCATCGAGGTGGTTTCGTTTTCGGATCCATCTAATCCATCTATGGTACTGAGTCCTAATACCACACCCGCCCATCCTCCTACAATAAACGAGCAAAAATCATCGTTAACAGGGAATGTCAACCCACAAAAGAAATCGTTCCCGGCAATGCGGATCGCCTCCAAACTTACCTCGTAATTAACCTTAGGAAAGTCGTTTTTCCAGGTAATACCGGTGCAACCATCACCCATTCCCAAAACTATTTTTCCACCTGATATATAAACTTCGCCCTGGGGCCCAAAATTGGTGATATCCCAGTTGGTTAGCCCTTTACCGTCAAAAAGCCGAACACTTCCGGGAATTTCCAGGTTGATATCCGGGTTAGTCGCTTGTTCACTTGTGCCTTTATCGGTTTTCTGTTTGCAGTTGGCAATTACCAGAGCTACAGAAAACACTAATAATATTTTAAGTATATTCATCTTGAGTATTTTAAACCTGGTTTTATGTTTGTTAGCTAATGAATTTATTCGAAGATACAAATCATAAATATGTGCTGTTTCTAGCATCAATAACCACTTACTGATTACATGATCATCCTCATCGAACGTCTCATGATCTCCCTGTATTCAGCAGTATAATAAAATTAACGAATATTATTCACTTTTATATTTCTTATTGTTTTTTCATTCTAGATCAGTTTTATTATACATACCCAGGATATCGGAATACGACCCCGCGGATGTTTATGCTAAACATAATTGGAGTTAAAAAATAGTTAAACCTCTTCTCCCTTTTTTCAGTTTTTTTCCCATTTTTTATTTTTGGTGTCGCTTTAATATCGCTATCAAACACATACAATACGATAAAAAATGGACATACACGTTAAAGGAATTACCAAAACGTATGGTCCGCAAAAAGCTTTGGACGATCTCTCGTTTGAAGTGAGGACCGGCGAAATCCTGGGTTTTCTTGGACCAAATGGCGCAGGTAAAACAACTACCATGAAAGCCATCACCTGTTTTATTTCTCCAAACCATGGAGATATTACGGTTGGTGGAAACTCGGTACTTGAAAAACCGGATGAGGTAAAGAAGAACATTGGTTATTTACCTGAGAACAATCCACTTTATCTGGACATGCCTATTATAGATTACCTGCGGTTTATTGGTGAGCTACAGGGCGTTTCCAAGGCCAATCTGGATATACGGGTAAAGGAAATGGTGGCCAAATGCGGTTTAAATGATGAGAAGCACAAAAAAATCGGAGAACTCTCCAAAGGGTACCGCCAGCGTGTTGGACTGGCCCAGGCGCTAATTCACGATCCGGAAGTGCTTATTCTGGACGAGCCTACCACAGGTCTGGATCCTAACCAGATTATTGAGATTCGCGAGCTCATAAAAGAAATCGGACGGGAAAAAACCGTTATTCTTAGTTCCCATATTTTGGCAGAGGTAGAAGCCACGTGTGACAGGGTGCTCATCATCAACAAAGGTAAGATTGTGGCCGACGGTACTCCAAATGAACTTCGCCATAAAGCGCAAGGCAACGAAGTGTTGAAAGTGGCTGTTGAAGGCGGAACAACTAATGAGGTGTATGAAGTGCTAAAGGCTTTACCTGAAACGGAAGTGATTTCTTTTGGCGACGACAATCAGAACTTTTTCGAGGTGGAATCCAAACCGGGATTATCCTCGTGCAGGGCTATTTTTAAGGCTTGTGCCGACAAAGGATGGTATCTCACCCAACTTACGCCACAAGAGAAAAACCTCGAAGATATCTTCCGCGAACTAACCCATGCGACTGGAGCGACCCATGCAGTTGAAGCGACCAACACGGTTGGAGCAAATTGGGAGAACTAATTAAAATCAACAAATACATTACGTATCAATTTTATTGATACTTGTGTCTTAATACTTGATACTCATTTATCATGAAACAAATATGGATTATCACCAAAAGAGAGCTGAAAGGTTACTTTGATTCCCTGATGGCTTATATTCTCATTGTCGTTTTCCTGGGTTTAAGTGGATTTTTTACCTGGCTCTACGGAAACAACGATGTGTTTTTTATTAACCGTGCCACTATGCAACCATTCTTTGGGATTGCATACTGGACGCTGTTTATTTTTATTCCGGCACTAACCATGAAACAGATTGCCGAAGAATACAAAACAGGAACGATAGAATTGATGCTGACCAAACCGGTTTCGGACTGGCAAGTGGTTACAGGAAAGTTTCTTTCTACATTTCTACTGATTGTAATTACACTGGCGTTAACTATACCCTATTATATCTCTATTGCATCTATTGGCCCAATCGACCATGGTTCGGTATGGACGGGATATTTAGGATTACTGTTGATGAGCGCTGCTTATATCAGTCTGGGTATTTTTGCCAGTAGTATTACGTCCAACCAAATTGTGGCCTTTTTACTGGCCTTGATCATAGGCATCTTCTTTCAGATTCTTTTCAGCATCATATCCAGGGCCTTTTCCGGATTTGCGGGAGAGGTAATGGCCTATATGGATATGCAGTACCATTATCGGAGTATCATTAGAGGAGTGGTTGACAGTAAAAACCTGATTTATTTCGGATCGATTATTATGTTGGGATTGATGGCATCTGAACTATCCCTGGTTAAACGAAATTTAAACTAAGCGCTATGTTTAAAAAGAGTCAATTAAAATACTATATTCTGTTGTCGCTGGGTATTATTGTGTTGATTAACATCCTGGCCAACAGGTTCTTTTTACGCCTGGATTTTACCGAAGATCAGCGATATACCTTGAGCGAAACGACGAAGGATGTATTGGAAGGGATTACGGAGCCTGTAACCGTTACCGCTTATTTTTCGGAGGGACTTCAACCTCAGTTCGATCAACTAAGAAACGATTTCAGGGATATTCTTTCGGAATATTCTTCTATTTCCGGAAGACAAGTTGTTTATGAGTTTGTGAATCCAAATGAGGATCAGCAAATGGAACAAAAAGCGGTGGAAGCAGGAATCCAAACAGTGATGATCGAAGCACGCGAAAAAGATCAGTCTATTACTAAGAAAGCCTATATGGGAGCAGTTATTCAAATTGGTGAGGAATCAGAGACCATACCATTTATCCAGCCCGGCGCTCAAATGGAATATGCCTTGACGACTGCCATCAAAAAAATGACCGTACCGGAAAAAGCGGCCATTGGTTTTATTAGTGGACATGGCGAAGCCGGCTTGCAGGAAATGATGCAGGTTACGCAAGGTTTGGATGTGTTATATGTTTCGGAAGAAGTTGAGTTGTCCGACAGTGTTAACCTCAGCAAATACAAAACCATTGCATGGATAAATCCCCAGGATACCGTACCGGAAGAACATCTGGCCATTGTGGATGAATACCTGGCACAAGGCGGAAATATTTTTGTTTCGGTAAACAAAGTGGATGCACAACTCAACCAGGGGATTGGGTTCTCAAAGTATACCGGCCTGGGCAAATGGTTAGAGAAAAAAGGAATTAAAGTGGAAGAAAATTTTGTGATGGATGTAAACTGCGGTTCTGTAAACGTTCAGCAGCGTCAGGGGATATTCACCGTTAACAGACCAATTAATTTCCCTTACCTGCCCATTCTTTCAAACTTTGCGGAACACCCCATAACAGAGGGGCTGGGAACGATGGTACTGCAATTTGGAAGTACCGTTAGCTTCTCGGGCGATAGCACTCAAACATATACACCCCTGGTATTTACTTCGGAAAAATCAACCACCCAGCCAACACCGGTTTATTTCAATATTGAAAGACAATGGGACGAAAATGACTTCCCCATGTCGAAACTTCCCGTGGCCGCTATGGTTGAAACGAATAAAAATAAATTAGTGGTGGTGGCAGACGGCGATTTGGCGATCAATGGTTCAGGACAGGAAATGCGACAGGTGCAACCCGATAACGCCAATTTTGTGGTTAATGCCATCGACTTTATGAGTGATGATACAGGCTTGATTCAACTGCGCTCAAAACAGGTTAAAATGCGCCCGCTGGATCAAATTGACGATGCAGACAAGCAAGTACTGAAATGGGCCAACTTTGGGCTGCCCATCCTGATAATACTGGGCATAGGAATTTACAGAAACCAAAGAAGAAAACTGATCAGATTAAAAAGAAAGGGGGAAAGCTATGTTTAGAAAATCCAACCTTAAAACATTAGGCATTACTTTTGGAGTGCTGCTGGCCATGGTGGTCATTACTCATTTTGTAGATCAATCCAAAGGGGTGAATACCTTAAAAAGCGTACTTTTCGAAGTAAATACCGGGGATGTAAATACGGTTGTCGTTTATCCTAAAATGCTTGACGGTGAAAAGATAGAACTAAAAAAGGAAGGTGATAACTGGAGGGTGCTCGCCGACGGCAAAAACTATAACGGAGATGCCGGGGTGATAACCGGATTAATCAATCAGGTAAATGCGCTTAAACCACTTCGTTTAGCTTCACGAAGCAAGGACAACTGGGAGAAGTTTGAGCTAACCGATTCTCTTTCATCCAAAGTTCAACTGATGAACAACGGTGAAGAGCTCGCCTCTATTTATATTGGAAAATTCTCGTACCGTCAGGCTAATCAGAATGCCATGATGATGCAGCAAAACCCGTATTACAGGGGGCCGCAGGGTACGATGACCACCTATGTGAGATCGGGAGATGATACGGAGGTGTATGCCGTGGAGGGATTTCTGGGAAGTTCCATCAACCGCGATGTAAATGCTTTTAGAAATAAGCAACTCCTCAAAGTGGATAAAAGCAATTTGAGCAAGATAACCTTTACCTATCTCGCAGACAGTTCTTTTACCATGGTTAAAAACGAGGATACATGGATGTGTGACGGAGTTGCATTGGATTCAGCCAAAGTAGCCGATTATTTGGGTAGGATTACTTCATTGCGAGGATCTTCCTTTACGGATGAAATCCCTGGAATGTATACCCATACCGTGCAGATTCAGGATAAACAAATGGCTATTTCCGAGATTAAAGCTTTGGTTCAAAGCGATGAGGTTACGATGACATCAAATCAGAACCAAGGCAGCTTATTCAAAGAAAACAAGGATGCTAACTTTTCCAAGTTGTTTGTGTCCAAGTCAGAATTAGAGGAGTAATCAATTTTTCTATCATCATATATGTAAAACGATTCTTCCCTTAGCCCTGAGGCCGGGGGAAGTACCCCATCTACTACTTCGCCGTAGGATGCGGCAGCCGGAAATAGATGTGGGGATAGGGGATATTAAGTCGATAATCATTAGTTAAACCCGCCATATGTATCAGAAATACTGTTACGCAATTATACTATTTCAAAACAAGGCGTTTCCCTGAGTTGTTTCAACTCGCCATAGCGGTGCTGTGCCTCGTTTCAGCAGCTCCTTGTTTTATGGTATTTTAAATGCTCATTATCTACCGGTAATACATTATGCAGGTTAAAGAGCAAACTGCTTAACGATTTCGATAAAAAGCTGTCTTTTTCAAACCAAACCCTTTAACGAGTTCATTTGACATTTTGTAAACTTTTAAGATAGGTAATCATGA
Source organism: Saccharicrinis sp. 156 (assembly GCF_050589685.1). Classification (NCBI taxonomy): domain Bacteria; kingdom Pseudomonadati; phylum Bacteroidota; class Bacteroidia; order Marinilabiliales; family Marinilabiliaceae; genus Saccharicrinis; species Saccharicrinis sp. 156. The sequence continues at coordinate 73,286 of NZ_JBNGOS010000008.1, forward strand.
GAATAAAATATTCTTTTTTGTTGTTGTTATCTGTTTTCGGGATGATGACAATGTTAAACCAGCCAATATTGGCAGCCGGAGAGGTTGAAGTATATACCACCAACACCAAAATTTCTGTTCCGCCCGGCGAATCTATTAATTACGATTTAAAAATCATCAATCACTCCGAACAAACGCAGCTCTGCAATTTATCGGTTCGGGGAATACCCGGTAGCTGGGATTATAGCTTAAATTCAGGCGCTTACAACATTAAGCAGATAGCCGTGTTACCAGACAATAAGCAAACCCTCAAATTGAAGGTTGAAGTTCCTTTAAAGGTGAACAAAGGCAATTATCCCATAACGGTTTATGCCGGATCGGCCAAGCTGCAACTGGTGGTAAATGTAGCTCAGCAAGGAAGCAACAAAACCGAATTCACCACCGAACAGGCCAATATGCAAGGCCATTCAAAAGCGGATTTTAATTTTAAAACAAGCCTACGAAACCGAACCGGGGAAAAACAACTTTATGCTTTGCGCAGTGCTGCTCCGCGTGGCTGGCGTGTTACCTTTAAGCCCAATTACAAACAAGCTACATCGGTTGAAATTGAGCCCAATGCGTCAAAAGATGTCAGCATTGAGGTTAAGCCCCCACACAGCATCAGTGCCGGAACCTATAAGATACCCGTAAAAGCGGTCAATAACTTTAGTAGTGCCGATTTAGAACTGGAAGTGGTAATTGAAGGTACCTACGAAATGGAGTTAACCACGCCCACCGGTTTGTTAAGCAGCAATATAACCGCAGGAAGTACCGAAACGGTGGAACTCCTGGTAAAAAACACGGGCTCAGGTTCTTTGAACAAAGTGGCTTTAAGCGCATCAAAACCCTCGGGTTGGGAGGTTACATTTAATCCTTCGGAAATTGAAAGTATTGCTGCGGGGAAAAGCGCAAAAGTACAAGCTACTATAAAAGCGGCAAAAAAATCCATTGCGGGCGACTATGTATGCAATATATCAGCTAAGATACCCGAAGTAACAGAAAAGATCTCCTTTAGGATGGGTGTAAAAACACCGGCTATCTGGGGCTGGATGGGAATCCTGGTGATTTTCCTTGCGTTAGGGAGTATCGCGTTTTTGTTTCGTAAATACGGAAGGAGGTAAGCATGGCTGTTCCTGTTGTTAAAATTGAAGCACTCACCAAAAAATATAAACAAGCAACCGTAGTCGATAACCTGAATCTGCAAATCGAAAAGGGTGAGATATTCGGGTTGCTGGGGCCGAATGGTGCAGGAAAATCAACCACAATCCGCATGATGATGGGGATGACCCAGCCCTCGGCAGGAAGTGTGCAGGTTTGTGGGCATTCTTCCCAGCATGAACCTATTCGGGTTAAAAGGCGAGTAGGTTACCTGCCCGAGGATGTTGGGTTTTATAACCATATGACGGGTTTTGAAAACCTGATGCTTACAGCCCGGCTGAACCAAATACCTGATCAGCAAGCCAAAGAAAGGGTGGAGGAGTTACTTGGAATGGTGGGTTTAGCCCAGGAAGGAGATAAAAAAGCGGGAGCTTATTCGCGAGGCATGAAACAGCGCCTGGGATTGGCCGATGTACTGGTTAAAAAACCACAGGTGATTATTCTTGATGAACCCACTCTGGGGCTGGACCCAAGGGGAATGAGTGAATTATTGGAACAAATTCGCGATTTAAGCAAAAACCAGGGGATTACGGTATTGTTCTCGTCTCACCACTTGCACCAGGTGCAGCATATATGCGACAGGGTAGGTTTGTTTGTGAAAGGAAAACTGATTGCCTCTGGTGATATAGAAAGCCTATCTTCCCAGTTGTTTTCTGAAAGCCCTGTGGAAATTCAAGCCGGGGTGCAGTGGCGTTCGAACCACGAAACATGGGCCGAAAACATACGGAAACTCAGGGCTTCGATCCAAAATATAGATGGAGTTGCAGAAGTAAAATATAACGATGATTTGTTGACCTTAGCATGCGTGCAGGATGTGAGTGCCTCAGTGGCTAAAATGATTATAGATGCCAGCTTTGATTTAACTTTTTTACGGAAAAAGGAATATGGCTTAAACGATATTTACAACAAATATTTTGAGGGAGGTGATGATGATAAAAACTAACGAAATCTTCAATCAACGATCAGCCGAGATGAATTGGTTTAAACGGAACAAAAAGGAATCTGCGCCGGATGCATTTAAGGTTTTGGTGCACAAAGAAATGGCTGACCATATAAAAAGCTGGCGGTTTATTATCCTGGTCGCGCTAATAGCCCTCACTTGTTTAGGTTCCATGTACACGGCTCTGGCCAATATAGCTGAAGCCATAAAAACCAGTAAGGCGGATGATGTTTTTGTCTTTTTAAAGCTGTATACGGTATCGGACGGAACACTGCCTTCGTTTTTTGTTTTTGTGGGTTTTCTAGGGCCGTTACTGGGCATAGGTATGGGGTTTGACGCAGTTAATTCAGAGATGAACAAAGGTACGGTTAGCCGGATATTGTCTCAGCCCATTCCTAGAGACTACTTTATCAATGCCAAATTTACCGCCTCGTTGGGCATCATTAGCCTACTGTTTTTTACACTGAGCTTTTTGGTGATGGGAATTGGCTTGTTAGCCATTGGTATTCCGCCAACACCCGAGGAGTTTATGCGAATCGTCCTGTTCACGCTGGCCGCCATTGTTTACGTGGCTTTTTGGCTGAATTTATCTATTTTGTTCTCCATTAAGTTTGTTCAGCCGGCTACCTCCGCTTTGACCGGGATATCCGTATGGCTGTTTTTTTCCATATTTTATAATATGCTGGTGGGTGTTGTGTTTAAGATGCTCGTTCCTGCCGGCAGAAACCTGTCCGTTGCTGGCGAAAGAATGAAACTGAATATATCCCAGCTGGCACCCAACCAGTTATTTAACGAAATCACCAATGTGCTTTTGACTCCCACGGTAAGAAGTGTGGGACCCTTAACCATGGAACAGGTTAGGGGAGCCATTCCGGGCCCAATACCTGTATGGCAAAGCATGATGCTGGTATGGCCTCAAATCATAGGTATTATCGCCTTAACAGTTATCTGTTTTGTGATATCCTATTTGCTGTTTGTGAAGAGGGAAATAAGAAGTACATAAAAAAGGGGCTAACAGGCCTCTTTTTTTAAACCCGGATTATGTATTGGAGGTTCGTCATGAGCATGGCAACTACAATAAAATAAGGCATTACTGAAACGAGGCATAGCATCGTTCTGGAGAGTTGAAGTGATGCAACGAAGTGCCTTGTTTTAAAGTAATTTCAATGGGTAATAGAATTTCTAATGCATATTGCGGGTTAAATCAAGTTCTCTTAAATGACGTTAGTATTATTATCCGGGAACTGCCATTAGGAATTTGAAAAATTCCATAATGGCGGCAGGCATCAGCCGTATCGGGGAAAGCCCGATTGAAAAGATCTTACATTACTGTGTTTAAGTAAGCTTTATAAATTATTAATCGAATTGGCATTGGGATGAGTTCCGATGACCAATTGGAGATTATTTCATACAGCAACCAATCACAATTGACCTTCCGTCCGAAATAAGATACGGGTAGCAGGATGCTGCTTTGCTACAACCGACAAAAACACCACTGACTATTGGCCCTTTAGCGCCACCTTTTTGGCCAGCTGATGGCAAAAGTCCTGCTCCTTATGCCCGGAATGTCCTTTGATCCACTTTAATTCCATCAGTTTTCCTTCACAAAGCTGATCGATATGCTGCCAGTGTTCCGCAAACTTTATGACTTTACCGTGTGCAGTTTGCCAATTGTTATGCTTCCAGAAGTGAACCCATTGCACCAGTCCACGAATAACAAACCGACTATCCGTGTTTACCTGTATTTTATCTGATGAATTTAAAAGTTCGAGGCCTTTAATTACCGCCAATAATTCCATGAGGTTGCTGCTACCGTTGGCGAAAGAACGGCTGTATACTTTTCGCTTACCCTGATGTTTTTCTATAAATCCGCCATAACCCGACTGTCCGGTTTCGCTAAGAAAACATCCATCAGCATATAGTTTGTGGAAACCATCCGTTTCTGTGTCTTGCGCTGTGATAACCAATTTATGGCTACGCCGGTCAATGACTAAGTACCTTTTCGAAAAATCATCTTCACTTAAAAAGTTAAAACCTTCAATAAAAACGCAGCTAATCAACTGACCCACTTCCATATCGCCACTGATCGCTGAATTGAGCACTTTATAAAATTGAAACTTGTTGGCGCTAAGCACCTGTGATAGATGGTTATCCTGCAGAAATGACATTGTACCGTCATCCGCTGAATATGATAGTCTTATATTTTCATCCTCACCGGAAACCAAACATCCTATATAACTGTTTTGGATGGATTCAATGATTATATTGAGTTTAACGATTTTCAAGTTAATTAGAATTGATGTTTGAAGTTAGCAAAAACTTTGGAGTAGTTATGTGGTTTCTTTTGTTACGTATTGAATTTATATCAATGAAATGAATAGTGTTGTAATATCAATAACTATCTTTAGCTATCAAATTATTTAAGCCATGGCAAAACTATTTATACCGCAGAATTATAAATCCTTTTTGGATTTAAAACAGACCGAACATGCAATAAAAGAGGTGAAAGATTTTTTTCAAAGTTCACTAGCTTCGGAATTAAGGTTGAGAAGAGTTACCGCTCCCTTGTTTGTGATGAAGGGAACCGGTATTAACGATGATTTAAACGGCACGGAGCGTCCGGTAGCTTTCCCGATAAAGGAATTTAACGACCAGGTGGCAGAAGTGGTTCATTCCCTGGCTAAATGGAAGCGTATGATGCTGGCCGATTATAACATTGAAAAAGGCTACGGTTTGTACACCGATATGAACGCCATCCGACCCGATGAAGAATTAACAAACATACATTCCCTATATGTTGATCAATGGGATTGGGAACGACATATAGAACCGGGCGAATACAATATCGACTTCCTGAAACACATCGTTAAAAAAATATATGAGGTGATGAAACGGGCCGAGTTTATTGTCTTTGAGCGGTATCCCGATATCAAACCTATTTTACCCGAAGAAATCACTTTTATTCACACGCAGGATTTATTGGACAAATACCCTGATCTTACGCCAAAAGAAAGAGAGGATGCAGTTGCAAAAGAGCATGGTGCAGTATTTATATTGGGCATTGGGGGAAAACTATCGAATGGAGAAAAACATGATGGCCGGGCACCGGATTACGATGACTGGACATCCGATTCTGAAAATGGTAACAAAGGGTTAAACGGCGATATTTTGGTTTGGAATACGGTTCTGGAACGTTCCTTTGAGTTATCCTCCATGGGCATCAGGGTGAGCCCTGAGGTACTTGTAAAACAGTTGGAAATTGAAGGATGCCCTGAACGTAAAGAATTACTTTTTCATAAGAGACTGCTTAAAGGAGAGTTGCCGCTTTCTATTGGAGGAGGAATAGGACAATCCCGCTTGTGTATGTTTTATTTAAAGAAAGCACATATTGGTGAAATACAATCCAGCATCTGGCCCGATACGATGCGAAAGGAATGCGCCGAGAACGGGATTTTCTTGGTATAAACCCATGCATCCGATTAAATAAATACATCGTAAGAACCCCCTTTAGGACGGGTTAATTGAAGAAGATCCAAAAATATCGTCTGCCGGATAACAGACAATCAATGAATGATGATGAGCAAGAAAAAGACAATGTACATACCACAATTACAAGATATACAAGATGCAGCTACTCGTTTAAAGGAAGTAATTAAAAGAATTCCGTTGGAATATAATCATACCTATTCGGAGAAGTATGAGGCTGATATTTACTTTAAGCGTGAAGATCAACAGGTGGTACGTTCCTATAAAATACGGGGGGCCTACAACAAAATGGCCTCTTTGCCAAAAAAAGAGATTAACGGAGGTGTGGTTTGTGCCAGTGCCGGAAACCATGCACAGGGAGTGGCATTGTCCTGTTTTTTACTAAAAGTGAAAGGTATTATTTTTATGCCTACAACCACACCCCGGCAAAAAATTAAAAGGGTAAAAACGTTAGGTAAAGAATGGGTTGAAGTGATGCTGGCGGGAGATACTTTTGATGATGCCAACCGGGAAGCACTCACGTTCAGCAAAGATAATAACTTGACCCTCATTCCCCCTTTCGATGATCCCAAAGTAATTGAAGGACAAGGAACAATTGGTATTGAAATACTGGAAGATTTACCTGATGTCGATTTTGTATTTATACCCGTAGGAGGAGGCGGGCTGACGGCCGGGTTAAGTGCTTACATTAAACTGAACAGACCCGATGTTCAGCTTATTGGTGTAGAACCGGAAGGAGCGCCTGCCATGTATCAATCTATCAAGGCCGGTAAAATAGTAACCTTGCCCGAAATAGATAAGTTTGTGGATGGAGCCGCAGTTCAAAGGGTAGGTGATTATACCTTTCCGGTGTGCCAAAGGAACCTGGACGATATGCTCTTGGTACCCGAAGGAAAAGTATGTACCAAGATTTTGGAGATGTACAACAATGAAGCTATCGTGGCTGAGCCTGCAGGGGCTTTATCGGTGGCTGCTTTGGAGCAATACCAGCAGCAGATCAAAGGTAAAAAAGTGGTTTGCATTATCAGTGGCGGCAACAACGATATTACCCGAACCGAGGAAATTAAAGAACGCTCCATGCTTTACGAGGGGTTGAAACATTACTTTATCGTTCGTTTTCCGCAACGGCCAGGAGCTTTAAAAGAGTTTGTAAACGATATCCTGGGACCTACCGACAACATTGTTCTGTTCGAATACGCCAAAAAAATCAACCGCGAAAAGGGACCTGCCCTGGTCGGTATCGAATTAAAAGACAAATCGGATTTTGAGCCCTTATTGGAGCGGATGAGAACCAAAAACTTTTTTGGCGAGTACTTGAATAACAAACATGATTTATTTGCTTATTTGATTTGATCCTCGCTTAAACCGAGACTTCGCTTTGAGCAAAACCCTCGACACGTAATCATTTTGTACAAAAAGTCAGTCAAACTGAATAAATGACAGTTTAAAATGTTGGTATTCAGACAATATGACTGATTTTTAGCTTAATATTGAAATGGTATACTCTTTGAAAAAATCATAGTTGAAATTAAATGTTTAACTAAAATTTTTGGAGGATTTAATCATGACACTTGCAAAATTAAGTAACAACTGGTTTCCATCATTTCCTTCAATCTTTGATAGATTTATTGAGAATGATTTGATGGATTGGAATAGTGCAAACTATTCTAGCACACGTACTACCGTCCCTGCAGTTAACGTAACAGAAAACGACAATGAGTTTATCATTGAAGTAGCAGCACCGGGAATGAACAAGAATGATTTTAAAGTGAATTACGACAATGGCAGGTTGACTATTTCATCGGAACATAAAGATGAAAAGGAAGAAAAAAGACGGGGCAAAGTGACCAGACAGGAGTACAGCTATCAAGCATTCCAAAGGTCATTTACCGTGGCAGAGAATACGGTAAACGTGGATAAAATTAAAGCCAACTACAAGGACGGTATTCTTCACATTACATTGCCCAAGCGCGATGAGGTGAAGCCTAAACCTGCCAAGATGATTGCTATATCGTAAATGATGTTTAAAAAATCGTACCGAGGGCTTCGTTTAATACGAAGCCCTCGGTTGTTTTTAGGGTATGCAGGTTTATCAATAAAAATGCATTAAAATATTAGTTTAATCCTTTGTATTTGATTCGTATCTTTGAATAAAACACTCGCGATGCGTTTCCTTAATGTAATGCTAATTCTTTCTGTTGCCTTTGAATTTATGAATTGCAAACAGAAACCCACCAAGACTAAAACTGAACAGAAAAATAACCCGGACATCAACCTGGAAATTCCCGGAAGTGTTCGGCTTTTTGACGGTAACGGGCTAACCAACTGGGATATCACCAATTTTGGGCCCCAGGGCGAAGTTTATATATCAGGTGGAAAAATAGTTTTAGGAATGGGTGATGGTTGCACCGGTATTACCTGGAAAAACGACTTTCCTAAGGTTAATTACGAGGTAAGTTTGGAGGCGATCCGCATTGCCGGGAACGATTTCTTTTGTGGGTTGACATTCCCTGTTAACGATGATTTTTGCTCGTTTATTGTAGGAGGATGGGCGGGTGTGGTATTAGGACTCAGTACCATAGATGGATTAGATGGATCCGAAAACGAAACCACCTCGATGATGACCTTCAACACGAATGAGTGGTATAAAATCAGACTCAAAGTAACTTCAGAAAAAATTCAGGCCTGGATTAACGGGAGTATGGCTATTGACTTTGCCTACGAAGGAAGACAATTGGATATACGCCCCGAGGTACGGTTATCCTGTCCTTTTGGTATCACCACCTGGAAAACCACAGGTGCCATTAGAAATATCTATTTGAAGGAGTGGTGTAACCAGATAAAATACTTGCATCCAGGACTAAAATTGCTTAATTTGAAAGGTGTTCTTTAAATATTTAATCATGGATTTCCAAACCGGACACCTTTATCACATTTACAATCAAGGTAACAACAAGAATAATATTTTCTTTAACCGGGATAATTACCGGTTCTTTTTAAAAAAGATAGCCACAAATATTTTACCTTTTTGCGATATTTTAGCCTGGTGTTTAATGCCTAATCATTTTCACTTGATGGTGTTGGTGAATAGCTTAGAAGCCGAGCTTGCTTATTATACTCCGGGAGCGACTAGTAATTCGAAGTGTGATTCTACTACTCCGGGCGCGACTCGCAGTCGCACTCGGAGTGAAAAAACAAGGACTGATACCCTGCAGAAATCATTGGGTATAATGCTGGCATCGTACACCCGAGCGTCAATATCCTCAAATATGTTATAATTATATTTTGAATAACCCCGTTAAGTGCAAGGTTGGTATCAAAAGCAAGCGATTGGGAATTTTCTTCCGCAATGGATGTTACCGGTTTAAGAAATGGAAAGCTAATAAACAAATCACTATAAGGATGATCTTAGTATTCGAAATAAAAAAAGAACCTTTCGCCAATTTTTTTATTTAATACAACAAAGATAAGATCATTAACATATCGGTATAAGTTTTCTTAGGAACGCTATATTGACCCATTGATTTTACTAGCCCCGAGGCAGGTTATACCCTCCCATCGGGGCATTTTTATATCTCAACCGGCTCAGCTATCCCTTCCATCACCATACATGCCTCTTCCTTTGGGATACTTTATTGGCTCAATTGGGTAATTGAAGTCAACAATTGGCTAGTGTTACCTTTCCATCGCTCAATAAGCTAAGTCAATTGCCTTGGTGAGCTATTTAATTGGGAACGATGACTCTTCCATTGGCGGATTGAAGCCATTCATTTTATCTTTTCCAAAGTTTAAAACCTTGGAAAAAGTTTATACTACTAAAATTTTACCATTTACCAGATGACTATTGGCCAAGTCGTGACGCAACTTTTAGGATAACGGTTATAGTTGCACTCCGACTAACAAAAAATCCCCGACATTGCTGCCAGGGATTTTCGCTTTTTAAATACACATATTTGTTTTATTACAAACTTTCTATTGCTGTTTTTAGATTACCAACAGAAGGATGCGTATTATTACCCCCTGCTTTACCGTTTTCTTCGAAGAAGAGATTAAAACAAGCTAATGCTTTTTCTTTTTCTTTAGCATGAAGATAAAGCTTAGCCAACATTAAATTACCCATGATAATTCCAATTTCTTTATCGGCAGCAAAGCCTTGTGCCCTTTTAGTAAAATCTGCTACAATATCTTTTGATTCTGCCAACTTAGGAGTTCTTAATATCTCGTCGCAAATACTGTGGTAATTGTAAATATATTTTTCTTCACCTTTTAATGCTTCGGCTTCCTTAATTTTTACGTCATACCAGGTTTGTATTTGGTTGTTGGCAATGTAAAAACTATACTTCAGGATTTCCTTTGTTCCTTTTATATAATCGTCAGGAAATTCATTATAGCATCTTTCAATTTCGGTATTAAGCTCTTCCAAACTCATGCATTTGGTTGAAAACTGTTGGAGATGTGTCATATAAGCACCAACAAATAACATTGCATATCCGTAATCATCTGATACTTCTTTTACCTTGTCTTTATTCTTCAACAAATATTTGAACTCTTTTGAGGCATATGGATAATTTGCAGACGAAATAACAAAAAACTGTTCTTTGTTCATGTACTTTTCAAGAGACGTTTGTTTGATAATATCTCTAGCCACCTTCTCCATAGACTCTTTATCGTACTGTGCTTTTACAGCCTTTAGGTAGGTCATCAGAAACTCAAGATCACGATTCCCGCTTTCGTACTTTGCTTTCAATGTTCCAATTCGTTTTGAAGGATCTAAGGCTGCTTTACCACCCGCAATTAAATCTTCGGCCGGCATACCACCAACCAGTTTGTGAACAGCGTTTCCATTTCCATCTATAAATAGCAATGTTGGATATGAATTTACACCATATTTCTTAGCTAGAGCCGGACCTTCACCTTTTTCGCAATCCATTTTAACGTTTACAAACTCTTTATTATAGAAATCGCCAACTTCTTTTTGGGTGAAAATGTTTTTTGCCAAATGCTTACATGGCCCGCACCAGGTAGTGTAACAGTCCATAAAAATTAGTTTGTTTTCATTTTTTGCTTTTGCCAAAGCTTCGGAGAATGTTCCGTGTTCGAATTCAATTCCTTGTCCGAATACCATAATTGCCAGCATTAACATGCTAAGCGTTGATAAAATCTTTTTCATTTTAAATTATTTATTTGTTGGTGCCGTTAACATAGGTATATAGAGACTTTACATAGTTTTTCTCCATATCGTTTTTAGCCATTTTTTCTAATTTTTCGTAGGCCTTTTTAAGCTCATCTTGTTTTTCATTTACACTCAATGCTGAAAACAAAATAGTATTATTAATAAATGAATCATCCGATTTTATAGCTTCCTTAATCCATTCTTCTGCTTTTTGACCTGCTTCAGGAATCTTGCCCAAATCTCCTCTTATAAAAGCTCTTGCACAGGTTACCATTGCGTTGGCTTTATTTGAAGATGCCTCAATTTCTTTATCAGCCTTTGGTAAAAGTTCAAGAAGCAGTTTTCTTGCCTCAGCGTTTTTACCTTGCTTTATAAGAATATCGATATACTTGGCATGCCAAGTTATATTATCCTCCAATTCAATACCCCTTTTACACCATTTAGCAGCATATTTTAATTCCTCAGGGATATCTGCAGGATTTTTTTCGTAAAGCATAATATTGATATACTTATCTATTTCCCAGGCCGTTGAATAAGCCATTATATTACTATCGGCAATTTTACGGAAGTCTTCTTTACCCCAATCGTTACCTAAAGCGGTTGCAAAGTAGTTTGAAATATGTGTATGCATTGTTTCACCTGTTATTTTTGCGGCTTCTTTAATTTCATCCACTATTTCCTTACCTTCAGTGTTGAACCTTTTTATAAAATTCATTTTGAAAACGGTAAAAATCGCCAGGTCAATATCAGCTTTGCTTGCATGTTTTTCGTAAGTAGTTTTGTTTTTTACGAAATATTCGAAGGCAGGAAGTTTATAATCATCCAGGTATTTTGAAACAATTTCATAAACTACTTTTGAATCCCACTTTTTCTCTCCAATCTCGTTAAGATATTCAGCAACTACCTTAGTGTGGTCTTTGTATGCCTCTTTTAAAGCAGCAATATAAGCGAGAACTGTTTTTTTATCGCGATTTCCTTGATTATATAACTTCTCTAAACTAGAAAGTTGTTTGGCCGGATCAAGAGCTGTTTTTGCCATGGCAATAAACTCTTCACTGTTTTTTCCACCTACCGATTTATAAACAACCTCTCCATCACCATTTATAAAAAGTAAAGTTGGAAATGCTTTAGCTTCATATTCTTTAGCAAAATCAACACCTTCGCCTTTTTCAGCATCAATTTTCAATGAAATAAAGTTGCTGTTCATATACTCACCAACTTTTGAATCTTTGAAAACACTGGCAGCCATACGCATACATGGCCCACACCAATCGGTATAAACATCAACAAAAATGAGTTTGTTTTCTGCTTTTGCCTTCGCTTTTGCTTCTGCCCAGGTTCCGTGTTCGAAATCTATTCCTTGTGCGAATAATTGGCCACTAAATATGACAGCAGCAATTATTAATAGTGCTTTCTTCATTGCCTTTTGTGTTAATACGAATTATAAATCTTCAATCTATTTTTAACTTTTCTCTATTAGATTTTTAGGTTGGTCATTATTCGCGGAAGAACATTCGCGGATAACACATATCTACAGTTTTATTACCTGCTAAGTAATTGAATTATTGTAGGAAACTAGGTTAGCGTTTGGTTAATAATGCAGCTCCCCAGGTTAATTAAGGTTAATGAAAAATCAAGTTTTAAAACTCCTTGCTAATACCCTAAAAGCCCCTGCCATTGCAGAGGCTTTACAATAAAAATAAATACACAAACTAATACCTGGTTTTATGTAGTAAATATGCTTCAAACCTAATCGTTAATTCCATTCGTTATTTTTCAAACGTTTATCTAATATATATGTTAATATTTTGTCTGTATGGCATTTACATCTTGATAAAGCACTCAATACTCACCACTGGGTTACTGCTTACTGCAATCCTGCTTCCTTTAACGCCTCCCTAATCTTCTCGGCTCCATGCATTTGTTTGGCCAATATTTTTCCTTCTGGCGAGATTAATAGGATATGCGGAATAGCTGTTACATTGTATTTTTCCGAAACACCATTTGTATCCCTTACCTGGGTCCATGGCATTTGCTCTTGCTCAACGGCTTTGAGCCACGCTTTTTTTTCAGCATCCGTTGAAATGTTTACTATCTCCAAACCTTTTGTATGATACTCTTCATAAACTTCTTTAACACCTGGAATTGCTTTACGGCATGGTCCACACCAGGAGGCCCAAAAATCAATGAGCAAGTATTTACCTTTGTATTTGCTAATAGATATTTCTTCTCCATCTAGCGATGTTAAATTAAACTCAGGTGCTGGCTGACCCACTGCTGTTTTCAACTCCGTTTTATAACGTTCGTTTAAATCGTTCAGGTAATAGCTGTTATGAATATCCTTAGAGAAAGTATTCAATACTTTTTTAAGGGTTGTTACGTCAGCTCCCCAATATTTTTGAAAGAAAAAGTACGTTAATGGAATACTCTTGGGGTAAGCTTTTGCTGCTTTCCAAAGTTTAGCTTCAAAACCATCCTTAACCTTTTTCTCATCAGGAGATAATTGTTTTTTATACTGAATATTTTGGTAAGTAGAATAATCAAGCTCTTCCATGATATTCTGGTAGTTATCGTTTACCTTAGAACCTTCCGCTACCAGATTACCATCCTTTTCTGAGACGGTAATAATTCCAGGCTCCGAAAAGAAAGCTAACCGCTTAAAGTTTTTTCCCTGCGTAACATACATGTTTCTGTTTGCTATTTCAGCATCCAGCTCAAGTTCAAACTTACCATCTACAATCGTAGTTTTAAAACTTAAACTGTCAGCCTCTTCTTTAGAATGGACTTGTTGGTATGGATAGATAACTAATTCACCATCACCACCAGTAAGTTGACCTTTTATAATGCATGTATTGGGTTTGGGAGTGCATGAAAAAAGCACGGCAAGTGTTATAACAGCAAGTGTTTTAATATAATTTGACATAGTATTTTTTAGATTTTTAGTTGTGGTTGTGGAAAACTTATAAATCCCCATCCCACCACCTTTGGTGGTGTACTTCCCCTTGCTCTCCGGAGCAAAGGGAAGAACCAATGGTATTAATTTATAATTATGTTTTAATAAGAATTAATTCGAGCCAACAAGAAAACTGTGATTCTTGTATGTTCGTGATTCGAAAAGGTCAAGTACTAATTTCCCCAACTTCTTAGGGGGCAGTATTCAAGTACATTTCTTACCCTTTGCCCCTGGTGGTATGAAACAACACTACCGATGGTTTCTTCATCCATAATATTAACCGACTTAATGGTTAAATCATTAGGGTAGGTAGTTTTCCAGATATCAATGGCATCTCTATGCGTATAAGTATCTGCACAATAATCCACATCATCATCCACAATAATCAATGGAGGCTCCCACCAATTGGGCACAAAATACCTTGTAGGCAGTAATCCCAAAAACTTACCAATTGATGTAATAATTACTTCTCCTTCGCTAAAATGCTGAGGAGCATACATAATACCTATATCAGCTGGATCGGTTACTTCAATAGGATCACCTTCTGCTACCTGAACCATATTTAAACCTGGTAGTATAGTTGGATCGGTTGTGATATGCGACGGTGAAGATGTTAACGGATCTTCCCAATATGCCCAATCATTCCATTGGCAAATCCAAATGTTTAAATAGGAGTTGTGATCCCACATTAAATTTTCTTTTACATATGTATATGCTTCATCCGTTGCTACATCCCCCAGTTGAACCCAGTTGATACCTGCCTCTTCAAGCTCTTTACCGAGAGGGTTAATTGTTGCCAACTCAAAACGCACTTTTAAATCAACTGAGTGCGGAGCGTTTGCTTTGGCTGTATTACTAAAAGCACTGTTTAGTTGGTTTATTATTCCTGCAACTTTTTCTTGATCGAAAGATTTAAACATGGATTTGTAATCATCTGTTTCTACCATGTGAAATACAATAGGAATTACCACCTCTTCAAAATCTTCGCTTGGCGCTTCTTCTACAATTACAGATACCGCAGGACTCTCAATATCTAAAGCTTTAGCATAAAACTCCATGGAGCCAGTACTTACATCCGTAGTTGAAAATGTAAAATCCTCTATTTTTTCTCCATCAGCCGAGAATATCTCTATCCCTTCTGGAATATTCCTGGTTTTATATTTTACTTCACTATCCTTATAAATAGTGTCAACCACTTCGGTACCAACTACGGTCTTTACGCTTAAATCCTTTGTAAAATAAGCATCAATTGTAAACTCAACCTCAGCTGTACCATTTGCAAACAAGTGCGTGGTATTCGTACTCAATACCAATCTTGTAATATCCTCTGCCGAATATTCGTTTGTAAACCTATCGTATGGTTCTTTCTCACACCCAACAAGAACCACGAGCATAACTGCTATGTATATAATTATTTGCTTCATCTTTGTAAGTTTTAATTAAAGTTCCAACCTGGGTTTTGTTCAATCCTGTTTTCTTCCAGTTCCGCAACCAAAGGTATAGGCTGTGTTAAACGATAATCATTATCTTCTAACGTATACGTTGTTCCTTCTTCGGTTAAGTCAACAGCAGGGCGGGTAAATCCTTTTCCTGTCCTTACCATATCTAACCACACTTTATCGTACTCAAAACAAAATTCTTTAGTTCGTTCGTCCAGGATATCTTGTAAAACATCACTTCCTGTATAACTCACGTAACCATTATAACGGTTCATTTGAAACTTCTCAAGTTCACTAACAGCACTTGCATTATCACCTTTACGGGCATACGATTCAGCAATAATTAATTGTAAATCGGCAATACGGAAAAAGAAAAATGAAGTAAATGATTGCCCTTGTAAATTCGAGAACTTATTTATGGCACCCAATTTAGGCGCAAAAAAATCAGCAGGATCACCAGGAATACTATTAACCCATGCATTTCTAACATCATCGCTAGAATAAAGACTATATAAACGTTCACTGGCAAAATTATTCATCCCATAAGCAGCATATCCACAAACTACCTCTGTAAATAAAGACGAGTGCGTATAACCAAAGGGAGTACAAACCAACAATGCATTCGAGTTATCTTTACTTGTACCATTATCATCTATTTTAAACATATTACCAAATTCCGATAAAGAAGCTAACTCTTCTCCTAGCATGGCTGTTTGAGCATATTTAATGGCATTGTCGTAATCGCTTTCCATGCCTGCTCCAGAACCACCTTTAAACCAATAAACCTGAGCTAATAGCGCATTGACCATTTGTTTATCGTAGAAAAGGCTGAAACTAGTAGGTTCAGTGCTATATGTTAAAATCTCTTCCAGCTCGCTTATGATAATAGCATAAACTTCTTCTTGTGTTTTTCTGCTTGCATCGTACGACAACACATCTTCGGCATTTAAATTTACAGGGATGCCCAAATTATTATTGCCATAAGGAGAGAAATACTGCATTAGTTTATATAAATACCAGGCTCTTAAAAACTTTGCTTCCCCTTTTATCAAGTTAGCTTCATCTTCTGTTACATCTACTTCACCTAAATCGTATAATACATTATTGAAAAAACCAATACCAGAATATAGGTTAGTCCATAACTCCGGATGAAGGCTCTCATTATACCATTGTAATGAAGAATGAAAAGTACTGCGATGATTGGTACCCCACCAATTACTCAAGTATTTTGTATCATCCAGCACTCCTGAATAATAAGTAAAAATCCTATAATTATCAGGGTCTGAATAAAATGGTTGTCCATACCCAAAATCATTTCCTTTTGTATAAATTGCCAAACATGACCCCATCGTAGCTTTTACATCGTTGTAAGTGCTTACTACAACCTGATTTTTGGGTTCTACCTCTAAATAGTCTTCACACGAAGATAATCCCCATGCAAACACCAATAATATATATAATATCTTCTTCATTTTTTTAGCTTTAATTAATTAAAATCCAATATTTAACGAAAGCGTATACTTACGGGTATTAGGATATCCCAATTCACCATTTAAAACAGGATCGATTCCTTTGTATTTTGAGAATGATGCCACATTACGAACGTTGAAATTTATCCGGGCACTCTGCATACCAATTCTGTTTACAAAATCGGTTTTAAACAGATATCCCAGGCTAATCATATTTATTCTAAAGTAATCTCCATCTTCCAACTCGGTATCAAACATATATTCATCAAGAGGATTCGTAAAAATATCAAGACCTGGGTAATTTGTTACATCACCAATTTGTCCCCAGATATCACTTAGGTATTCAGGTTTATTTCGTGGGTTGGTATATACATCGTTCGATCCAAAAGACAGTATTTTATGTCCTCCTTTAAAATCACCGGAAGCTCTTAAAGTAAGTTGCTTATATCTGACAGAGGTTGTAACTCCACCATAATAACTTGGTGTTAAATCTCCCAAATAAGAAGCCTTAGGCAAGTCAACAGGCGAGCCTCCATATTGTCCAACCTCTAAATCAAAAGGCTCTCCATCATCTCCAATGGCATATACATGTCCATCATCGGGATTGATGCTATGAAATTTATAACCATACCAGGCATTAACAGGGTAACCTACCACGTAGGCATGTGCCGAACTAGCCGATATTTCATCTATACTTGGGTAATAAGAATCTGTAATCTCATCATCCAAAATACTTACGTTAGCAGATACCATCCAGTTAAAATTGTTTCTGCTTAAAAGGGTTGCCGTAACATCAAACTCATAACCTTTGTTGGAAATAGAAGCCACATTAGCCATCATGGTTGTACGACCTGATGATGCTGCCAGCTTTTTGTTTTCCAAAATATCTTCGGTTGAGTTATCAAAGTAGTTAAAACCTACTTGCACTTTATTCTTCCAAAGCCCAGCTTCAATTCCAATATTTTTATCCTCTTTAGTTTGCCATTTCAGGTTCATACTAGGATAAGCCAGCGAACTCGGAGTCAACTCATCATCATATCTTTTACCTCCTGAAGAATAGTAAAGAATTGAATATGGTGAAGCACTGTTATCGATGCTTCCTGTATAACCATAACCAACTTTTAATGCCAATAACGATAAAATACTTCCGCTCATAAAGCCTTCATTATGTACGTTCCATCGACCCGAGACGTTCCACAGCGGCGTAAACTGGTTATCGGAACCTATAATGGTTGAACCATCGTAACGGATACTCCCACTTACCACATAGCGGTCGTTATACGAATAAGTACCATTGGCAAAGAACGATGATAACTTGTTTTCGTACTCACCAGTACCCCCCAAAGCAGCCAAACTTAATATATCTGCCTCATAACCATCTAAATCGGGATATTGTCCCAGGCGGTGATCAGCATCATAATTCGGGAAAAAGTTGTAGAAAGTATTTTGTAAGGTTTTTCTTATTTCCTGCCCTCCAAACAAACTTACATAATGCCCTCCATTAAATTCTCTCATATACTGCAAGGTATTACGGAAAGTATACTCGTGCCCTTTACTGCTTGACTCACGTAGATTACCCCCTAACAAATCGTAAGTAAATTCAGTTGATACCGCAGGGTGCCAGCTTTGTTTATAGTCAGTCCACGTTCCAGGAATAACATACCGCGAAGTATTGTTAGAGTTGATATTGTAAGCTCCCTGAAGATTATAAGTTAATCCTGGCAGAAACTCATATTCAAACTTCAAATTCATATCAGAACTCATATAACGAGAATCCTGCGTGTTTTCATTTAAATCCTGTAATATGTTGAACTGTCTGAAATAATCATCACCTGCTGCGGTAGAGATTGTTCCGTTATACGTAATATCATATGCATACGACCCATCCTCGTTATAAGGCTTTTCATAAGGATTGGCATAAATGGCATACTGTAATGGGTTGATAATACTTGCTGTTTCGGTAGTGTTACGTAAATTACTGGTTAAACCAAAAGTGATTCTGATTTTATCGGATGGGTTATGGGTAATTTTCATATTCAACCCTAACTTGTCGTATTGGTTGTTTGGCTCTATACCTTCTTCCGTTAAAAAGTTACCTGACACGTAATACTGCGTTTTTTCATTTCCCCCACTCATGCTCAATGAATGCTGTTGACTAATAGCCGAAGAGAAAATTTCCTTAAACCAATCAGTATTTGTGTTTCGCAATTCATTTAACATCAAGTTAGCTTCTGCCTGACTAATACTCTCACGATCTAAGGCTCTGTAAATATCTGCTGCACGACCACTAGAAGCCCAGGTGCCATAGTCCTCGTTATATCCACGCTCAAAATCAACCTTCTCGGCTGAGTTCATCATATACAGTTCCGGATCTGGCGCTTCGGTAACCGTCATGTTGGAGGTAATATTGAAGAAGGTTTTACCTGAGTGACCCGATTTGGTAGTAATTACAATTACACCATTAGCAGCTTGAGCTCCGTAAATAGCAGCAGCGGCAGCATCTTTCAGTACGGTTATCGACTCAATATCCTCAGGTGCAATATTACCAATACCCGAAGTCAAAGCTTCAGCTCTTAAGGAGTTACCATCACTCACCTCAGGAACACTACCCATCATAGGCATCCCATCTACAATCCACAGGGGGTTGGTATTACCTGTAAAAGAGTTTACACCACGTATTTGAATATCGGCATCTTCACCAGGTCTACCTGAAGCAACAATGTTCATACCTGCAATGCTTCCGTCCAAAGCATCTTCTATAGAGGTAAAACCCACATTACTCATTTTATCAGCGGTAATAGCTACTGCACTACCTGTCATTTTTTCTCTGTCGATAGTTTGATAACCTGTAACCACTACCTCATCTAAATCGGCAATATCGCCTTTTAGCATCAGGTTGATTTCTGTACGTCCAGACACCTCAAACTCACGGCTTACAAATCCAATAAATGAAGCTACCAAAACCATACCTTGTTTTTCCTCTACCTCTATAGCGTATTTACCATCCTTGTCGGTAATTACTCCTTTGGTATCTCCTTTAATATAAATGTTTACAAAGGGTAATGGCTTTCCTTTTTCATCGGTTACTTTTCCTTTGATGGTAATGGTATTAGGTTGTTGAGGAACAGCAGGTACAGGAGCTGCTTTTTTAATAACATACACATCATTTTTTTTCTCGTATGTTAAACCTTTATCGGCAAGTATTTGAGTCAATACTTCATCCAGTTCCCCGTTTAGGTTCACATTTAGGTTGGTGTGCTCCTTTACATGTTCCTGGCTAAATACAAATACGAAGTCTGATTTATCCTGGATTTTCCAAAGAAGTTGTTCCAAACTAATATCGGATTCCGAAATACTTACCGTGTTTCCTTGCGAAACTACAGTAGCATGAATTTGTAAGAAACCGAACAATAACAAGAGTGAGGTAATTTTCATAACTCTAATCCATTTTTTCCCTTTCCGCATAAGCGGAGAGAGTTGATCTCGTGTTTTTTTCATACTTTTACTATTGCTTAGATTAATATTAAGGCCAACTGGTAATTGGTCTTGATTTAGTTTATTTTGGGAGGTGCTGGTAACACCTCCTTTTTCTTTTTTATGTTGAATCAATCCTATATAATTTCCGACGCAAAGCAATTTTGTATATATTCTTACTTTGGTAATGCGTCGGTTATATTTCTGCCTTCTACCTAGGGCTGCGCTGTGCTTCACCCTAGGCTATTACAACACGCTCCGTTGGAGCTCTATGTGCATCTTCGGTTAAATTTTGATCCCAGCATTAATAACTCTTGGTTCTGCACGGATCCTATACCGAATTCTTATCAAATCTCACCTCTCATCTCTTAGTCCACTATTGCCTTCCCGTCAATATATAAATTACTTATTTGTGCCGGGATGTCTCTTCGCTCCAACTGCCAACTGAGAACTGCCTACTTAACTCGGGCTGATAATAATATTATTGCCTTCGATATTAAAGCTTACTTCTTCTGTTGCTTCCAACATTTCAAGTACGTCTTTTATATTTTCTTGTCGGTTCATATATAATGAAAACTCTGTGTTTTTAATATCCATATTGGTATAAAACAGGTTGGCATTATACCATCTTGACAAGTCGTTCATAACCTTATCCAGTTTTGCTTTCCGGAACATAAACATACCATCTTTCCAGGCTGTATAGAGTTTCGAATCTACTTGTTGTATAACTACTTCCTGTGATGTAGCATTAATAATAGCTTGTTGGTCGGGCGTGAGAATGTTTTGAGCGTTTTTCGTATTTAACTGTATGCTACCCTCACATAAAGTGATGCGTGTATCTGCATCCTCGGGATACGAACGTACGTTAAACTCTGTTCCTAATACCTTTACTGTGTTAATTCCCGAACGCACAAAAAACGGTTTATTTTTGTACTTTGCTACCTCAAAATAGGCTTCACCTTCCATGTAAACCGTTCTGTTATCTGCCGTAAAGCTTTCAGGGTAACGAAGTTTAGAATCGGCGTTTAACCATACTTTGGTACCATCGGCTAAGGTTAGGTTGTACTCCCCTCCACGTGGTGTTTGTAAAGTATGGTAGACTAATGGTTGGTTAGCAGTTTTACTATCTGCCGTATATAAAACCTTGCTGGCACTAATATTGATTCCTCCGCCGGAAACATTTATGGTGGTATCCAGTTTGTTAAGTTCAATTTGCTTTCCATCTGCCAGGGTTAAAATGGCTTGATTGGTTCCCGGCTTTATGTTTTCGTATGCTGTTACAGACGGTTGTTCTGATGTGGGCATATTAAAAACTAAAAATAGTCCGACCAGTAAAATGATAGAAGCTGCCACACCGGCATATTGCCAAAATTGAGGAGGAAGAATTCGACGTTGTTTTGGCTCTATCTCTTTTAATACAGACGTCCAGGCCTCCTTAGCATCAAATTGGTTAATCGTATCTCTTCTTTGCTTTTTATACTCCTCGGAATAAAGCTTTTCGTATAGTGCCTTGTTTTCAGGCGAAGCATTAATCCAGTCGTTAAGTTGTTCAACTTCATGCACACTCAAACCTTCAGATATTTCTTTTATCAGAAGTTGAATGATTTGTTTGCTATCTATATTGTAGTTGTCCATTATAGTGCCATTTGTTTATATGTACAAGTTAAAAATAAAAGTGGGTGAGTACAGGTGTAAAAAATGTTTAAATATTTAGCGGATAACTATTAGTTTTCAACTTTTAGCTAATGATATTTGGTAAGTTGTATTCTAATGCGAAGTTTCTATTTCGAATTGTAAATGCTGCCCCGGGATGTTTCCTTATTAAATGTTAAACCAATATTTTAATTTGTCTCTTTACCATTTAACCATGCACATTAACCCAAATCATCCAAACAAATGAAAATACAATATTAATAAAGCAAATACGCGGTCTTTCAACAGCTCCCGTAAACTTTTATAGGCCGATTTCTTTAAGGTTTTAACGGTATTAACAGTTATATCTAGTTCTTCGGCGATTTCATTATTTTTTAAACCTTTTAGGGCTAAACGGATGATATTCTGTGATTGTCCAGGAAGCTTGCTAACCGCCGACTCCAGAATATCGAATACCTCATCTTCGATATAACTATTGAGGATAAATGTTGTATTTTCGGAGTATTTGAACTGATGTTCCTCAACAACCTGATTATGCTTAATTTGGTTAATGCAGTCGTTACGAGCAATGGTATAAAGATAGACCTTGGCCTGTTTGATACTTTTCTGTGTTTCTCGGTTACGCCAGAATTTAATCATAGCATCCTGGGCAATGTCCGCCGCAACATCAGTAGATTTAAGGAAATCGAAGCAAAACTTGCATAACGAAGGATAAAAAGCCTCAAAGAATTGCTGGAAGACATTTATATCTCCCTTCGCTATTTTTTGAATATGTTTATCCCCAATTATCATTATTAGATTGCATGCAGTTTGTGCAATAATAACGATAAATTGAAAAATTCAAGTAGTTTTTTATACCAAATTGTTTTTTAATGGATGTGTTGAGATTAACTTTGAGATTACTAGGTTCATTACATTTTTAATAGTTAGTATAAAAAATACGTCTGAAACAATACGCATATAATTTTTTCAAATCACATAAAAATAAATACAAATAAAATGGCAAGCACTCGCTAATAAAACGAATAGGTGGAATATGGCATGATTATACGCAATTTTTTTGATGGCATATAAAACAGCACCTAAAGTGTAGGCTACGCCTCCGCCTATTAACCACCAAAAACCTTCAACATGCATATTGTTGTATAATGGCTTAATGGCGAATATTACCATCCATCCCATTAACACATACATAATGGTCGATAATAGTCGAAATTTACCGGTAAAGAAAAACTTTAAGGTGATTCCTAAAATGGCCGCAAACCATACTCCTCCAAAAATTAATAATCCTATATTTCCTTTTAAGACTATTAGCGTAAATGGTGTGTAGGTGCCTGCTATTAATAAAAATATGGCACAATGATCTAATATATTTAACCTATACCTGCGTTTAGGTGTGGTTGAGCTATGAAACAATGTAGATGCCGAGTAGAGCGTAATCAAGCTTAAGCCATAGGTTAATACGGAAAACAAATATAAACCGTTATTCAGGGGAGCAATTTTTACAAGCATTAATACAAGTGCAACTATACATCCTACAGTCCCTAAAGCGTGAGAACCGATGTTAATTTTCTCCTCTAATGGTGAATATGTTTTAAGCGGATATTCTTTATTTGAAACTGCCATTTTGTTTTTATTTATAAACCGGAACAAAATTACAAACAATTCGAAATTAATCTTGAAAGCTAAAGAACATAAATTGCTTAAGCTTGTTGTAATCAATGTTCAACTCATTAATTATAATATTTTATGAAACCGGCATGGCCGGAGCAAATAATCAGTCCACACAGTGGAATAGCCTGCTCCGAACTTGATTCGGAGATTGAAAATTGTACTGGATATAAAGGTTTTGCTAATTTTTAAGCATATGAAACGACCATTAACTTTATTCATCATAAAGAACACACAGGGTGATGATTAAAAAAGTTAATGCGAGTTCCTGAATGTGCAGAAATTTTTGGCACATTTTATTAACGACAAAAATTTTAAACAGATGAAAACTTCTTTTTTATTCCTTTTTTTAATGATGTTTACGGTATTGGTAAACGCGCAAGAAAAATACTATTTCAGCAAAACAGTAGACTTATCGTTTGAAGAAGCCACAACAAAAACTAAAGCATCGTTAAAAGAACAAGGTTTTGGCATTGTAGCAGAATCGAATATGGATCAGATGTTAAAAGAGAAAATAAATGTCGATTTAAAGCCGTACAGGGTTATGGGAGCCTGTAATCCAAAGATTGCATATAAAGCCCTTCAAACAGAAGAAAATGTGGGGATTTTCTTGCCCTGTAAGGTTATTATCAAATTTGTTTCTGAAAATAAAACAGAAATAGTCATGGTAAACCCGACGGTTGCCATGCAAGCAGTTAACAACGCTGATGCTAAAAAGCTGTTTGATGAAGTTTCCGTATTGATGAAGAAAGCGTTAGATGGGATTTAAGCCTGCGATGGTAGTGATTAAATAATGTAAAGATTAGCTACTGGCTACAACCTGATCTTACCTCTTCACTAAAAACAAATAGCCTTTACCTCTCAATGTCTGGATTTCGATATTAGAATCCTCCTTAAAATAATTACGCAGTTTTTTAATGTACACATCCAGGTTTCGGGAGTTAAAAAAGGAATCGTCGCCCCATACGTTCATCAGTATTTCTTTGCGTTCGATAATCTGGCTTCCCTTGCCAGCCATCATTTGCAGCAATTCCCCTTCCCGGTTGGATAGCCTGATGGTGCCCGACGGTGCAAGTAATTCATATCGCCGGGGAAAATATTTATAAAGCCCTATGGCAATTTCATCATGTACTTTTGTGGAGGTATTTTCCTGACCTTCTTTGTTCTGCTGGTGAATATTTATTTGGTTGTTGATTCGGACAATAAGCTCTTCAATGCTAAATGGTTTACGTATGTAATCGGTTCCGCCTGCTTCAAATCCTTTTACCAGGTCTTCGGTGTTTATTTTGGCCGTTAAAAATATAATAGGCAGTGTTGGATACTTGACCCTTATTTTTTTACAAAGCTGGTAGCCATCTATATTAGGAAGCATAATGTCGAGCACACAAACATCAGGGATAAAATCGTCGAAGTAAGACATGACAAAGGCTCCATCTGTTTCCCATTGCACCTCAAAACCTTGCAGGCGAAGAGTGTCGTTAACAATCTTGCCTAAATTGGGCTCATCTTCTACGTAAAGTATTTTTGATTTCATCGGACTATTTAATAATAGTCCCAATATATAAATTTTCCACTTAAGGACTACCCAAAAGTTAATTAGGTATTTATTCCGAATAGAATTAGTAGCTAACAGCTAATGAGCTAAACAGGAAACCTCAAGGTAAATTTACAGCCGCCCCCCTTTAAGTTTTCGGCTTTAATAGAGCCGTTGTGTTGTTGCATCACCAAATGCGCAAAGCTCAATCCAAGGCCATATCCTTTTACGTTATGCTGATCGCCTTTGGGCACCCTGAAGAACTTGTCGAATACCTTGTTAAGGTATTCTTTCGGGATGCCAGGCCCATTATCGCTCACTGCAATACATGCACGCCCGTTTTCCTGCCATAGCTCGAGTTGGATGGAAACATTATCGCCACCGTATTTGATGCTGTTGTCCATTAAGTTTTTAATTACTCCCTCCACATATACTTCATCAATTTTTGCAAGCAAAGGATCCTTTGAAAGTACTAATTTTACTTGTATTCCGCGCGATTGATTTATAAGATTCATCGAACGTGCCATGTCTTTTGCAAAGAGGTTTAAATCCAGCATATCCATATTGGTGTTTTGTGGCTGTTTTTCCATTTTGGCATGTTCCAGAACTCTGGTTGTCAGACTGTCTAATCGGTTCATCTCTTTCGATACCATCTCAAGGTATTCTTCGGTGGTTTGCGCATCGGCTTTCAGACCAAAACTTCGGAGTGCTTCCAGCGCAACTTTCGCCGTGGCAACAGGAATCTTAAGCTCATGGGTGATATTGTTGATAAAATCGCTTCTTAGGATGTTTAACCTCATCTGTTTGAGGTAGCCCCTATAGGTAAAAATCAATGCAAAGGCGGTCAGGCTTAGCAGTACAAAAGCAAAAATAATTTGCGGAAGTATAACTTTTAACAGATACCAGATGAAGTCCTCTACAAGCAAGGCCAATTCATGATCTTTGGTATTATAATTATACCTGTCAACATATATAGTTTCAGGATCGGGTTCAATTTCATTTTTTGCATCAAACCACACAGATGTTACTTTTATTCCTTTTTTATCTAAACGTTTTTGATACAGTTCTTTAAAGTAGGCTTTGTTGTATGGTAGGTGATATTTTTGAACTTGAATGGCAGGATAATGATAATATCCTGTCAATCCTCTGCGGTGAACGATGCTCCGCAGTGTATTTAAAGCCAACTGAAAGTTTTCTTCTTTATTTTCACGTGGATATTCCGAACTGTAATGGTTCTGTAGTTTGGTGGGAATTTCCTCATTTGTTTTCAGGAACTCCAAAATATCGTTCACAACCATTTTTTTGTGGGCATCTTCAAGTTCTATGTTTTCGAAACAAATGGTTTCGGGGTGAATGCTATCGGGGTTTTGAATAATGGGCAGAACAATACATTCATATATCTTAATATCCATCATATCGTAATTTGCAGCATAATAAGCATCCCGAATATCCTTCCGCAATTTATCCTTCTCGCCATCGAACTGTGAAACCAACCAATAACCAACAAACAGGGTGAGCAGAAGTTGGCTGCTAATCATTAGAATTATATTGCGTAACCTGTTTTTGAATAACGAATCTCTTGCCATTGGAAATTAAACTGTCAATGAAAAATGTATCTGATTGATATAATGGCAAAAATAGAAGCTTTTATGTTGGCTGGGTTCATTCATTAACCTTAATTAACCTAGATTAGCCTGATGTTAATCTTGCATTTGCAATTCATTTTGTTATTTCGCAGTGCAAATTGTTTCGAACCTATAATTTAAGGTTCGGATCATGTGGATTAAAAATCAGAATGAGCTGGATTAAATTAACGGTTATATTTTTGTTGGCTTCACTAACCATTCTCTCGCAAAACAAAGTGAACGTGAGCGGGAGGGTGATTGACGAGAAACAACAACTAGCCTTACCCGGAGCCACAGTTGTAGCAACAATTCCCGGCGATACCACGTTTAGGGAAGGAACCATCGCAGGTAAGGATGGCACTTTTTCGCTGGATTTAACAGAGCAGAAATATTTTATTTCTGTTTCGTTTTTGGGATTTAATAAGTTTACGGACACAGTTACCGTTGCCAACAATAATATGAATCTGGGCGAGATTAAGTTACGTGAGGAAAAATCCATACTCAACGAAGTAAAAGTGGTGAGCACCTTGGCCCCAACTTTTCAAAAAGGGGATACCACATTATTTAATCCTGATGCTTTTAGGGTGAGCCTGGATGCTACTGCTAACGATCTGCTATTAAAAATGCCCGGGTTTTATGCGGAAGAAGGCAAGTTGATGGCCATGGGCGATACCATTAGGGAAGTACTGTTAGATGGTAAAAAGCTTTTTGGGGCAGATGTTACCCAAGCATTGAAAGTCATTCCACCAAAGATTATTAGAAGTATTGAAGTGTACCAATATAAGAGCGAGGGAACCAAACATTCGGGGTTTGAAGAAAGTACTGAAGGAAGAACCGTGAATATTGTTACAAACCTCGATACCGACGCATTTGTGAGAAGTGAGTTATCAGCAGGAATAGGAAAAGAAGACCGTTTTGCCACAGAAGGGTATTATAGCAGGTTTTTGGAGAGTAACCGGTTAAATGTGAATGCTAACCGAAATAATGTGCAAGTGCCGTTGCGGATAAACAGGGGAGGTGCACAAAATTCTATTTCGGGCGATGAGGTGGAAAACAGCAGGGTAGGAGCCAATTTTGGATTAAGCGGCAAAACCGATCTAAACGTGAACTACACGTTAAGTGATACAGAATCGGATAGTCATAGCAGCAGTAACCGTGAGTATGTGGCAGGAGCCTTGTTAGGTCAGACCTTCCTGCAAGACAATAATTCCATAAGCGAGTCGAACGGGCATAATATTGGATTAAGCCTTGGGAATGGCAAGAGTAAGAAAAAGGGTTACAATATTCATTTAAGCTTTGGTAAGAATAAATCGAAAAGAGAAAACGAAACGGAATCAGA
Source organism: Saccharicrinis sp. 156 (assembly GCF_050589685.1). Classification (NCBI taxonomy): domain Bacteria; kingdom Pseudomonadati; phylum Bacteroidota; class Bacteroidia; order Marinilabiliales; family Marinilabiliaceae; genus Saccharicrinis; species Saccharicrinis sp. 156. The sequence goes on from NZ_JBNGOS010000008.1 coordinate 101,218, forward strand.
AACGCGTTTAAACAAGGAGGTAATTAACGCAAGTACGAACAAAAACTTATCCCATAACGACAGGATAAACGTGAGTGGTGATTTTAATTACATGCACAAACTTAACGATAAAGGCCGGGCCCTTTCGGTTCAGATGGGGTATTCGTATAACGATAGCGAAGGCAATAATAAACAAGTGTCGCAAACACGAAATGGAGATGGGGATGTAAGCCAGAGCATTAACCAGTTTTCGGAAAGTAAGAGCAAAAACACCGACATTACTCTTGCTATATCTTTTAATGAGAAATTGGGTAAAAATGGACTGCTTTCCCTTGGGTATAAATACCGAAATTATAACCAGGAATCCGATAAAAGAACGATGAATTTTGATGAAGCCAGCAATGAATATGCAATATTGGATTCATTAACCTCAAGTAATTTCGATAATTTATCGGATGTACATATTGCCAAGTTGGGTTTTAGACACGATAAAGGAAAGATTAAAACGTATGCGGGCATTGACATAAAAAATACGACTATGGAAAGCATAGAGGTCTTCCCGGATGTACAAAAGTTTAAGGAAGAGTTTATTTCTATTCGGCCCAATGCCAAGTTTTCGTACACCACAAAATCGAAGCGTAACTATACTTTAAACTATGGCTTAAGACAAAGTATTCCATCATTAAATTACCTACAGGAAATCGTAAACAATTCCAACCCTTTATATATTTCAACAGGCAATCCAAACCTTAAGTTATCTTCAACTCATCAGGTAACTTTTTCTATGTCAAAATCAGATATGAAAAAGGCTTCGTTTATCACCCTACAATTAAGGGGAGGAATAACCAATAATATGGTGACGCAAGATAGGGTGGTAGCCCATAATGACACGGTTGTTTTGGGTTCCTATTTTTTACCGGCAGGAGGACAGTTGAGCAGTCCCGTAAATTTGGACGGTCAATATAGCTTGGGAATGAATGGAATCTATAGCTTACCGATTAAAAAACTGAAGTCGAAACTTAATTCAAGGACTGGGGTTTCATACAACAGAACACCCAATATTTTAAATGGTGTAAAAAACAATTCCAGTCGAATAAGCTTATCTCAAAGTTTTACGATGGCATCCAATATCCACGAAAAAATTGACTTTACCTTAACGTCACGTACCAATTACTCCTTCGTTGAAAACAACATAAGTACGTCAAGTCAATCGGGTACCTTTTCGCAGCGAACAGGGATAAACCTATACTATAATTTTTACAAGAAGTTTATTTTCAAATCGAATACAAGTCAATCCTTTACAGGAGCTTATGGGAGTTTAAAGAGTAAAAACAGATGGTTTGTTAACCTGGGGTTAAGCAAGAAACTATTTGCAGATAACCAGGGGGAGATCAGTTTTTCGATGTATGATTTGGCCAACGACCAAAGCGATGTAACCCGTGATGTGAGCGACCTTTATATTTCAGAATCCTATAATCCAACTTTAAACAAATTTTACATGTTAAGTTTTTCATACAGTTTGTAATGTTGTAGCAAATGTGTTGGTCTGTTACAAACGGGATTACTCGTTCCCCATCCGGGTTTAATGAACGTTCTTCTCACTAAAGGGGGGCTTTTTTATATTCTTTAGGGCTTTGGCTACTTCACATCTTTTTTGTCATATCGTGCTATTTTCGTTTATCAAGAATAATAGGTTACAATAAGAACTCCTTTACCTCAAACCTTAAAAAATACTAATCCTTAGGTAGTACGGTAAAATAAACCTTCCTTTGTTTTATGATAGAATCTATTATCAACCCTTTACAAACCGATTGGACTATCTGGGGAATAACTGCTTTTTGTGCTCTGGTATCCGGAATGAGCAAAAGCGGGCTAAAAGGTTTTGCCATGATAAACATTCCTATTTTGGCTAATTTATATGGGGGTATGGCCTCGGTGGGGATTCTTCTCCCGTTTCTTATTTTCGGAGATGTATTCGCAGTAATTTACTACAGACGGAGTGCAGAATGGAAATACATCAAAAAACTATTTCCCTGGGCTCTGTGCGGTGTAGTTTTAGCCACGTTCTTTGGCAAGTATATCAACGACGAACAGTTTAGGATTAGTATTGGAATTGCCATTATAATTTGTTTGGCACTTATCGTTTATAAAGATATTTCAGGAGGTAAGGAAATAATTACCGATAAAAAATGGTTTTCATCTTCGCTAGGTCTCTCGGGCGGTTTTGCCACCATGATAGGGAATGCAGCCGGCCCCATTTTTAACCTTTACCTCATGAGTATGCGTATGCCAAAAAACGCTTTTATCGGAACCGGGGCAATATTCTATTTGATACTCAACACCATCAAGCTACCTATTCATTTCTTTTATTGGGATTCCATATCGATGAAAACATTACAGCTTAATTTTGTTTTGTTGCCGATATTGTTGATAGGGGCATTTACCGGAAAACTAATTGTAAAACACATTCCCGAAAAGGCCTACCGTTATTTTGTGATTGGTGTGATTTCTGTTTCTGCCGTGCTGTTGTTTTTTTAATTGAAGGGTATAGCCGTAAAACACAACAGTAATTAAACAGTAGTTAACACGACGTTTCCGTTTTCAACGACAACCTTTATATTTTGGTCTACTGTACTACCTCAACTCCACTACAAACCCAGCCTCAAACATTTCTTTAGCCTTTACCTTGATTACACCTTCCTTTTCTACAAAATTGCCATTGGAATCTTCACTATCTGCTATGCCTAGCCAAGGCTCAATGCAAACAAAAGGAGCTTTGGGTTTGGCCCATATGCCCAGGTAATTAAAATCTGGAAACGACAAGGTCAGTGTGGTGTCGTTATTTTTATTTTTTAAGCTGACCAAACGGGATTTTAGGTTTTTAAATATTAAGGCATCCTTATCGAACAATGTGTCGGTAAGTGGTAAGATGTTCGTATTGTCCAGCACAAGTTCTGCCTCTCCACTGATAAGTCCCTCCTTTGAAACATTCCAGGTATGGTCGGTTTCGGAATGTTCAAACTCCAGGTAATAGTCACTGTACTTTTCACCTTCTTTTAATGGGCAGTTAAAGCCGGGATGTGCACCTAGCGAAAATAACATTTCATTATCCCCCAAATTAACCACCTTGTGATCAACAATTAATTTAGATTCAACGAGTTTAAACGTGATATAAAATTCAAATTCAAACGGAAACATCTTCAGCGAATGCGCATCATAAGTATACTTTAAGGTCAACGAGTCCTTGGAGATGCTTTCCAGTTCCAGGTTTTCGTTGTTTCGGAGAATACCATGCTTCGGGATAGAATATTCTTTACCCTTGTAGTTGTATTTGCCATCTTTTAGGCAACCGATGATAGGAAACAAAACCGGGGCATGACTGCCCCAAATGTCTGGATTTGCATTCCACATAAATTCTTGCCCAGTTTTTAAGGACTTTAGGCTGCTTATTTCTGCTCCCTTATGCAGCACAGAAACCGATAAAAAGTTGTTTTGAATAGTATGGATCATATTGCTATTATACTAAAATGGATTAACAACAGTTAGGTTGTTTTCAATAATCGGCCCATTCTGCAAATCTCCGGAATATTATGTATTAACATCACAGGAAAGTGCTGAAGCCATAATCAACAAATCATAAAAAGATATTTACCCGTTATCCTCGGCATACCACTCCGCAAACGAGTTGGCGGTTTCATTGAGTCTTAGGCTATGCAGAACCGCCTCTTGTGGGAGACGCGATTTGATTCGTTCAGCCATCTCAATCAGCATATTTTCGCAGGTGGGTTGATAATCGGTCAATATCACCCGCTCGCCCAATTCGGGTAACGATAACAGTGCCTGGTGTTCTGAATCTTTGTTCAATACCAAAGCGTGGTCTAACCTGTCCACCACTTCTTCGTTAACAATTTGCTTAAGCTGGCCAAAATCCATTACCATCCCGTATTTTGGATCTTTTTTGTCTGCATTGGGCTCTCCTATCACCGTTACCCTTAAAATGTATGAATGCCCATGAAAATGTTTGCACAAGCCATTATAATTCAACAAGGCATGTGCCATCTCAAACCTGAACTCTTTGGTAAGTCGAATCTTCTTCCCCATCTTTAATAACTCTTCTTAGTAAAAAAACTTTTTGGCCAAGCAGAAAAAAATATCAACTACCCAGACACAAGTATCATTTAATTTATGCCTTTTCGTTATCAATACCACGGCACTTTATGTATAACGCAGAGGATTATTTTTACTATTGTTACAGCTGTAGCATTCCTTTGTTTAGCGCGTGAGCCTCCCCAACGATGAACTGCTTAGCGCACATAGAATTTTAACTGTGCCAAACCTGCCGGGACAAAAAAACTTACACATTAACAAACCGGCAATAATCCAGCACGAACCAGTAAAGTATCAATTATACTATATTTTATAACGAAAGTACAAGGTATTATAGGTTAACCGTACACTTGCTCACGCAATTAACAATGTTTTGTAAGCTTTCGTGTTTTAAAGAATAATACGTATTCTTACCTTCGCGCTGCGATACTAAAACTCCTTTGTCTTTTAAAATTCCAAGGTGGTGCGAAGTGGTGGATTGTTCAATATCCAGCAACTTATGAATCTCGGTAACCGTCAGTCTGGTTCCTTCTTCTAGATGACTTAAAATAGCGATTCGCATGGGATGGGCTATCGCTTTTAGCATGCTGGCGGCACGTTCCAGTTGAGCCGCATCTAAATCTTGTATCTTCATCTCTTTTACATATTCCTTCATAGCTGGCACATTTATAGTTGTAGACAGCAAACAATTACTAATGCAAATATATAAATATGTTGGCTAACAACCTTAACATATCGACAATATTTACATATTTAGATGCGTTTTTATATATTTGACATCAAGAAAAATAATAAATGGCAAACCTCGATTTTAAAGAGCAAAGTTACACCGCTCACGAACAGCACTACCAAGGAAACGAAAAGGTTTTTCGACGACTGGAAAATAAGGACAGTATTGACTTTTGGCGGCACGAAAGGATGTATAAAACACTTGCTCCTTTTATAACGGATAAAAACGACAGCTGGCTTACCGTTGGTGATGGTATTGGAACAGATGCTAACTGGCTGCAGGACCATGGTTTAAACGTGGTAGCCTCAGATATTTCGGAGGTGGTATTAACTAAGGCGTTTGAAAAGGGTTTTGTAAATAAATTTAGTAAAGAAAACGCTGAACATTTAAGTTTCGACGACCAATCTTTTGACTATATATTTTGCAAGGAAGCGTATCATCATTTCCCACGCCCGTATTTGGCTTTATATGAAATGATACGCGTATCAACAAAAGCAGTTATACTTATCGAACCTGAAGATATTGGGATTCAGATGTCATTCATCGTATTTATTAAAAACATTCTCGACAGAATTTCACCTACGTTGATCAATAAAGTCTGGAAAAACCGTTTTTCGTTTGAAGAGGTAGGCAATTACGTCTATAAAATCTCCGAAAGGGAATTGGAAAAAGTAGCCATGGGAATCAACCTTCCCTGTATTGCGTTTAAAGGAATCAATGATTACTACACTAATTCATTAGACCTCTCCCAACCTACCAGTAATAAAAAGATCCTAAATAAAGTTAAGGCTAAAATAAGGACTAAGAATGTATTGTGCAAACTTGGCCTGATTCCGTATCAATTGAAGACCTGCGTGGTTTTCAAGACGACCCCAACACCTGAAGTGAAAGCAAAAATGCAAGAACAGGGCTTTAAGTTTGTTGAAATGGCCAGGAATCCTTATTTAAAATAAGATTCATTCATGGATTCCTCAATTTTGCACGGGTTTTTCGTTGAACACGGAAATAACGTAGTTTTTTATAATTGCAGAAACAACGTGGTGTTATAGTATTTTAGAAGCTAACTTGTATACATTGGAATATGTATGACCATGCTTATGGATCTTTTCTATGGTATTATATACAATGCAAACTTTTCTGAATATCAAGGCTAAAGCCAACCATCATACCGCCTCACTCACCACCTTAAAAACTGGTAAAGTGGGATGTCACATAACCACTAAACTCATTATCCTGAAGTATAGTTATTAATTCAATAAAGAAGCACTTAATCTGATTAATCTGTGGACGAATCTCAATCAAAAAACTCTTGATGAATTGCTTCTATGGCGGCGTCCCTGTCGGTATTGGCTACCATAAAGTAGCTGGCCACAACGGATGCGCCGGAAACAATCATCCGAACATTGATTTCCTTTTGAGCCAAAGCCATAAACATACGCCCTGCCACCCCAGGTTGGTCCAATATGCCTTCTCCAACCACCGCAATTGTTGAGAGTTGCTCGGTAGCAGTCAATTCGGTAACAGCAGAAAGCTCCAGTTTTTCAACAATATCAAAAGCTTTTTTAATATCCTTTGCTGATAATAACAAATTAATGACTACCTGAGAGGTAATTACCGACTTGATATTGATTCCGGCCCTATCCAAAGCTACCGTAATCTTAGCCAATACACCCTTTTTAAGACCTACTCCTGCTCCTCGAAGTTTTAAAATGCAGAAGTCATCGCTGTAGGTCACACTTTTAATAATCTGTTCGGTCACTGTTTCCGTTGCCTGAACAACTGTTCGTGGCTCAATAATTCCATCAAAGGCATCAATATTTCCAATATGAATAGGAATACCCACTTCTTTTAGCGGCTCAACTGTACGCGGATGCAAGATACTGGCACCAAAATAAGAAAGCTCTGCCGCTTCGGCATAGGAAAGTTGAGTAACCCGTTTAGCAGAGGGAACCAGTTTGGGATTGGCACTCATAAAACCATCCACATCTTTCCATACATCCAGTGATTCTGCTCCGAGACACCGGGCTATGGCCGCGGCAGAATAATCACTTCCTCCCCGTCCCAGTAAAGTTACTTTGCCGTTTTCAGACACACCATAAAAACCGGGAACCACATAAATTTTATTTTCTTTCAATCGTTCTTGCACATGAGGTGCGGCTTTATCATAATCAACCGTTGCATTTCCAAACTCGCCATCGGTTAGCAGGGGCATATCTTCGGGCAGAGCTTCTTCGGCATCAATTCCCTGACTTTGCAAAATAGCGGCCAGCACCAGTGAACTTAAACGCTCCCCATAACTCAGTATTACATCTTCCACAAATTCGGGTACATCACCAATGTAATGGATTCCTGTCAGGTAGCGGCTTAGCTCACGAATCCTGCTTTCAACCGCCTTCATGGTTTTATCCTGCCACTCTTTACTTTCAAAATTCTCTTCGATGGCTTCGGCTTTGAGTTGTCTTAAAAAGTGGACAAGCGTTTCAATATGCGATTCATCCTTTTTCACTTCTACCATTGATTTTATCAGATGGTTGGTGATTCCATAGAATGCAGAAACCACAATGACCATGGGCTTGTCATAGGCTTTAATCACGCGTACCAGCTTTTGTATATCTTCTTTCTTTTTCAGGTTCGATCCTCCGAACTTGGCGACTATTTTGTTCATATTTTTTTAGACAATACACTTTTAGACATGAGATAAGAGACTTTAACTTTTAGATAATAAACAGCACTTTAAGCATAGACACAATACGTCTATTATCTAAAGGCCTGTAAATATTTACGACCGGCAGGGCATTCGAAAGTAACGTATCTGTTTCATAATTGATAGTTTATTATTTTCGATTGACGAATCAGGTATTGACGCCTTCCGATAATACCTGATACTAATATCCTGGTATTTGTTGTTGGCATATAAGTATAACGTTAGGTGGTTGCCATAGTTTCAACGAGCCTGTCGCGTCCCTTTTCCAAATAAATTCGTTTTGTTAGGTTAGCAAAACATTACAAACATAGAAGTAATCAAATGATTGATGAAAGATATTTGTCATGTTGCCAACCTGCAGAATATCTCAGTAATTCAACTGGCACCAACCTTCTTTCAATCGTTTTGTGAGCGGTTTTCCCATGCCTTTCACATCAATACCGAATTCTTTCAGTTCGTCTGCCACATTGTACATTTTGGCACAATGGATACAGGCTTCCACTATCACGCCATCTTGTTTCATTTGTTTTACCTTAGCTTGTAAATCTTCATTTTCCGAAAGGAGTTTTGCCGAAGGCCCCCACACGATTAGGTTCACTTGCTGAAACCATCCATATTTCTTTGCGGCATGCGTATACATCAAGCAAACCTTTTCGGCGACTTCCGGATCACCACTACTCCAAATAACCATTAGCTTTTCTTTTTCGGCCGGTTCTTTTTCCTGCGCGTTTGTCAACTTCGGATTACATAGCAACATCACAGCCATTATTAGTAAAATTCTCATAACCAATTATTTTAATATTCATAATGTATTATTTCTTATATATCATAATAGAGAGAAAATTAAATCTCACGATGTCGGAAAACCAATGTTTCTTCCGGGGCAAATTTGCCGAAGTCCCCAGCGATTGGGAGCGGATTAGGACATCCAACTCACATAAATGATTGTTAACACCCTCAAGAATACTGAACAGGCCTTGCGATGATAACCATACGACGGCAAAGGTCGAACGAAGTCAACGATTAATGACCTTGAGACAGCATAACAGTAGCAGATTTGAAGCTACAGCCTGATTTTCAATTACCATGTTTGGTACTCTGGGTTCAAAGTTAAGTCGGTATCGGAGATTTTCATAATTTACCGCCAATATCCTACTATTTTTTTTAATATTTTAGGTTAGCCACTAATCAATAAAATCCAATAAAGATCTCAGCATGTCATCGCTTTGTTGATACCCTATGTTAAAAGCTTCTTTTAACTTTTCCTTTTTCTTCTCTGTCCTGTTTACGGGAAGTTTCGTGTCAGGTCTAAAAACAAAGGCTTTGCCTTCCTCTTCTAACCTTTCTATCATCTCCAATTGTTGGTTATAAACTATATGTCTGTTCAGGATTATATCTACCAATTTCGGGTATTTATGGTACATCAATTTGATCAGTCGTTTTGATTGTATGGGGCTTTTTAGGTATCCCTTGGGTTGGGTTAAAACAACGACCACTTTTTCGCATCCATCTGAAAATGCTTTTTCAACAGGTATGGGATCACTGATACCTCCATCCAATAGCAATCTGCCGTTCAAATGTACCATTTTTGAGGCGAAAGGTAAACTGGTTGAAGCTTCCAGCGCCTTAAAAGATTCTTCATGGTTACTATTTGAAATATAATAGGGTTTCCCCAACTGGCAATCGGTGGTTACATAAATCAGTTTCTGCCTGGATGAAGCAAAGGCATTAAAATCAAATGGGATAAGTTTATTTGGTACATCCCCAAAAATAAAATCCATACCAAACAACTCTCCTTTGGTGAATAAACGAGCGTAACTCATATACCTTTTATCGTTAACAAAGGTGTAGGGAACTTCCAGGTTTCTTTTGGTTTGCTTTGCCAGGTAATTGGTGGCATTGCTGGCTCCCATCGAAACCGCAACAATGTATGGAAACTCAAGTCCATTTTTATGAAAATGGTGTAAAATCCCGGCTGTATACAACCCGCGAAACCCTCCTCCTTCCAACACCAAACCTGTTTTATTATTCATACTCGTTAATTGATAGTTAGATTTTAGATTAAAGAGCTGTACATCAACACGCATTGTTATCGCACCGCCTGTACATTATTATATGTGGTCATCGCATGACTACCAATCGGTATTTTTCTCGATAAAAGCAATTAAACTTGCAGCCATATTTTTGTTATCATCTACCCTGGGGTGCCCGTTTTTATTGATGTAGGGGAAAAAGTGGGTGAGAATCTTATCATCTTCCAAAGCGTCGACTGCACTTTTCACATATCCCGGCCATGGCGAACCTGCCCTGGTTGCATCCATGCTTCCCAATGCACAAATAATATAACTTTTGGGATAGGCAGTTCTAATTTTGCTTACAAAATCTGCGTAGGATGAAATAATCTTTTCTTCGGACGGTTTCTGATCCCCGAATCTATATTTGAATGCTTCGTGATCGGGTAAATTTACCAACCAGCTGTCGTTTTGCATTAGGTTGATCACGACTATGTCAGGTACTTTTTGTGTAAAATCCCAAAGACTTGTCGCGTCGGCTGGGTTTAATCGGTTATATATCTCGGGCATGATAACACCATGCCAGCTGACCTGAATACCGATACCGGAACGAACCGTACAGTGCAGATCTGCTTTGAAGTGGCGAGCTGTAATCGCCGCATAGGATTTGTAGTTATTGGTAAAAGTACTATCAGGGGAATCGCCACCCGTATTGTTCTCAATGGCATACCCTGCTGTAATGCTGTTGCCAAAGAACTCAATCAATCTTCCGTTTTTTTCTGATGCTTTTAAAACCTCACCATTAACAATGGTATATCCGGCAAACTGTGTACTTCCCGTATGCCATTCATTTCGTTTTATTAGGGAAATGGAATGTTCGGTGTCCAATGCCAGACTATCCGCCAAAAGATAGGTCTTTTCTCCCTTGTCTAGCTTTAACGGAAATTCAGGTTGGCCGTCAACTACTATGTTGAAGTAGTTGAGCCCGTTTTCATCATGTAAGGTAGCTGAAACCGAAGTTCCTTTAAAATTCATGCTTACACTTGAACCACTCCAATACATCTCAACCGAATCCGGGTTTTCAAAGTTGATTCTGCCCACATAATCCAATTCGGGATTTGTGGGTTTGACTTGTATAAACGAAGACCTATTGCATCCTGCCAAAATTACGAGCAGGAATAGTAGATGGCGAATGTATAATTTCATGTTGAATAATTTTCTAAAAACTGATAATCAGTTTGGTTATTAATGGTTTACAAATAATCCGATTTTTGGATTCAGCCATAACGGCAATCTTTATACAGGATGGTTTACATGATGTAATCAACACACGATCTGGAGGTAAGTACGGGACGTAATATTTTGCTCACGGCAACGTGCTCGGGATGCTGATTGTAAATGTCAAGGGTTTCTAAGGAATCCACATCAACCATTAATGCAATATCAAATTCTTCAGCGGGGTTGATGTTTAAACCCACCTCTAAACGTTTGATAACATCAATTTTTGCCGGCAATGCTTCTAAAGCAGATTTTAGCTCGTTCATCTTGTCATTTTTTGCAGCATTAGATTCAAATTCCTGCAGTTTAAATAAAACGGCGTGTCTGATCATAGTGTTTCTATTTTAAAGTTTATTTTTGTTACAATTATCTTCACAAAGATATAAGAAAGGAAGATTAAGCATCAGAGATAAATAAAAAAGCATGTTAATAATTGGAATTGCGGGAGGAACCGGTTCGGGAAAAACAACAGTAGTCAGGCGAATTATCGAGCAGCTCCCGCAGGGAGAAGTAACAGTTCTGCCGCAAGATTCATACTATCGCGACAACAGCGATATACCTTTGGAAGAACGCCAGAAAATAAATTTTGACCATCCCGATAGTTTAGAGTTTGAATTATTGGTAGATCACTTAACAGCCTTAAAAAAAGGTGAAACCATTCAATTGCCGACGTATTCGTATGTAACTTGTACCCGGGGAGAGGAAACTATCGCGGTACAGCCGACACATGTGGTTATTGTGGAAGGTATTTTAATATTGGGAAACAAGGAACTAAGAGAGTTAATGGATTTGAAGATTTTTGTGGATGCCGATGCTGACGATAGACTTTCGAGGGTAATAACGAGAGATATTATTGAACGCGGCAGAGATGTGGCCCAGGTATTGGATCGCTACAAAAAAACGGTAAAACCCAGTCACCTGCAATTTATAGAACCCACAAAGCGATATGCCAACCTGATTGTTCCGCAAGGCGGCAATAATGTTGTTGCGATCAACCTATTAAAACAGTATATTGAGCAAAACCTTAATAAATAAACGTCATGCTGGATAACTTAAAGCCCGAAAATATTCTTTTCATCGATATTGAAACCGTTCCGCAACATTCAAGTTACCAGGAAGTGGACGAAAACCTTCAAAAGCTTTGGGACAAGAAAGCAGAATACTTTTTGAAGGAGGAAGAATCGCCTGCCGATATTTATCAAAGGGCAGGTATTTATGCCGAGTTTGGAAAGGTTGTTTGTATTTCGGCTGGGGTTATCCATTATGTGAAGGGTGAAATGCATTTTAAGGTAAAGAGCTTTGCCAACGACGATGAAAAGGTGCTCTTGCGTGAGTTCGCTGATATGTTGGAAAATTTCATGCGCAAAAGTCCTGACAGGAATTTGTGCGGGCATAATGCCAAAGAATTTGACTTCCCATATATCGCCCGTAGGATGCTTATCAACGGGCTCAAGCTCCCCCAGGCCTTAAACATAGCAGGTAAAAAACCCTGGGAAATAAAATTTATTGACACCCTGGATTTATGGAAGTTTGGGGATTATAAGCACTATACTTCGTTAAACCTGCTGACAACCATTTTTAATATACCTTCGCCCAAAGACGATATTGATGGCAGCCAGGTGGCTGATGTTTATTACAAGGAGAAAGACCTTGAAAGAATAGCCGTTTATTGCGAAAAAGACGTGTTGGCAACTGCTCAATTGCTATTGCGCTTTATGGGCAAACCGTTGATTGAGCAAGACTATTTTGAAAGGGTGATATAGTGCAGTGACAGTGGTCTGAGTGGTTATGTAGTGTCTTTTTTAAAGCAGTTTCAATGGGTAATATCTGTCAGGCATCTGGCCATTCAACAACAGCAAAGCTTGCAAGGTAAACACCATCCGGATGATGAAATTTCCAACCTCAACTCATACAGATATCTTTAGCATTAATGATTAAATATAACAGAAACTGCACTTTTTCTAATGCAGCTTTGGGTATTTTGTATCTCTTAATCACACAATAAAATTTTGTGACAGCGTTGAGGCAGATTGGGGAGTAAGTTGTCTCTAACAATTATATATTTTGGTGTTTATTCTTCTCCTTTTTGCCTATTTTTACCTGCTCATTGCAAATTCATTAAATGAAAGCATTAATTCGCAATATATTAGGGGAGGAGTTTATCAACGATATCTTCCAAAAGTATTTTAGGTGGAAAGAAAAGGTACAGTATGGAATTATATATCCAATATTGTTGAAAATCCCTTTTGCTCCAAATTTTTATTTTTTATTTTCCAAGTCGTTCGGATCTGAAATGAAGATGTTTGTTGGTGCAAGAATGGATTACATAAAAAAACAACATCATAAAACAGAAAACCTGTTTTTGCTGAGGAGAAACATTCATCGCCTTGAAAAAGGTTTGATAATGAAGAACCGCCGAAAGATATTCGCATTGGATTATATAGAGGAAACGGTTACGTTGCTTAAAAGCTTAATAGCCAGCAAAAACGATAACGACCAGATAAATTGGGCGTGTGACATTTTGAACCAATACTTTGAGGTGACAGATGCGCATCCTAAAAGAGATAATGCTTTAAAGATATTTAGTACCATATCGGCCAATAGAAATTCAGATAGGAGTTTTGGGCCGTTTATAGTGCCAGAAAACAATAAAGAAGATCAATATTCCTTTGCTGTGTTGGCAAAAAAAAGAAAGTCTGTAAGGTTTTTTGAACCCAATAATATCCCTGAAAGATCTTTGATGGATAAAGCGGTTGAACTGGCAGCACTGGCACCCAGTAGTTGTAACCGTCAGCCTTTTAGTTTTAGGATTGTGGATAACCCAGAATTGGTAAAAAAAATGGCGGTGCTACCAGGAGGTACCAAAGGTTTTTCTGATGAGATAGTTGCTATGGTGGCGGTAGTTGGCCAAATGAACGTCTCTCCATCTATTTCCGACCGGCATTTAATGTATATTGATGGTAGTCTGGCATCCATGAATTTTATGTTGGCGTTGGAAAGTTTGGGTATCGCATCATGCCCCTTAAACTGGCCAGAGGATAAAAATAAAGATAATAAAGTTAGAGCATTGTTATCGTTGGGTGATTTTGAACGACCAATTCTGATGATAGCGTATGGTTATGCAGCGAAGGATGGAAAGTTAGCTTATTCGGTTCGAAAGCCATTAGATCAACTAAGGAGATACAATTAGGGCATGCAAAAGATATTGATTACCGGAGGTAATTTCATCAATAAAGGAGCTCAATCCATGCTGTTTTGTTTGGTGGATGGTTTAAAGAAAAAATACCCGCAAGCGGATTTAGTCATGATAGACATTTTCCCGAGCCAGCATGGGGATAAAAAAAACAAGTATACTTTCAAAATAGTGAATATGCATATTCGTACTGTATTACGGATGGCATTCCCGATTCTGAAAATATTGGTTAAACCAAAGCCAATTAGTAACCCGGAAAATGAAATTGAAAAACACTTCAGCACGGCTGATATGGTACTCGACATTAGTGGTTATGGTGTGAGCTCGCATAACCAGAAAGCTATTTGGACTTATGCAACACTTTTTCCGGTTAGGTATGCTAAAAAGTATGATGTTCCCTTTGTGTTTCTCCCTCAGTCCATTGGACCTTTTGATTTTACCGGATGGAAAAAACTGGTGGTTTGGCCGTTAATTAAAAAGTACCTTAAGTATCCGAAAACTATTTTTATTCGTGAACCGGATTGTAGAACACATCTCGATAAAATTAATACGCAGCAGGTAATTGATTCTTTCGATTTGGTATTGCAATCATCTAAAATTGAAGCTAAAAACATTTTTGCAGACTCCTCTTCTTATTATAGCAGAAGTTTTAACATACCTGAAAATTCAATACTTCTTATTCCTAATAAACAGCTAACGCGACTGAAATCTCAAGAAGAAATGATTAATTTATTTTCTTCGTTAGTGAAGACGATGGTTAACCAGGATCAGAAAGTGGTTATACTACGTCATTCTGCCGATGACAAGGAAATGTGTGACCTGATAGCCAAAGCATCTAAAAACGAAAATGTTTATTTAATGAATGAAGATTTGGACCCCTTGGAGTTGCAAGAGTTATTCGAATCATCTAAAATGGTGATCGCGGCCAGGTATCATGGTTTGATTCACGCGTTAAAATTAGGAAAACCATGTTTGGTGATTGGGTGGGCTAACAAATATAGCCATGTAATGAACACGTTTGGTTTAAATGAATTTTACTTTGACATTAGAAAAATGGAAGTGGATAACATTAATTTTGCATCGCTAAAAATGTTGAAGAGCGTTGAAGAATATAAAATGAAAATAGAAGACAAGTTAAACGAAATAAAATCGTCAGATATCTATAAATACATTTATTAATCATGCTTGCTCCCATTGTTCTCTTTACATATAATAGGCTACATCATACGCAAAAAACAGTTGAAGCTTTGCAAAACAATAAACTTGCAAACCAAAGCCGTTTGTTTATTTATTCCGACCAGGCACAGTATGATCAGGATGTTGTAGAAGTAAATAAGGTCAGAGCGTATTTAAACCAGATATCAGGGTTTAAAAAAATAACAAAAGTTTTTCATGATGAAAACAAAGGCCTGGCTGCTTCTATTATGGATGGTGTTAGCGATGTTTTAAAAGAATATGAAAGCGTCATTGTGTTGGAGGATGATTTGGAGACATCTCCATATTTCCTGACTTTTATGAACAAAGCATTGGATAATTACTCGCATGAAGAGGTTTGGAGTGTGGCTGGATATACACCCAAGATTTCAATTCCCAAGGATTATTGTTATGATACTTATTTGGCCCACAGAAACTGCAGCTGGGGTTGGGCAACCTGGAAACAAAATTGGGAGAAGACAGATTGGGAGGTCAATGACTTTGACGATTTTTTCGTGGATAAAAACAAAAGGAATGATTTTGAAAGAGGAGGAAATGATCTTTCCATCATGCTTCTGAAACAGCAGAAAAAAATTATTCATTCCTGGTCCATACGATTTAACTATGCGGCCTTTAACAATAACTTACCAAGCGTCTATCCTACTCAGTCCTACGTTAAAAATATGGGGGTTGATGGCAGTGGAACCCATATGAAAAAAAGTGGGAAGTACGATTCTGAATTAAATTTTTCTGATAATTCTAATATGCTATTTGCCCCGAGTAATATAATTGATTCAAGGATTTCAGTTAGGTTTAAAAAATTCTATAATACTTCGTTATACAGGAAGGCCATCAATTGGTATTACTCCAGACGGGAAGTTAGATCTATCAAAACTAAGTGTCGTTGAATGTGTTTAATGGTTGTTTTTAAGTGAGTTGATATTGTTTTTTAAGTTGGAAAGTTTACTCCATTTTATCCAGAATGTATTTATCCTGTCTTTTTCCGCCGCTAATAAAAAACCCGAGAAGTATATAATGGAAGGCCATAATAACAATAAGCTAATTTTAAAAGTGAGTGCACCCATAAAATTCTCAATATGAATAACATATAATGGGATAATTGATACAGAAAGACTGACGAACAGAATCAGTATGCGTTTCCATTCCAGGTGTAATTGGGTTAGTTTCAGCGTGTAATATACCAATACCCCTGATGATATTATTTGAACTATACCCGTTGCGTAGGCAGCTCCTATGGCATGCCATCTTGGAATAAACAAAATATTTAAAATGACGTTTAACATTCCTGCAACAACCGAAAGGGTTCCAATAATTTTTGTTTTTTTTATTTTATTAATGGGTAATGTAAGCATTTGCCGTATTCCACCGAAAATAAGACCGATGGTGAGTATGGGAACTAGAATGATTGAATCCTTATAATCAGTTTGTTGTGTGTTGAATAGCATTAATGCTTCTTCTATAAAAAGGATAAGTAGTAAACTACAAAACGAAATCACCATTAAAAAGTAAGTAAACGACCTGGTGAAAAACTTTTCTCCTTCTTCCTTATCGGCACCCTTAAAATAACTGTGCATATAGGCGTTCATAAAAGCATTGACAATTAACAAATTTACAATATTCGAAATTTTATGGGCTATTGTAAATGTTCCTACGTTTTTTAAATTAGAAAAGAGATTGATAAAATACTTATCGGTAAAATTGAATAGCACATTAACCATATTTCCCAGAGCAACAGGAAATCCGTATTTTAATATGTCTTTGATTATTTTAACCTCTAATTTTAACTTTATATTTCTTACAATAACAGGAATTAGTATCAAAAACTGAAAGGAAGCCGATAAAATGGTGGCCCAAAATAGTCCTTCCAGTCGCATTTTAAACCAAGCTAAAAACACATATACAAAACCTACAAATGAAATTAATTGAACTAATTGAACTACGGAGTGTTTTTTTGCCCTGTGTTGTGCTCTTAATAGCAGCATTGGGATTTCGGACAATAGTTTTATCAGGTTGCCCACGATAAACAGAACTACCAAATAATTGCCTATTGGAGTTTTTAGGTAGTATCTGGAGACTAAATCGAATCCAAGGTATAAAAGAATACTAAAGAGCACACAGACAATAACATTAAAGGTAAATGCCGTAAAGAACAAACTTTTTTGGTTGGGAGTGTTTCCCTTATCCCAATACCATCGGGCAAAGCCAAGTTTAACACCTAGTCCGGAAAATACCTGAAAAATTTGAAACAATGCCTCAAATAAGGCGAAGAGCCCAAATACTTCAACCGGTAGGTATAATAAATAAATGGGTAAAAGTATTATGCCGGAAAACTTACCAAAAAAGTTACCTAAACTGTAAAAGAAGGATTGAATTACCGTTGACCGTAAACGATTAAAAATATCACTCATTGGAAGCTATAATTGAACTTCAAACTTAAGAAAAGAACAAATGGAAACAAAAAATGCCACCTCGTTTTAATTGAGAAAGCATTTTATTATATGTTATATTTTAATCTTTATTCTACGGGAGTCATATTGACGGTGTTCCAGTTGGTGCCATCATATAGCTGTAGTTTACCGTCCGTTCTAAAATACATATCCCCCGTTTGGGCATCTGCCAGAGAGTTTCTTGAGGTTCCAACCTTATAGCTTCAGAAATATGTAATTTCTTTTTAGATTCTGTTTGTCACAGGTTACCAAAGTTTTATCTTCGATGTTCAAACAATTCTACTGTTTAATTAAAAGAATTTTATGTCCTCCGAGCTGCCATTTTCAAGCTTTAAGATATCAGTTAATAGGTTGTTGGCCAGTCTGCTGGCACCAATTCTAAAAAGTTTGTTGTTCAACCATTCTTTTCCCAGAACCTCTTTTACCACAGCATAAAAACCAATTGCTTCGGCAGTAACTGCTATTCCTCCGGCAGGTTTGAAACCAATAAGTTTACCTGTTTTTGCATGATAGGCTTTAATGGCATGGCACATCACATAAGCGGCATCCAATGTGGCTGCGGTGGGTATTTTACCAGTGCTCGTTTTTATAAAATCAGCCCCTGCGTCCATGGCAATGATCGAGGCATTCCAGATAAGTTGAGGATCTTTAATGGCTCCTGTTTCCAGAATCACTTTAAGATGGGCGCTCCCACAGGCTTCTTTTAATTGGCGAATTTCCTCATATACAAATTCGTAGTTGCCTTCCAGAAACTCACCAATGGATAGGACCACATCAATTTCGTTAGCGCCGAAATACACCGCTTTTTTAGTTTCCAAAACCTTTAAATCCAGAAATGTTTGAGATGCTGGGAATCCGGCCGAAACAACCGCACGTTGCACGTTATCCACCTTTAGATATTGTTTTATGATGGGCGCAAATACCGGAAATACACAAACGGCACCCACAGAAGGAAAAGTAGGGTATTTGTCACTAAATTCGTTTACCTTTTGAACAAAAGCTGTAACCGATTCTGCCGAGTCAGTTTCTTTTAGGGTGGTTAAATCAATACAACTGAATATGTTTTTTAGTACTTCGGCATTCTTTTGTAAATCTTGGTTTGTAGATGTAATGTGCTCAATTTCTGCATTTATGTTCTCTATATTGAAATTGATTTTATAATCTTCAAGTATATTTTCCGATTGCATCATTATTGTAGTTTTTTATTGTTCGTGTGTCTGTCTCTATCTCTATTGGTTTTCTTCTTCATATTTTTCTCGAGCGCTTCAGTAAGATCAACCCCGGTTTGATTGGCCAGGCATATCAGTACCCACAACACGTCGGCCATTTCATCTGCCAGATTTTCTTTTTCGCCCTCCTTAAAAGATTGCTCCCCATATTTACGAGCCATTACCCGTGCCAATTCGCCAACTTCTTCGGTTAAAATGGCCATATTGGTAAGTTCACTGAAATATCGGACTCCAATGGTTTTTATCCATTCATCCACTTTATTTTGAGCATCTTTAATGGTCATAACTGAGCAAATTCTAATTTCATTTGTTTAATTAACTGAGCAAATATAAAAATAATAGAACGTTAAATATGATTTTATTACTTGGTGCATCAATCTTTATTTTCCAATGCCATGATTAATTTATCGTTAATCATTGCATTGGAAAGTGATGATATATACTAGTATATGTAATTTTCATAAGCCGACCATTTGGTCTACGATTTTTATTTAATCATCTTTACTATAATAAACCCAAAAGCTTTACCCATGAATTACAAATTCTTTTTAATACCCGTTTTATTGGTTTTTGGCGTACATCTTAAATCAGAAACCATAGAGCAGTATTATGCCAATGCAGCGGGAAAAACCGGAAGCGAACTGAAGGCAGCGTTACACACAAAAATAAGCGTACAAACCGTGTTAAGTTATAGTGAGGTTTGGGAAGCATTAAAAACCACCGATGAAGATCCGGATAATAGCAGCAACGTCATACTTTTATACACTGGATGGTCATATCCTAAAGATAATAATGGGGGGGGAGCCACAGAGTGGAACAGGGAGCATACCTGGGCAAAATCGATGGGTGACTTTGATACGGATCCTGGCCCGGGAACTGATATCCATCATTTGCGGCCCACCGATGTTACGGTAAACAGTAAAAGAGGAAATCTATATTTTGATGACGGAGGAACAGCCTATACGGATCCGTCACCCTATGGCGGAATCAGCGGTATTACCGGTTGTTATTACGATGGTGACAGTTGGGAGCCACGGGATGAGGTAAAAGGCGATGTGGCCCGTATGCTTTTTTATATGGCAGTTCGTTATGAGCAAGGCGATAGGGTTGATCTTGAATTGGCTGAATATTCTTCGAGTTCAGGATTGCACGGTAAACTTTCCACTTTATTGAAATGGCACGAAGATGATCCCGTGGATCAGTGGGAATGGGATCGTAACGAAAAGATTTATATCGAACAGGGTAACCGTAATCCTTTTATCAATCACCCCGAATATGTAGGTATGATCTGGGGCGATAACGGAAATAATGGTGGGGATGGGTTTACCAACCTTTTTTATGAGGATTTTGAGTCGGTTAGCGTAGATAATCCTATTACATTAAGTAATTGGACAGTGGTTAATTCATTGGGGGCAAACGAATGGTTGGGAAAAGAATATAATTCGAATAAATATGCCCAGATGACAGCTTATCAGGGAGACGCATCGGAGGTAGACTGGTTGGTTTCTCCATCAATTGATTTATCCGGTAAATCAGAAGTTGTTTTGAATTTCGCCACGAAAGATGGCTTTGATGTTGGTGACGTTTTGGAAGTTTTTGTTTCAGAGGACTATGGGGGCGATGTAAATACGGCAAGTTGGGTGAAGCTAAACCCTACTTTAGCCAGTGGTTCTGCGTCAGGGTTTGCCAATAACTTCACCAATTCGGGAGATATCAGCTTAACGGGATATTCCGGAACGGTTTATATTGCTTTTAAATATACCGGAGGAACAGGATTAACCACCACAATGCAAGTGGATAATATACTCATTAAGGGAAAGGAGATCATTTCTGCAATTAATGATAACCATCGCGGATATATAAAAGTTTATCCGAACCCTGCAAAGGACAATATTTCGTTGGAAGGTGACGGAGAACCGATAAAAGAGGTCCGGATTTATAATCAAGGTGGCCAATTAATGAAATTTGTTACTGACTATGGAACTTATTCGATCATTAGAATTAATGGATTCAGTACTGGCTTGTATTATGTTCGGGTAACCGACATCAACGGTTATACGAAGACCGAAAAATTATTGGTGAAATAAAAGCTTTCGTGATTTTATCATAATTGTAAATCCCGCTGAATTTTATGGTTCAACTGGGATTTATTGCTATGAATGGAGCGCAACCGCTATTAAAAGCAAGCTAATTTTGCTTTGCTGCCCTACTGTAGTTACATTTGCTTTTGCAATAAATTATAAAGCGATGAGGATAGCCATTTTTGGAAAACAGTTTTCGGAACTCTTTAGGGAAAGTTGCAGCAACTTGTTCCGTAAGCTGCATCAACACGGAACAGAAATCATTATTTACAAGCCATTTTATACGTTTTTGGTAGGTAATATTGATGTTAAACCAATGGTGGATGGTTATTTTGAAAACCGAAAGGATCTGGTGGATATTGATTTATTCGTGTGTATTGGAGGTGATGGAACCATGTTAGAAGCAGTTACTTTTATACGTGACTCAGGTATTCCAATAGTGGGGATCAATAGCGGTCGGCTGGGATTCCTGGCTGATATTGGCCAAGAGGAAATTGAAAGTGCCATAGAACATATCTTTGCGGGAAATTACCAGTTAAATTCGCTGGACCTGCTACAGCTCAAAACGGAAAACAACTTGTTTGGCGATATGAATTTTGCACTGAACGAGCTTGCTGTGCATCGTCGCGACAGTGCATCAATGATTACGATACATGCCTACTTGAATGGAGAGTTTCTCAATTCCTATTGGGCTGATGGACTTATCGTTTCCACAGCAATTGGTTCAACGGCATATTCCCTAAGTGTTGGTGGCCCAATTATTCATCCCAAATCACAAAGTCTGGTAATTACCCCTATTGCCCCGCACAACCTTACCGTTAGGCCCATCGTAGTGCCCAACGATATGATTATCACATTAAAAGTTGAAGGTCGCGCCGATAAGTATTTGGCGACCTTGGATTCGCGCAGCCGTATCTTTGAAGTCGGTTTGGAGTTAAATATCCGAAAAGCGGATTTCAACGTCAATGTGATTGACCTGCCCGGAATCAATTTTAATTCAACGCTCCGCAATAAACTAATGTGGGGAGCCGATAAAAGGAATTATTGATGGGTCATAAAAGGTCGTTTTTATGAATAACTTCTGCTTCCTGCTCGCTTCATGCCACCAAATTACTAGGCGTTGAAACTGGAATTTGGGTTTAAATACTCATTTGAATGTGTGGGGTTACTGTTTACATTATTCTTAATCCGAAAACAACATTACCTTATTTTTTTCTGGCTTTCCGGTTTAAAAAATTAAAAATGGATATTAAGTCCTTGGGTAAATTGGATTCTGAGAAAGTAAATGCGTGCGCATGTTTTCCTTTAACCGTTAAAACATATTGAAATTGATCGGGGTAAGCATCCGTTTCAGGCACTCCCGAAGAACCATCAGCATTGGTTAATTCTAACCAATTAATAAAGTTGCTGCGAAGCTCTTCGGGCAGCTCGTCACTGTTTAGTTCGCAACTAATAGTTTGCCCCATAAGGCCGCCCGAACGTTCGTAAATAATTTTATAATTGTCTGCCATTTAAAACAAATTAATTGATGGAAGTTTCAGCATTTCATACCAAATATTAAAAGCTCATTGCTATATTAGAAAGGATCAATCATTCTATTTACCAAGAAAACGACTTAAACAGCCTCTGTTCTCCTCAAGTTTTATGGGCAGTCCAACCCCAGCCCATGCGTTTTTCACCGCTATTTGCTCGGCGCTATCGTTACCATATAAATCACCTGCTACTTCATAGGTTAGTTTTGCGGCATCTTCAAACTTTGATGTTTGCTTTAGTTTATCTTTTAAAGTAACATACCATATCCTACCTGCTTTTTCCCAGGCATGACCGCCAATTTCCATCGCAGCCAAATAAAAAGCCTTGTTGGGAATTCCCGAGTTGATATGAACACCACCATTGTCGCGGGTAGTATCTACATAATCGTCCATATGTCCCGGTTGTGGGTCCTTGCCGATAGTGGGATCATCGTACGCAGTTCCAGGATCTTTCATGGAGCGTATTCCAACCCCGTTTACGTTGGGTGTTAGCAAGCCTTCACCAATAATCCAGTCGGCATCAGCAGCAGTTTGGTTTTTTTCCCGTTGTTTAACGAGCGAACCAAAAACATCTGAAAAAGATTCGTTTAAAGCTCCTGCTTGCCCTTGGTAAACCAAGTTGGCTTCGTACTGGGTTACACCGTGCGTGAGTTCATGTCCAATAATATCTATGGCAATTGTAAAGCGGTTAAATATACGGTCTTCTTCGGGCAAATCTTCGTCACCTTCGCCATATACCATCTGTGTTCCATTCCAAAAGGCATTGTCGTAACCACTGATATACCGTACTGTCGATATCAGATCCATCCCATTGTTATCGATAGAGTTCCGGCCAAAAACCTGATCGTATAAATCGTATGTGGCTCCTGCGCCATCGTAGGCCTCATCTACTTGTGCATCACCAGTGGCAGCATCTCCCTCGCTACGTGCCAAAACGCCGGGCAGAGTATTCAGGTTCTGGGCATCATAAACCAAACGGTTTTTATCGCCTTGCGTGGCTTGTGGCGTTAGACTTATGTCTGCAAAAGACTGGCGCTGCCCTCTCATTTGTCCGGCAAAAGCAATGGTGTTTTTGGCTTTTTCTTTTTGCTTTTCGGAGCCTTTGTCCAAAATACGTTCTAAAACATATGGTGGTACCGCGCAAAGAATGGAATGATAGTTCGATTGACACATATTAGTTGTTTTATATTAAATTCTTAATTTAAGGAATATGCACGAGGAGGTCAATAGTGAAAGCATTTAATTAAGCGGGTTTATTTTTGAGAAGAAACTAGATTGGGACGAATATGGTGTATCATATATGAATATACTTAATTATCATGAACATTGCTTTTAGCAAAAATACCTCCATGTCTGTCATCATTTATTCCTTTCTTATGGAAAAAATATAACCTTTAATAAAACGGGAGCATGATTTTATGTGATTAATTATAGCTTTATCAGTATTTTGCCAATCAGATAATATGATGTATGAAATTCTCTAAATATACCCTTGCTTTTGCTATACTATATATTATAAGTACAAGTATGGCACTGGCTCAAATCGATTTTAGCAATCTTACCGAAGAACAGATCTATCGAAAACAAAATAAATATAATACCTGGTCGGTTACGTTAGGTTACGGACCTGTATTCTTTTATACCGATGTGATAGATTATACTGTTTTTCCAAAAAGCGACTATAGGTTTGCCCCTACGGTTATTGTATCCAAACAATGGGGAAGAGCCTGGGGTTTAGAAGCCCAGTTTCTTGGAGGTAGTATGTATGGAGAAAAAAACAACCGATATTTTAAGGGAAGCTTTCGCGATTATTCCTTGAACCTTCGTTTTAGTATAAATCAGTTAGTGGCTTTTGGCCCATTGGGCGATAAGTGGGATTTGTACGGTAAGGTAGGCCTTGGTATTAACGCTTTTAGAAGTAGGTTGCGCAGGTTGGATGACGACAGCTTTATGCTGGTGAACGACGTACATAAGAATCTGGGAGGGTATCCAAACCCGCCGGGGTGGGACGATGATGATTATTTGGTGGTAGGATATGACCGGCAATACCCAACGGATAAAACTGGCAGGGAAACCGAACTGGTGGTGCCTATTGGTGTTGGTGCCCAATACAGGATTAATAAAAGTTTCGATTTAGGGGTGGAGATGACCATGCGAAATCTTACTGCTGATAACTTTGATGTGAATCTTACCGGTGCAGATAACGATACCTATATGCATACTTCGTTTTCTGTGACCTATAAAATTGGTAAGAAGAATAAACGTCACGCTCGATGGACCTATAAAGATTTTAACCTGGCCTACGAAGCCCAGCGTGCTTCGGATCCTTTAGCTATTAGGCTCGACTCCTTGAAAAGCGAGTTGGACAGGTTGGCCGGTCTGGACTCAATCATAACAACTAAGTCTTATCAGAAATTTGAACAAGTAATTTATGAAGAAGGTGTTTCCGCTTCGGTGTTCTTCGATTTTGATAGGTCGGATATTAAAAAGAGCGAACACAGGCAATTGGCAAGAGTAGCAAGAGCGTTAAAACGCGACAAGTCAATAAGCATGGTAATAGCGGGGTATTGCGATGACAGAGGAAGTTACGAATACAATTTAAAACTAAGTGAGCGCAGGTGTAATGCCGTTTTAAAGGCCATGGTCACAGATTTCGGTATCGATTCGTCGCGATTTAGGTTGGATCCCAAAGGGGAGTCGGAATTGCTATCAGATACCCAAAATATGAATATAAAAGGTCTGCACATGGCCAATAGAAGGGTAGATCTATTGATGATTGTTAACGAGGAATAAATTAAACCCAATGATAAATATACCGAAAGGCATCATCTTAAGTGTTTTGGGTTTGGTTTGGATAACTTTGGCCAAGGCCCAATTTACTACGGATGGACGATTGATTCAGGAACACATGCGGTATTCCAGCGAAAAAGCTTTTAATCGTTGGGATATTATGATTGGATATGGGCCAAATATTCTATTCACAGATTTTACCGAATACGCTTTGTTTCCCGATGACAAATGGCATTTTAGCCCCACTGTTGCATTGAGTTATCAGTTGGTTCCCGCACTGGCATTCGATTTTAGGTATATGCAAGGGGATATTAAAGGGCAAGGAATCCATCATTATTTTAAAGGGAATTTTGCGGAATATACAGGAAGTGCGAGATTCTACATTAACCAAATGTTATCCAATCCCGGACCGGTGAATGATAAATGGAATTTCTATTTTAATGTAGGTTTCGGGGTTCAGGCTTTTAGAAACCGAATTTACAAAAACGAAGATGATCAGGTGTTACATGCCAATGATATTGAAGGCAGTACTTATGAAGGTTATTTTGTTTTGGGTTACGATTCGAATAACCCTGATAAAAAGATAAGCAGAGCCACTGAACTTGTTTTACCCGCCGGAATTGGGGTGCTGTATCGTATAAACCGTAGTTTTGATATAGGTGTGGAAAGTACTATTCATTTTGGACTCGAAGATAATTTAGACGGTGTTTTATCAGGTGCAACCAACGACAACTATTGGCATACTACTTTTAATGTAAGCTATAAAATCGGTAAAAAAGACAAACGACACAGCAAATGGACATACAGAACTTACGGATTTAATATTTTCGGAAAGAAAAGGAAAGATCCTCTGGAGGACGAAGTAAATAAGTTTGAGCGGATGGTGCAACAACAAGCCGGAATATTGAGGTTGCAAGTAGATTCTGTAATTACCGAAGAGAAAAACACAAAAATTTATTCGGCCGATAATATATTCCCCATTTATTTTATGCCAGGGGGGTCTACGTTTAAGGATTACGAAAATCAGATCACGATGGCTCAAATAGCGGTTTTGCTCCGTAAGCATGCCGACTGGACACTAGAGGTAATTGGATACGCCGATTCAGCGGAAAACAATCCGATGTTTATAAGTCAGAAAAGAGCAGAAACCGTGAAACGCTACCTGATGGAGCATTATGGTGTGGCCGATGAGCATATTAAAGTGGTGGCTAAAGGAGATGCCGAACAGCTAAGCACCGATGACATTAAGAAAAAGACAGGTCTTATCCATGTGGATAGGAGGGCGGATATTGTACTGATAAAACAAAAGTTAAATCTCAGTGAGTAGTATTTGATTCGTGGTCCTCAGTCAGCAGTCTGATGAAATATTTGACTGCCAAACTGATGACTGTTGACCGAACTACTCCGGGCTTTGCGTTTTTTCCTTGTCTTGTTCCTCGTGATATTTACCTCCCAAAAAAGCGAGGAAGCTACTAAAAGCTTTAATGGCTTCTTCCGTACCTTTCGAAATTTCTTTCCCCTGCAATTTAAGCAAGAATTTACTGTAGATGCCTGTTAGGCAGAGCTCAATCTCGTTGTTGAGTGTTTTGCCCGTTTTTTCGTCAAATTCGTTAATGAAGGGGAGGGTCGCATTGTAAATATGACGGTAGGCTATTTCTTTCGGATCATTTAGTAGTTCGCGATGCAACCGGTCCAAATCTTTCACCAAATTGGTAATTACCTGTAGGTGACCCTTTTCTTTGATTTGTTCCAGCGTCATCATTTCAACCAGGTTGTCGTACCAGTCAATACATTCTTGCAAGGTGTCGCCACTCAAATTATATTGGGGAATAATCCCTTGTTTAATGGCTTCGATATTGAATTGATATGCACGAATCAAATCCTCAACTTGCCACATGTACAATATGTACTCTACAATGTTGCTGTGACGTTTTTCTTTAGCTATAATCATTTTTTCAGGAATCAGTTATCAGTAATCGGTTATCAGTAATCGGTGGTTGGTATATAGTTCAACAGTCGATGCTTATTAGTATTTTACTACTACTTACTTTCTTTTGAAAGGAAAGCTTTCGTCTATTAAAAATCCCAGTCGTCTTCTTCTTCCATCTTATCCAGGTCGCGCCGGTCTTTTTTGGTAGGGCGGCCAAGGCCTTTTCTTCGGCCCATAGAATTAGCCAGGCGGGTTAGTTCCAGCAGTTCTATTTGATCTTTTGCTGTTACCTCTTCCATAAAATCAGGCACTAGTTTAGCACCCATTCTTTTGCCGGTAATAGTCAGCACTTTAAATGAGCGGGTGATAGGAGGGAACTTTACGTCGATAACTATGCCCACTTTGACCAACCTTGAGTTTTTTACGGGAAGACCACCAATGAGAACGCGTCCTTTTTTTATGGCTTCGGCAGCTACACTCCTGGTTTTAAAAACCCTCACGGCCCATAAATATTTATCTACCCTAACACTTTCGTCCATGGTATTACTTTTTATTGAATTGATTCATGGTTCTGGCGGCACCAATGGTGGCAAATCCTTTAATCATTTTTATGGCTATATCAATTCCTTCATGCAGGCCGGCCAGCTCCTCACTGCTCCATTTTCCCAGCACATAGTCAATCTGCTTTCCCCGGCTAAAATTATCGCCAATTCCAAATCGGATTCTATTATAATTGCTATGTCCAAAAATATCCTGGATGTTTTTTAAACCGTTGTGGCCGGCATCACTTCCCTTTTGCCGCATCCGTATCGATCCAAACGGCAATGCAAGATCATCGACAATAACAAGCAGGTTTTCCGGTTTAATCTTTTCCTGCTGCATCCAGTACCTAATGGCTTTGCCACTCAAATTCACATAGGTGCTGGGTTTGAGGAGGATAAGAGTTTTTCCTTTGAATTTGTATTCTGTTACCGCACCGTAGCGTAAGTTCTCAAATGTTAGGTTTTCTTGCTTTGCAAGTTCGTTTAACACATTAAAACCTATATTGTGACGGGTGTCTTCGTATTCCGAACCGATATTACCCAACCCAACTATTAAATACTTCATGGGATCAATTTTCGAGGGCTTATTACTAAACAATAATTTTTTTAAATAGAACCACATACGGTATGTTTTGCTGTGGCAATAATACAAAAAGCCTCCATATTACCATAATATGGAGGCTGATTATATGCTTAAAATACGTTTTACTCTTCTGCTGCTTCTGCTTCTTCTCCACCTGGAGTCTGTGCAGCACGAGCGGCACGGGTAAGTTTAACGGCGGCAACAACCGAGTTTTTAGCATTTAATAACTCAAGGTTTTCGAACGCCAAAGCACCCACCTTTACAGAATCACCCAGCTTAAGGTGGTCGATATTGATGTTTAAAGTATCGGGTAAGTTGGCCGGTAAAGCCTTTACACGTAGTTTACGTTGAACAAGAGACAATTGTCCCCCAGCCCTAACACCTTCTGCAAAACCGTTGAGTTTTACAGGGATTTCAATAATAACAGGCTTGTCTTCGAAGATTTGTAAGAAATCAACGTGTTGAATTTTGTCGCTTACCGGATGGTATTGGATGTCTTGAAGAATAGCTTCAACTTTTTCTCCATCAATGTCTAAACTGATGATGTAAACATTTGGTGTGTAAACCAAACCTTTTAGTTGTTTTTCTTCGATTACGAAGTGTGCTACTTCTTTTCCTCCATAAAGTACTCCGGGTACTTTTCCTTCTTTACGAAGCTCTTTGGTTGCTTTTTTACCAATTACTTCTCTTTTTGAACTTTTTAATTCAATTTTTTGCATCTTTCTAATTTTTTGTGCTACTCAAAATAAATCACTGGTAATGAACAGGTTTACTCCCCATCACACTTTTTTGCCAAAGGCGGCTGCAAAGGTAAAAAAATAAACCCACATTTTATTCATAATCTATTAAAATTTAATGAACAATGTGGGTTTGTGCGTTCACAGATACTGACTTCCACAATTAAAGGGAGCTTGTATCCAGGATGTTTTTACCTGTTAAATCAAAAACTGATTACTGATTGATTTATAATAGTACACTTTTTCTATGGTATCTGCCAAAAGTTCCGCTATGGACAATACTTTAATTTTTTCCGATTCCTGACGTAACGGTATAGAGTCCGTTACAAACAGTTCTTCCAATGCCGAATTGTCAATGTTGTCATAGGCGTTTCCGGATAGTACCGGGTGGGTAGCAAAAGCTCTTACACTTAAAGCGCCATCTTCCTTCATCATGTCAGCTGCTTTCGTCAGGGTGCCGGCCGTATCAATCATATCGTCTACGATAATCACATTTTTGCCTTTTACATCACCGATGATTCTCATTTCGCTAATAACGTTCGCTTTGGCTCTCGACTTATGGCATATTACCATTGGGGCCCCTAAGAACTTTGCATAGGTGTTGGCTCTCTTGCTACCGCCCACGTCTGGAGATGCAATAACAAGATTTTCCAGATTCATACCTTTTATATGCGGCAAGAAGATGGAGGATGCGTACAAGTGATCTACAGGAAGGTTAAAGAATCCTTGAATCTGATCGGCATGTAGATCCATCGTAATCAAACGGTCGATACCTGCAGCGGTAAGCATATCCGCAGCCAATTTGGCGCCGACAGAAACACGAGGCTGGTCTTTCCTGTCCTGACGGGCCAACCCAAAATAAGGTATAACAGCAACCACCTTGTAGGCAGACGCTCTTTTGGCGGCATCGATCATCATTAGCAATTCCAGCAAGTTATCTGCAGGCGGGAAAGTGGATTGAATGAGGAAAACATGCGACCCTCGAATTGTTTCCTGAAAAGCCACAGCAAATTCTCCGTCGCTAAAATTTAATTTTTTAATGTTCCCAAGATCCCTTCCGGAATAGTGACTAATCTTTTCGGTTACGTAACGGGACGATGATCCCGAAAAAATTTTAATGGGCGCTTTTGGTGGCATCGTAAATAGTTGTTTTTCTGTTTATTATTAAAAAGACGCTGCAAAGATAAAAAATCATGACTGAATTTATCGTTGCCCGACCATAATTTAATATGTTTCCTTATCTTGAAGCCAGGGTTAGATTTGTGGTTGCAGCTCTATTCACCTTACCATTGTTCATTTACCTGGTCGATAAAATTTAGAATCTCATCTTTACCCTCAGCTTTTTCAGCCGAAGTGATGAATATTTGCGGTAATTCTTCCCATTCCTCCAACAAGGCGTTTTTAAAACTTTCGATGTTTTTTTCTTTTTCCGAAGGTTTTAACTTATCCATTTTTGTAAAGACTATTACAAATGGGATCCCCCAAATACCCATCTGATGCATAAACTCCAAATCTATTTTTTGAGGATTATGCCGGCTATCCACCAATACAAAAAGACACATTAAGTTGGAACGGTGACGAAGGTAATTATCAATTAAAAGTTTAAATTCCTTGCGCTGTGTCTTTGATACCTTGGCATATCCATAGCCTGGTAAATCCACCAAATACCATTTGTCGTTTATGGTAAAGTGGTTAATCAACTGTGTCTTGCCAGGAGTGGACGAAGTTTTGGCCAAGGAATTTTTATTGCATAACATGTTAATTAATGAAGATTTACCCACGTTTGATCTGCCTATGAACGCGTACTCGGGTTTGTCTGCTTCGGGGCATTGACTGGCTTTGGAACTTGAAGTAAGGAACTCAGCTTTTGTAATTTGCATTTTTGTTTGCAAAGGTAAGTTACAATATCTAAAAAGTATGCCTTTTGTGTCGCTTTTAAATTTTTCTGAACAAATTATCGGTTATACTAACCTTGTAGGTTTCTAAATCGCCATATCCTTTAAAACCTAGCTTTAAATAAACAGGTTCTCCTGCCTTTGAGGCATGAAGCACACAAAAATCGCAATCATTATTTTTAGCGATTTGTATTAAGTATTGTGTCATACTTTTAGCGATTCCCATTTTTCTACTATTCGGTATGGTACCAATCATGTGCAATCCTGCAAGTTTTCCTGAATCAAAAAAGATACCACCGCACCCAAGGTAATGGCTGTCCGACACGTAATTGTAAAGTTGTATTTTTAAGTTGTCATTGCAGATGGCATGCACAATTTCACCATCTACATTATAACCAAAAGCTAACGATGCGGTCTGGGCAAATTTATCAGCGTCCTGTTTGGTCTTCACCTGAACAATGTTTGGGTCTGGAGTAGTATGCCGATTATATGACTTTAAGTTTAATGCCATATTCTTTTGTCCGGATATTAGTTCTGTTTGAGGGTTTTCGTTTAGATTATTTGGTTGGGGCATGGTTACGAGGTTTGGCAATTTTCCCTGGTGTATTTTTTTAAGAATATCTGAAAAATCAGCTTTAGGGGACACGTCAAATATTCTTTTGGGCCAATCGGAACCTGAAACAGCCACAGCCTTCAATTCATCCCGGACCATGAACAAATTTGACTGGATTCCTATGTAGGACCAGAATTCGTAAAGGTTATTTATAATCAAGTGATTCATCTTTTTCTTGTATAGGTATCCTGGGTTATCGCATTTAAAAACACTTCTGATTTAACGTGATTAAACAACATGGGGTTTGGCAATTCCGAAAATAACGGTGTGCCGCCTCCAATTAATATGGGAAGGGTTGTCAGAATCATTTCGTCAATTAAATCCTCTTTTAGAAAACCCTGAACTGTGTTGCCCCCATCGATATAAAGTTTATGGTATCCTTGTTTGTTTAATTGCGTAACAATTTCGTTTGGTGCACCTTTCACCAATTCTACATGTTCCGTATATCCCACGGGAATTTTTTTTAAAGTATGGGATGCAACAAAAACAGGTAAATGGTATGGCCATGGAATATTAAAACTCAACACCTTTTCAAAAGTTGTTCTTCCCATGATTATAGCATCAATTTTATGAATAAAATCAACATATCCTAAATCTTTACCCTCCGGATTGGGAACTGTATTTTCCAACCAATCAATTCCGCCATTTATATCGGCAATATAACCATCCAAACTTTTTGCTATAAACACGTAATTTTTGTTTTCCATGTTTTGTATCGTTTTTTACAAAGAAAGGGTTTTTGACAGAAAAGGGTTCAGGGTTTTATCATTTTACAAATTTACGCCATCTTCAGAACACCATCTTCAGCACTTGTTTGTAACGAAGCCATAAGTGAATTTCTAATCTAGTTCAATTACCTGCCGGACTTTATGTGCCAATATTTTTTTACTTGAAATACCTTGGGTTGTAACCCATAGGTGTTCGTAAACCATAAACTAAGGAGTTTATAATGAGAATGATCGTTCAGTTTGCTTTCTTTCCCTTTACGAAGTCACTATGGAGTTCAACAATACCTTTAAAAAGAACAAACTAGGTGTTGATGAATAACTGCTTTGCATTTCCAGGAATTCCACATGAAAACAATGTTCTATTATGTAGCTCTAATGCAAAATCCGGGTTACATTAAAATAGATTTACATGGTAATATCTATTTATGAGACATTAATTAGGTTTTCCAGCACCCATGTATAATCTCAGGGCTATCAAAGTTGGATAACCGGTGTGATATTAGGAAATGTATGCAGTTGCATTTCGTAAATGATACTGGATTCTTACAACTCAAACTTAATGCCTTGTGCCAGAGGTAAATTTTTGCTCCAGTTGATGGTGTTTGTTTGTCGGCGCATGTAGGCTTTCCATGCATCCGAACCGGACTCGCGTCCACCGCCGGTTTCCTTTTCGCCGCCAAAGGCACCGCCAATCTCGGCACCTGATGTTCCAATGTTTACATTGGCTATGCCACAATCACTTCCTACACCCGAGATAAACGCTTCGCATTCCTGTACGTCTCTGCTAAAAATGGAAGAAGACAATCCCTGCGGGACATCATTATGCATGGCAATGGCTTCATTGAACCTTTCGTATTTCATCACATACAAAACAGGCACAAAAGATTCGTGCTGAACAATGGGCAGATGGTTTTCCGCCTGTATAATGGTGGGCAATACATAATGGCCTTTATCGGGTATGCCGGATGTTATCAACTTGTTCCCAAATAAAACTGTGCATCGTTGCTCTTGGGCTGCTTTGATCGTGTTTTTGTAAATCTCAACCGCTCCAATATCAATAAGGGGTCCTACCAACATTTTCTCATCCAGGGGGTTCCCTACTTTGTTTTCAACTTGTCGGTATGCTTTTTTCAGCATGTCAATTACCACAGTGTAAATACTTTGGTGGATAATTAGGCGGCGAGTGGAGGTGCAACGTTGCCCGGTAGTGCCTACGGAACCAAATACAATAGCCGGGATGGCCAATTGCAAATCGGCTGTTTGTGTTACGATAATGGCATTGTTTCCACCCAATTCCGCAATAGTTCTGCCCAGGCGGGCGCCTACCTTTTCGCTTACTTTTTTACCTACCCGGGTCGACCCTGTAACCGATATCAGCGAAACTCTTTTGTCCTCGGCCATCAAGTCGCCAATTTCGGATGATGGTGCAATAATTAGGTTTAATACGCTCTCGGGAACATGGTTTTCCTTCAGCACTTTTTCCAGAACCTTGTGAACAGCTATGGCACAAAGGGGTACTTTTGAACTTGGTTTCCAGATGCAAACATCGCCGCATACCAATGCGATCATGGCGTTCCAGGCCCAAACTGCCATGGGAAAATTAAAGGCTGAAATGATACCGACAATGCCCAGTGGATGATATTGGTCGAGCAAGCGGTGGCCGGGGCGTTCGCTTTGCATGGTGAAACCATACAACTGTCGCGACAACCCTACGGCAAAATCGCAGATGTCGATCATTTCCTGGACTTCACCGAGTCCTTCCTGGTATATCTTGCCCATTTCCAAGGATATTAGCTTGCCTAAATTTTCCTTTTGGTGGCGTAACGCATTCCCCATCTGCCTGACAATTTCACCACGTTTGGGAGCTGGTATTGTTCGCCAGCTATTAAAGGCATGTGATGCATTGTCAACAAGGTTGATGTAGTCCGAAGAGGTGGCCTGATGAACTTTTGCAATAGGATGACCATCGATGGGCGAATGTGATGTTAGAAGCTGCCCATCTGTTTTAACCCACTTGGAGCCTGTGCATAAACCCATATTGTCGGTTTTAAGGCCGAGTTGTTTCAACATTTCCGGAATACCGAAATCCTGTTTGTGGTGTGAACGATATTTTAAATAAAATTGTGGCATAGTAATATTTTTTATCTGATTAGATCGATAATTCAATTTACGGCTTTTTTTTAAGAGATGAGCCCACCTAATTCATATATTTTCCAGGATATAAATGTTGATGCGCGTTAAGCCTTTAATTGCTATGCGCCTGCGCCGAAGCTTCTAGTGCAAGCATAAGGCTGGTCATGGGCGAGAGCCGTCCGGTAAGAATTTGGAACAACTGGACGGAATGACTTTGGGAGGTTGTGCCAAGCAGGATTCGTAGTGCCAATTATGGATCATCAAAATTGGTTGTGACACATAATCGATGCTGGAAGCAGTAGTTTTTCGTAAAAAATAAGGGATAAATGAAATTGAAGATGATTGTTTTATGATTTTTGTCTTTTTATGTGTTGGCTGCAATGTATATCTATGCGCTTTCAAAAGAAAAACATAACTACATGGGCAACACTAAAAGGAAATTTACACCTGCGTTTTGGACAGCAAATTTTGCCGAGTTGTTGGAGCGCGCCGCGTACTACGGGGTTTTTATCGTAATTACCCTTTATTTATCAAGGATTTTAGCATTTGATGATATTGAGGCTGCGGCTATTGCAGGAACATTCTCGGCCTTGCTTTATCTTTTACCCACATTTGCAGGAGCATACGCCGATAAAATAGGATTTAAAAAATCCCTTATTGTCGCTTTCAGTTTGCTTACGCTAGGTTACTTAGGCCTTGGTTTATTACCTACGTTTATTCAAAATGCAGGTTTGGCAGAATACGGCACAGAAACCGTGTTTAAAGGGCTTGACAAAAGTAATTTCAGGTACGCTATCCTACCGGTGATGGCTTTAATTATTCTTGGGGAAGTTTTATTAAATCGGTTATCACTGGCACGGTCTCTCTTGAAACAAGCGAGGAGAACAGGGCTACAGGTTTTTCGATTTTTTATACCATTGTGAACATTGGGGCGTTCTCGGGGAAAACCATCGTTAAGCCTTTGCGCGATGCCATGGGTAATGTGGGTCTTATTAACATTAGTTACTTCTCGGCCGGGATGACTTTGTTAGCTTTAATCGCAGTGTTTTTCTTTTTTAAGCCATCCGTCCAAAAGCGGGATGGAAAGACTTTCGGTGAAATATGGAGAGCTTTTGTAAAGGTACTATTCAATGTTCGATTAATCGTTTTGATTTTCATTGTAACCGGGTTTTGGTTAGTGCAACATCAGTTATATGCTACTATGCCAAAGTACGTATTGCGTATGGCAGGCGAGAGTGCTTCGCCAAGCTGGTATGCAAACGTTAACCCACTGGTTGTATTTTCCACTGTAGCAATAATTACCTCTTTAATGAGGCGACGAACAGCCTTGTTTTCGATGACTGTCGGTATGTTTATTATGCCTGTTTCGGCTTTTTGTATGGCGGCGGGAAATCTTTTTGATGGAGGATCAGCGATCATTGGAATGCATCCGGTGGCCTTTATGATGATTGTCGGTATTGCTTTTCAAGGCTTGGCTGAGTCGTTTATTTCGCCTCGTTTCCTGGAGTATTTCTCGTTTCAGGCTCCTAAAGGTGAAGAAGGCCTTTATTTAGGCTTTAGTCACTTGCATTCGTTTTTATCCAGTATTGTTGGCTTTTTGATGTCAGGGGTATTACTGGATAAATATTGTCCCGACCCAATAAAGTTTGGTGGAAGAACAGCTGAATGGCATGCGGTGAGTGCCAATGCGCATTATATCTGGTACTATTTTGGTGCAATAGCCATGGTTTCGGCTATTGCTTTAATAATTTATGGTCGTATATTTAAGGCCCAAGAATAATTTTTTTATTCCACTTACACAACTACTGAGAGCCGGAAAACTTCCCACCGTTTTCCGGCTTTTTTATTTTCGTTGAAAGAAAAAATTAGTCATAAACAGGCGGAGTACGGCGGCAGCAGATACCATGTAGTGTTTTTTACTTTTGCCATTGAAATGTATTGTTTTTGTGGGTTAGTTTGAATTTTATCAAAAAATAAGGGTTCTTGATCTACGTATAACAAAGAAAAACCGTGCTTTACTTCTTGTTTTATCCACTAGCCTATTATCTTTTTATATTAAAATGTTGAAAGCCAAAATAAGGAATGTCGTGTATGAAGCAACCCTGAACATCTGACATCCTGGAGCCTTTTTTACAGCCCAAAATAAAATTGGCCAAATTATTACGTTCACCTTCCGCATCCACTTCAACCTCGCCACCAGGCAGGTTTCTTACATAGCCTTTAATGCCATGTTCCTGCGCTTGGGCCAAAACAAAATATCGATATCCTACTCCTTGAACCCTTCCGCAAACTATCATTCTAACCCTTCTCATCCCATTCAGTTTTTATGTATAAATTTACAGGCAAAGAATCAAATATAAAAGAGAATTCCCCTTAATTTATACTCTATCATTCGAACTATTAGTTTTTTATCACCTATTGGTTTAATTTCGATATCAATAATATTTTTTATGCCGCATCCCCCCATTGTAAGCTTAAATATTATTAAAGCCTTCAATCTGGATTTGAAATAATCCTGACGAAAGTTTAGAATGTCAAAAATTTCGTCACTCTGATGGACAGATACTATTTTTATAATAACAAATCTGGTATACACACAA
The DNA here is from genome assembly GCF_050589685.1 of Saccharicrinis sp. 156. Classification (NCBI taxonomy): domain Bacteria; kingdom Pseudomonadati; phylum Bacteroidota; class Bacteroidia; order Marinilabiliales; family Marinilabiliaceae; genus Saccharicrinis; species Saccharicrinis sp. 156. The sequence goes on from NZ_JBNGOS010000008.1 coordinate 138,276, forward strand.
AAAATAGGTAAATTGTATCGCTAAAATCAACGTAAAACCATGTCCAATAAAATATTACCGGAAAAATGGATTCAGACAAAGGTCGCTATAGGTTTTATCATCATAGTGGCTATTGCAATTGTTATTTTTTCCATCACCTACTTTTCTGTAATCTCCATTATAAAAGTGCAGAACGAGGAATACAGTCACGAATATGAGTTTACATATTTGAACCAGCTTATATTTGAGATCATCGAAACAGAAGGACTCAGCCGGGTTTATGGTATCACAGGGAAAAAGGAATACCACGAACAATATTTGCAACACCACGATTCGGTGCTAGCCGTTCTTAATTACCTAAACCTGCTTTTCCCGGATACGGTTTCGCAAGGTGGGATTAAGGAGATTGAACGATTGTATTTTCAAAAGAAAGAGTTGATGGATCAACTGACTAAAATGAATCTTAAAAAGTTGTATGCCGAATCTGCAGAGAAAATAATAGCCTCTATTCCAGATTCTTTAAATTATGAAGTAACTCAGTTTACCTATACCAGTTTGCAGGTTGATTCTGCGCAGCAAGATGTGATTGTAGAAGATACCGTGCTGGTAATCCAGCAACAACCCGAAGATGAGAAAAAAGGTTTTTTTAAACGAATGGGCGAATTGTTTGGAGGAAGTAAAAAGAAACAGGAACCACTCGTGGAGTTGGAGGCCGTTGTTAGTAGAAAGGTGGATTCCACCGTCATACAGGAAACCAGGCCCAACGAAAATATCGGGGAATTAAAATCGAGAATAGAACGTGCCGAAAAAAGGGAAGAGAGATTGAATATTATTGTTCAGAAACATGAAGATGAACTTATTCAACTCGACAGGCGTTTGACCGACCAGATTAAAAACATCGTAACTAATTTGCATGATACTACCATAAAGCGAAACGAAAACAAGCGATCGGAGCTTGAAGTTTTACGGAGCGAGATGATCGATCGTATTTTGCTGCTGGTGGGCACCGCTGTAATAATGATGTTGTTTTTTATTTTCTGGATTAGCAGGGATATCACCCGAAGCCAGAAACTTAAAAATGATATTATCAGAGCCAAAGAACGAGTTGACCGGCTTCTAAGGGTCAAGGAGCAGTTTGTAGCACACATGAGTCACGAGATCAGAACCCCGTTAACATCCATCATCGGTTTTTCGGAACAATTATCCGGAATGCTTAGTAAAAAAGAAAATCTACTTGTTTCGGAGCGGATACTGTTATCGGCCGAACACTTAAACGGCCTTATAAATAACGTTTTAGATTCGTCGATGCTGGAATCGGGAAATATTGCTTTTTATAAAGATAGGATTGATGCTAAAGCCCTGATGGATGAACTTTTCCAGCTTTTTGAATTCGAAGCGCAAAAATCAGGCTTGACCTTTTCGTATAATATTGACCCCGACCTGACAGGTTTTGAGTCAGATAATCTCCGACTCAAGCAAGTGTTGATTAATCTAATTGGCAATGCATTAAAATTTACATCTAAGGGTTCGGTATATTATGATGTAAATATTCGTAAAGACAAACTTGTTTTTACGGTAGAAGATACGGGTATAGGTATACCGAAGGATAAACAGAAATCGGTATTTAAAATGTTTAACCAGGTAAATATCAGTTTGTCGCGAAAATACTCGGGAACAGGTTTGGGACTTTCCATTAGCCGGCAAATTATTGAAGCCATGGGAGGGAGCATACACCTTGATAGTAAACCGAACGAAGGAAGTACCTTTACATTTGATATTCCTTACATTAAATGTGAAGTTGTGCAGGCCGATCCAATGGAGGGAGTAACTTACCTGTTTAAAGACAAAAAGATAATGGCGGTGGACGATGATGAGATGATTTGCCAATTGATTGACGGTATTCTGCACGACAGGGTTGAACGTTTGGATGTAATTTCTTCGTCCGAACCAGCTATGCAGGCCATCGAGCATGTGAAATACGACCTTTTTCTGGTGGACCTGCATATGCCCAAGGTGGATGGATTACAATTGTTAAACATTATTCGAAACGAAAAGAAACTGACCACACCGGTTTTGTTCCTGACAGCGGATATGGTTAATTCAGAGCTGAAAGAAGCCAATAAAAAAGACAATATTTGGGTAATGGCCAAACCGTTTACGCAAAAGCAGATTATGGAGAAATTGGCGGAGATTTTTAATTTGAAAAGGAGTAAAGTTGCAGATACTAAAGTTATGGCGCCAAAAGATGAAGAAAATGACCAGTTGTTTAGTTTAGATGGGGTGAAGTCGTTTACTGGCAATGATCAAGAATTTTTAAACTCGGTGATAAAAACATTTGTTGAGAACTCAGATAGAGGAATTTGGGATATTAAAAAAGCGCTTTCGGAGGATCCGGAGTTTTACCATGTTGTATCGGAAAGGGCACATAAACTTCTGACCGGGTTCCGTCAGTTTAAAATTAAAAAAGGGATTGCGAAACTTACGTTGCTTGAAAAAGCCCGGGAACAAAAACTTACCAAAGAAGAAATAGTAACCAAAGTGAAGGAATTGGAAACTTTTTGGGACGAAGTTAAAAACCAAATACAATCACTGGTAGCCTAGAACCGCAAATTCTTGTTGTACCTTACGAAAACACCATTTCAGGCATCAATACCGTATTTGTGTATTTTATTGTACAAGGTTTTTCTGTCAATCCCTAGAATACGGGCTGCCTTGGCTTTATTATACCGGGTCTGTTCCAAGGTTTCTACAATAATTTCTTTCTCTGATTTTTCCTTGGCAGCTTTTAATTGAAGCGGTATATCGGGTTGTTCGAGAGGTGACTGAATTTCCGGAGGTAATTCCGCCAAAGTTATTTCGTTACTTTTTGCCAGCAGAACCGCTCGTCGGATCACATTACGCAGTTCCCTTAAATTTCCGGGCCACTCATAGCTCAGGAAAATTTTTACCACCTCAGAACCAAAATAAATATTTTCCTTGTTGAATTCATTGGAGGCCATCTGCAAAAACCGATCGCTATACACGGGTATATCTTCTTTTCTATCTCTTAAGGGCAATAGGTTAATGGAGAATTCGTTAAGTCTATGGTATAAATCCTCTCTAAATTTCCCACTAAACGAAGTCGTCCGCAAATCTTCGTTGGTGGCTGCTATTATCCTGCAATTGATGGGATATTCCTCGTTGCTGCCCAATCGGCGACCTTTACGTTCTTGGATGGCTCGTAGTAATTTTACCTGCACATCGTAACTCAGGTTTCCGATTTCGTCGAGGAAAATAGTGCCATCCTTAACGTTCTCAAAATGTCCTTCCTTATCGTCCAAAGCACCCGTAAACGAACCTTTTTTATGTCCGAAGAGTTCGCTGGAGGCAATGTCGGTATGTAAGGCGCCGCAATCCACTGCCACAAAGGGCTTTATGCTTCTGTGGCTAAGTTCGTGAATACGCTGGGCCACAAACTCCTTACCAACACCACTTTCGCCCAACACCAATACGGAAAGTTCGGTGCCAGCTATTAATTCAATTTGTTGGTCTATTTGTTCCGCAAATCGGCTAACGCCCTTAATGTAATTTGAAACAGGAGCCAGTACGGGCTTATTGGCTTCGGAAGTAGTTTTAGCGATACCTCTTTTAATGACGTGTAATAGCTCATCGGGATTAACAGGTTTGGCAATATACTCGAATGCCCCCAGTTTTATAGCGTTTACAGCTACTCTAATATCGGAATAGGCGGTAATGAGTACCACGGGAGTTTTAAGATCTTTCTTCCTGACTTCGGGAATTAAATCCAATCCTGTACCGCTGTCTAACCTATAGTCGGTTAAAACCAAGTCGAATGATGAAGTCTTTATAGCATCCAGTGCGGAGCTGAAACTACTCACAAAAACGGTTTCGAAGCTTTTTCTTTTCAGAAAGCCTTCGATCATCAATCCAAAGGAAGTGTCGTCATCAACAATTAAAATCTTTGCCATTACCGAAAATTACAAAAGTTGTTAAATTTATAAAACATCTTTTTGATTATAACGAATAACAGGAAATAAATTACTTTTTAATCAAATGCTGGGAGCAGTGAGCAAATCTTCTGGTAGTTTAAAAGATTTTTGTGATTTATTGTCTGAAAGTGGTTGAGTTATTCATGGTACTTAACTATTTGGGTTTGGAGGCTGATTGTTAAAAAACAAAATAATTATATCATTTAACAGAAAAAATAGGACAAAAAAAAGCGGATCAACGTTTTGATCCGCTAGCCTAGAACTACATTTAACTATATATGGTAACAATAGTCTAGAGTTGGGTGGTATCGTTTAATTTGTTGTGTGTGTTGTGTTGTGTGGTGTTGTGTGTGTTGTGTTGCTTGATACCGATACCTATTGTAATATGAGAAACTTACTAATTCAAATTGTCATAAACCGTAACACCTTGACCTTCAGAATATGGATAGGTTACTTCTGGAAGATCTGCTGTTTTAAGCAGAACCAGCCCGATCACTACAACCAAAGAGGTAATTATAAGTGCTGTTAGTTTATTTATGAATGATTGATCCATTGATCTGTTTCTTTTTTAATTGATATTCGATGACTGTATATGTCAAAAGTGTGCCATAAAAGTGTGTATCGTGGCCTGTGTTTTCTAAGGTGTTGATATTCAGTATTAAAAAATTGTATAGGATGTTTTCTGTATGATAAAGAATTTGGTTATTCTCAAAAAGTGTGGAATAAAGTCCACACATTGATTCCTCATAGTGTGGAAATTTCCTATAGGTACCTACTGTTAATACTAGCAATAACTTAATAATAAGTTATAAAACGTAAAAATAAGTTGCATAACTTAAATATAAGTTGTAAGTTTGAATTGCTGATTAACTAACTTGGTGTTTAGATGGTAAATTTAACAAAAGCAGAAGAAAAAATAATGAAGCTACTTTGGGAGCTTAAAAAAGGATTTATTAAAGATATTCTTGAAAAGTTTCCTGATCCAAAGCCTCCTTATAATAGCGTTTCAACCATTGTAAGGGTTTTGGTAAAAAAGGAAATAGTGGGATTTAATAAGTATGGAGGTACATACGAATATTATCCGCTTATCTCGAAAGATGAATATAGAAAAGGTCAGTTAGGCAATTTGGTTAACGGATATTTCAATAATTCTCTGTCACAAGTTGTCAATTTTTTCTCTGAAAGTAAAAACGTAAAAATCGATGAAGTAGATGAAGCAATAAAAATGCTCGAAGAACTTAAAAAGAAAAAAAATGGCTAGTTTCCTTTTGTACTTGTTTGAATCGGGCTTATGCCTGACATTGTTTTACTTGGGGTATGTTGTTTTCTTTCGTAAAGAAACCTATTTTACCTTTAATCGTTTTTACCTGTTGGCTTCTATGGTATTGGCTTTGCTTATGCCGTTAATCCCTATACAGGTAAATGCCAATGAAACAGAGTACATCGGAGAGGCGCTTACAAAAGTTGAAGCCTTTAGAAACTATTATGAGGAGTTTGTTTATTATTTCGATGTGGAATACGACGCTCCTGTAATTGATAATTCAGAGGAACAATTGGTTTCTCAAAAACTATATTTTAACAGAGTTGGTTCTTCAGTAAACATCATTAAACTAATATTTTATTTATATATCGCAGGTCTGCTATTCTTTGGTTTACGACTTGTATTTCTTCTTTATCACTTATTCAGGTATATTCGACAAAACCAGGTTAGTAATAACGATGGGTTTTCTGTGGTGTCAATAAAAGAAGAAGCACCGTCCTTCTCCTTTTTAAAATGGATTTTTGTTAATAAAGATAATCTTAAACCAGAAGAATTAAAGCAGGTAGTGGCGCATGAAAAAGTTCATGTGCAGTATAAACATTCGGTGGATTTGATACTGGCGCATATTATTACAATGTTTCAATGGTTTAATCCGCTTACATGGCGCATACAGAAATCGATTAAAACATGTCACGAGTATATTGCCGACAGACAGGTGATTAAGCAAGGACACGAATTATTCGATTATCAGTCTCTCTTACTGAGTCAGTTAATCAGCATTCGCTCAGTTGAGCTGGTAAACAATTTTAATTTATTATCCATTAAAAAAAGAATTGCCATGATGAACAAAATAAAATCGGGAAGAATAGCTAAACTAAAAGCTGTTTTGGTTATTCCAATTATATCGCTTGCATTTATGTTTTTTGCAAACTGTACGGAATCTTTAAAAGATTCAAATGATCTTAAGAATGGTGGTTCAGCCGTTTTAAAATCGATTACGGTAGATCTTCCAAGCACTAATGAAGTTAAAGAGTATGATGAAAATTTTATCCTATGCACTTTAACTCTAAGCAAGGAAGGCTTTTATTACAACGACACAAAACACGATTTAAATAAAGTAGATGAACTTGTTGCTTCCATCGATTTATCGGAAAATAAAGAAAAAGGCAATAAAATGACCGTTTTGTTAAACGTTGACAAGTCGGTTAAAGTAGGAGATGTAGAAAAAGTAAAACAAGCTCTACGAAATCATGATATTCTAAAAATTGGTTATTTATCTAAAGGAGATACTCCAAAAGCTTTATTTATGCTTTTACCGCCTAAAGAGGCAGAACATATTGATGAAAACCTGGTGGTTGAACTATTTACTATAAATCACACTGAAAAGCTTGATGTGAAGAAAGTGTCACAGGATTTAAGTAAGTATTACTACGATCACAATAAATGCATTATTTTATACAAGTTCGAAGATCATATTACCTATGAGGATTATGTAGAGGTGGTTGATATGGTATTTAATACTGTAAAGAATATGCGTCGTGCAGAAGCTAAAAAAGACGGTAAAGATTACGATTCCTTATCTAATGAAGATCAAAAAGTGTATCGTAAAAAATATCCTATTAGATTAACACAAAAGGGTATTCATGGAGTAAGACCATGAAATTGATTTAAATAATTTCTAGCTAAGGTCGTTAAGTTTATAGCAAAGCAAGCCAATATTAATCGTATTAATGAAAACTTTGCGTAATTTGCGTTTAAACTTTGCGTTCTTAGCGAGAAATATTTCATGCTGATAGATATCCATACCCATAACAATTCTGAAGATGCTGATATTGCTATTATCAACCAGTTTGCTTATGATGTCAAACCAGTCGCTGAAAATCAGCAATATTCATGCGGTATCCACCCATGGTTTATTCAGGAGGATAAAGTTTATATTTGGTTAAAACAGATTGAAGAGCTTTGCCAGGAAAAGAAAATTGTAGCCATAGGCGAATGTGGATTAGATAAAAACATAAAAAACTTAGAATTCCAGAAAATCGTTTTTAAAGATCAAATAAGGCTTTCGGAACAATATAGGCTGCCTGTTATCGTTCACTCCGTTAAAACACATCATATCGTGTCTGAGATAAGAAATAGCAGCCTTGCAAAGCAGCCCTGGATTATTCATGGTTATAATGGGTCGTTAGAAACAGCTCAACAATTCGTCAAACAAAATATTTTTATTTCTTTTGGGGAAAATTTAATCAAACACCCCGATAAGTTTCAGAAGCTTTTAAGCTGCCTGGATTTGGATTTTTTATTGCTCGAAACCGATGATAGCGAAATTTCAATAGCTGATGTTTACAGGCAGGCTGCAAAAAATTTAAGCATGGATATGGGTTTGCTTGAGAAAAGAATAGAAGCAAATTTTAATAGTGTATTTGGTTAAGATGAACTGGTTAGAGAGAACAGAACTGCTTATAGGTCAGGATAAAATTAAAGAGTTATCGGAAAAAAATGTGTTGGTAGTCGGGCTTGGTGGCGTTGGTGCTTTTGCCGCTGAAATGATTGCCAGGGCAGGGATTGGAAAAATGACCATTATTGACGGTGATACAATTAACGAGAGTAATAGGAACCGACAGTTGCCGGCACTTTGCAGTACTCTGGGCATGTCAAAAGCCCAAGTGTTGGAAGCCAGACTATTAGATATTAACCCCAGTTTAAAACTTACTGCTATTGCGCGATTCATAGATGAACATTCTTTTGAGGAGCTATTAGAGAACGACTTTGATTATGTGGTGGATGCCATTGATACCCTTTCACCGAAGGTAGCATTGATTCGTGCTTCGGTTCAACAACAAATTCCTATTGTTTCATCCATGGGAGCAGGAGGTAAATTCGATCCTTCACAAGTAGAGATCACCGATATTTCAAATTCTAAGTATTGTAATTTGGCACGTATGGTGCGCAAGCGTATTTACAAAGATGGCATCAGGAAGGGTGTGCCCGTTGTTTATTCTCCCGAAATGGTGCCCAAGGAATACATCATTAAAACGGAAGGTGAAAGGAATAAAAAGACAACGGTTGGGACCATCTCGTATATGCCCGCGATTTTTGGTTGTTTTGCAGCCAGCAAGGTTATCAAGGATTTGGCAGGGAAATAGAGGTTAAACCCGGATGATGTATTAGAGGTAAGTAATGAGTATTTAAAATACCATAAAAATCGGGGTTACTGAAACGAGGCATAGTACCGCTGCGGTGAGTTGAAGCAAGTTAGTGAAACGCCTTGTTTTGAAGTAGTTGATTTACACAGCAGGATTTCTGATGCATATTCGGGGTTATACCGAGATCTGTCATTAGGCATTCGAAAAATTCCTTAATAATCGCAGGCATCAGCTGTATCGAGGGAATCCCGATTTAAAAAATCTTACATTGCTGTGTTTCGGTAATGTTTAGGTTTTGATCATCGAATTGGCCTTTTGGTGAGGTTTGATGACAATTTTGGGTTAAAAAAAAGGCTCCACTGCGTGTGAAGCCCTTTGAATATTTTATTTCAATTATTTATTTACTTCATACTTCTTTTGTCGCCGGCGTGGCTTAATACAGTACCGTTTAAAATACCGCTATATTTAGTTTCATCACCCAACAATTCAAGCGCTTTTTCCAACTCTTCATCGTTTTGCAAGGAGAATTTTATGGCCCCTTTTTGGTAATAATATCTTTTTACAATCTCGTTACCCAATAACTCACTAACCTCAGATTTAAAGATATTTAAGTCTTTTTGAACATCTAATGTCAACAGTTTCTCGAGTTGTTCGAATTCGGTTTTTGACTTTTCGTAGTAATCTTCCTTTTGGGCCGTTTCCTTTAGCTCCTTTAAAGCTTCTTGTGTTGCCGATTTATATTTAAAGTCTTTTTTCGCAGCTACGAATTGCTTGAATTCTTCAAATATTTCATTCGATATTTTAAAGTTTTCAGGTTTAGCAATCTCATCATGTTTTAAAACAAATTCGGTAGCGTAGTTAAAAAACATGTTCTGTGCTACAAGTGCATAGGCAATGTTGCCATATTTTTGGGGTTCAACCTTAATGTCAGGCGAAACACCGCCCCCATCATAAACAGAACGGCCACCAAAGGTCTTAAATTCCGTAATCAATGAATCGGGAATTAACCCAACACTACCGTCCTCGTTTCGATGGCTGTAATCAACTGCCTGAATGCACCGACCGCTGGGTATGTAATATTTGGCTGTGGTAACTTTAAGCTTGGCATTGTACGACAACGGGCGTGTGGTTTGAACCAGTCCTTTACCAAATGAGCGCTGTCCAATTAAAACCCCTCTATCCATATCCTGAATGCTACCTGCAACAATCTCTGATGCCGAAGCGGAACCTCGGCTTATTAGGACAACCATCGGGCTAATTGTGTCAATAGGTTCCGAAGTAGCACGATATACTTTATCCCACTGACTTACTTTACCGCGTGTAGAAACCACTTCGCTTCCTTTTTTCACAAATAAGTTTACAATCTTAACAGCATCGTCCAACAAACCGCCCGGGTTTCCTCTTAAATCAAGCACAAAGCTTTCGGCACCGTGGTTCTCTTTTAAATCCATAAGTGCTTTAGCTACCTGTTTTGAACAGCTTTGTGTAAAGTTATTCAGGATAATTAATCCTGTTTTGTCGGAAACCATTCCGTAATATGGAACTGGATTGATGGAAATCTTTTTGCGGATCAATTCTATGGTCACTGGTTTGTTTTGGCCGGGACGATCAATCTTCAGTTTAAGCGGTGTGTTGGCCGGACCTTTCAGCATATCGCTTACCTCGGAACTGGATTTTCCAACCACATTCACATCGTTGACCTCCACTAATTTATCGCCCGCTTTTAGACCCGCTAATTGAGCGGGAAAACCCTCGTATGGTTCTGCAATAACAATGTAATCGCCTTGTCTGGAAATCAGGGAACCCATACCTCCATATTCGCCTGTTGTCATAAACTTAAAATCCTCCATATCATCCTCGGGGATATAAGTTGTGTACGGATCAAGCGATTCAAGCATTTCATCAATGCCTTTTTTAATCAGTTTTTCCGGGTTGGTTTCGTCCACATAATAACTGTTCAACTCACGAAAAAGAGTATAAAAGATATCGAGGTTCTTAACGATGGAGAAGTTACGGTTATCGTCGTTGTTAAAGCCTACCAATCCCACCGAAACAACCAAAACAATCAGTGTTCCGCTTATCCACCTAAGTCGGCTTTGTTTATTAAAAATACTCATCTGTTTAAAATTTAACAAAACTCTAATAACCAGTGCAATTTTCAGTCATGCTCCTCCCGCTCTGACGGTACGACCTGTTCCGAACTTGATTTGGAAGGGTATATAACCTAATTATTTGCTCCGGCCATGCCGGTTTCATGTTTTAAATATTAATCTGCTATATCGTCTTTTCTGTATGAAAGAATACCCCGATATAACAATTTTTCTTACTTTTTGTGTAATCCACATTCCTTTGTATCCGGATTTTCCCAGTACCATCGGCCGGCTCTAATGTCTTCGCCCGGCATAATAGCTCTTGTACAAGGCTGGCAGCCAATACTTGGATAACCTTTGTCGTGAAGCGGGTTATAAGGGATACCATTTTCTTTGATGTAATCCCAAACATCTTTCTCGCTCCATTTAGCCAAAGGGTTGATCTTTAAAATATTGTTGTTCTCGTCCCATTCCACTACCTGAACATGGGTACGTGTTACCGATTGATCGGCCCGCAGCCCGCAAACCCATGCCTCTAATCCTTCAAAAGCTCGTTTTAATGGTTCCAGTTTACGGTTGTAACAGCATTCCTTTCTGTTTTCGATACTGTCGTAAAACAGGTTAATCCCCTTTGTTTCAACCATTTTCTGAACGGCTTCTGCTTTCGGTGAATATACCTTTAGGTTTGTTTTGTATTTCTTAGAAGTACGATCAATGAGCTCATAAGTTTCAGAAAATAATCTACCTGTGTCCAAGGTGAAAATATGGGCCTGGTCTGTAACCGAAGTTATCATTTGGGTTAATACCTGATCTTCGGCACCCAGGCTTGAAGCCAATGCTATTTTATCATTATATTTCTTTACGAAGTATCTGATTACTTCAACCGGATTGCTATCCGCAAATTGCGCATTTAGTCCGGCAATTTCTTCCTTTGTCATCCTCTTATTAAGCTTAAAAATGCGGTTGTTGATGCAGCAAAATTAACACCAAACAACCGCAATTGGTTTAACTGTTAGTTTTTTAACTTAAGTTTAACTATAATTTATCGCCAAAGCACACGCCCATGTTTCGAGCTTTCATGACTAACCGGTTGTTCGGTTCAATTAATTTAGTTTTCCCCCCTACTTCTTCCAATGCAACAGAGTTGATTTGATTGTTTTTAACACAAACCATCGAGCCGAAATTTTTGTCTTTGATCATTTTGGCTGCGTAAGAACCATAGCGGGTTGCCAGAACCCTGTCGGCTGGAGAAGGAGTGCCACCTCTTTGTGTGTAGCCTAAAATAGTTTCGCGTGTTTCAAGACCTGTCCGTTCCTGGATTTGTTTTCCGATAAATCGGGCGGCGCTCTTTTTTTTCGGAACCTTAATGCCTTCGCCAACCACCACAATGGAATAAGGTTTGCCTCTTTCGGAACGTCTAAGGAGTGCATTGGTAATCACATCCATATCGTACTCTATTTCAGGAAGCAGCACGATGTCGCCGCCTCCGGCAACACCCGAATGCAATGCTATCCAGCCTGCGTTGTGGCCCATTACTTCAATCACCATAACGCGTTTGTGAGAGTTGGCAGTGGTATGAAGTCGGTCAATCGCATCGGTGGCAATGTTGACCGCAGAATCAAAACCAAATGTGACATCGGTACCCCAAACGTCGTTATCAATCGTTTTTGGCAGTCCAACAATGTTGAGTCCTTCCTTGGATAGTAAGTTGGCCGTGCGCTGCGTTCCGTTACCTCCAATACAAACCAGCGCATCCAATCCCATTTTATGGTAATTTTCCTTGATTACCTGAGGTTTGTCTTCCACGGTGTCCCCTTCTTGCGGTTTAAAGGGTTTCATTCGTGAAGTTCCAAGGATGGTTCCTCCCAATGTGAGTATACCGGATAATTTATCTTCGGTTAACAGTTCGTAATCCATATCGATAAGCCCACTAAAACCGTTTGAGATTCCAATTACTTCCATACCATACTGAACAATGGCTGTTTTTCCTACTCCTCTTATGGCTGCATTTATTCCGGGACAGTCCCCGCCTGCTGATAATATTCCTACTTTCATTGCGTAAAATTTGATATTAAGAGATTTTCGCTGCTTGTAGCAAAACATCTATTTGGTAAACCACGGGACTACCATGATAAAAGTCATCATAAAATGACGGGTAAATTTAATTTAAAAATCCCTTTTTAGGAACTAATGTTGCACAGATGTTATAAAAAAGCTTTACTTTTTTATAAGTAGGTTGGGTATTGCTCATTCTCCGGGCTGATTATACGCTATTTTTATTCACCTTCTTAAACTTCTTCGCATTAGCTTGGGCTTTCACTGCGACGGAACAAGCTTTGTGCGTATTCCTTGCCAGGGGAAAAGAAAAATGGTATTAAAGCATTTATTCCGCTTAAGTATTATTTATGTTTATTTGTGAAAGAATAAGGTAGGGATTTCTGCGCTAAAGAGAATTTTCCTGGTTTGGCTGGGGTGCATCATTTTAGCAATAAAGTTACGCTTTTTACGCGTAATAGCCATTAAATCAATATTGTTGTTTTCAATGTATTCCATGGATGCTGCAACCATATCGTGTCCGCAAATATAATCGCAAATCATGCTTTGGTTCCTGTAGGTAGATTTACAATATTCACTGTATTCTTTCAATTGTTCTGCGTCTACTTTTTCTTTTCCAGCAGGACAATATTGAACATTATGTATTTTGGTTTTAAAAGTACCCACTAGTCGGACTAATTTGTGGAGTGAGGTGTATTCGCACTTCGCAAAATCGGTTACAAATAGTATGTTGTTGATTTTGTCAAGATTAAAGCTGTAATTGATAGGGACTGCCATAACCGGAAAGGACACACCTTTAATGATATCCAGTGTTACACTGCCCAGGAGTTCCTTGATAGTTTCGCCCTTGCTTTTTGTTCCCATTACAATTAAATCGGGGTAATATTCCTTACAAAACAATTGAATCGCATCCTCCGGATATCCATCTAAAACCCGCAGCTTGATTTGGAGGTTATTGCTTCTCCTGGTATTGCTAAGAACGTGTGCCTTTAATTTTTCAAGTTCGGTATAAGCATCTTGGTGCGAAAGTATTGTGGTTTCAGATTTTTCGTTTCCACTGTCGGTTTCGCTGTCGCTTTCTCCGTCGCTTTCACTCAAAAAGTTGGTATAACAATAAAGTAAAGTAATTTCACCACCCACATGTTCTGCTATTGCGGTACAATACTCAATTGCCTTTAAGGTGTACGGCGCAAAATTAACTGGAATTAAAAATCTAATCATAAGTAATCCTCCAAGTCAGCTTTTCTTGATATTGTGTTTGTATAAAGTTATCAATATTTAAACAGAATGGTACCAATTGTGTTTCAAATATTAGGAACTGTTAGGTTTATGGTTTAAACAATAACGTAAAAAAAAATAGAATAATATAATATTTAACAAATTGAAAAGTACAACTACCAGAATAAACATCGTTTGGCTCAGAAATGAATTGAGGTTAGCCGATAATGCGGTCATACAAGGAGCTGCCAGGGAAAAACAGCCCATTCTTGTCGTGTATATTTTTGATGAGTCGGCAGTTTGCAAGCTGGATTCGGATGATAGCAGAATTTCATTTATTCACGATCGGCTGAATATTATATATCAAGAACTGAAAGGGCACGGTAGCTCGCTTTGGGTAGCAAGAGGGAATGTAGTAGAGATTTGGAAAACTATCTTTCAAAAATATAACGTAAATGCCATTTATGCAGCTGAAGATTATGAGCCGGACGGAATAAAACGTGATGGTATGATTGCAGATTTGTGTGTAGCCCATCGTGTGGGATTTCAGCTCTTAAAAGACCGTGTAATTTTTGCCAAGGACGAAGTGGTCAAGAAAGACCAAAGTCCATATTCTGTTTACACACCGTATAAAAGGCAGTGGCTAAGGCGGTATCAGGATATGGAGCCGATTCGAAGGAGCGAATGGAGGCCTGTTTTTCTAGATGGGGTTTTACCTTTTCCGTCCCTACGTTCGCTGGGATTTGACAGGGGGAGGTTAACGGTGAAGGATTTTACCCTCGAAGGGTTGGAAGACTATGGTAAAAACCGCGACTACCCGTTTAAAAACTCAGGGTCAAACCTGGGGCCCCACCTGCGCTATGGTACTACGTGTATACGAAAGGCGGTGGAGGTGGCGATGGGAAAAAGCGAGGTGTTTCTCTCGGAATTGATCTGGCGGGAGTTTTTTATGCAGGCATTATATCATTTCCCTCATTCGGCAACTCGCAATTTTAAAAAACAATATGATTTTATTTCCTGGAGAAACAATGAAATGGAATTTGAGCTTTGGTGCAATGGGAAGACTGGTTTTCCTATGGTAGATGCGGGAATGCGGGAATTAAATGAAAGCGGTTATATGCACAACCGTACACGTATGGTGGTAGCTTCGTTTTTGTGCAAGCATTTATTGATTGACTGGCGCTGGGGCGAAGCTTATTTTTCGTCCAGGCTGTTGGATTATGAAATGGCGTCGAACATAGGCAATTGGCAATGGGCAGCAGGAACAGGATGTGATGCGGCACCTTATTTTAGGGTTTTTAATCCCACTAGTCAACAGGAAAAATTTGATCCTGATTTTATTTATATCAAGCAATGGATTCCGGAGTTTGGGACGGGGGATTACCCTAAACCCATGTTGGACCATGCCATGGCCAGGGAAAGGGCTATAAGGACGTACAAAGAAGGAATAGTGAAATAAAAAAGCCGCATTATCAATGTAATGCGGCTTTGGATATTTTATTAACAAGGTTATAATATCAACATGGCATCTCCGTATGAACCAAAGCGATACTTCTCTTTAACAGCTACTTCGTAGGCGTTCATCAAATTGTCGTAACCGCTGAATGCTGCGGTCATCATCATTAAAGTGGATAATGGAAGATGGAAATTTGAGACCATGCAGTTAGCAACATTAAATTCATATGGCGGAAAAATAAACTTGTTTGTCCATCCTTCAAAAGGTTTAACGTGGCCAAAAGTAGAGACTGAACTTTCGATGGTTCTCATAACCGTTGTTCCTACAGCACAAATTTTTTGGCGGTCATCCTTCCCTTTGTTAATAATGTTACAGGCTTCTTCGGTGATAAATATTTGCTCCGAATCCATTTTGTGCTTCGTTAGATCCTCAACATCTACCGAACGGAAGTTTCCTAATCCAACATGTAAAGTTATTTCCGCAAAGTTAACGCCTAAGATTTCCAGGCGCTTCATCAGCTCCCTGCTAAAGTGCATGCCCGCAGTAGGTGCGGCAACCGCACCTTCGTGCTTAGCGTAGATGGTTTGGTAACGTTCTTTGTCTTCAGGTTCTACCTTGCGGTTGATAATTTTAGGAAGTGGTGTTTCGCCCAAACCAAAAAGCGCTTTTTTAAATTCATCGTAAGGGCCGTCGTACAAGAAACGCAACGTACGCCCACGTGAGGTAGTGTTGTCAATAACTTCGGCTACCATTTCGTCGCTTTCGCCAAAGTAAAGCTTGTTGCCTATCCTAATTTTTCGTGCCGGATCAACCAATACATCCCAAAGTTTCTGATCACGGTTCAATTCGCGAAGTAAAAACACTTCAATTTCTGCTCCTGTTTTTTCTTTGTTTCCGTGCAGCCGTGCTGGAAAAACCTTGGTGTTATTAAAGATCATTACGTCCTGGTCTTCGAAATATGTAACCAGGTCTTTAAAAACCTTATGTTCTATTTCTCCGGTTTTTTTGTCCAGGACAAGCATGCGGGCTTCGTCGCGATTGTGGGCTGGGTGTAAGGCTATTAGTTCTTCAGGAAGATTGTACTTAAACTTCGATAACTTCATTTGTGTTTGCTTTATATTTTAGTCAACAACGGTTCTTTTCTATTTTATACGGTACAAACGCGTTGTCGTTTGATACGTAGTAACTTATTGGGTAAAAATGCTATTTAAACCTATTGATGTAATTGAGATTGTGTTATTTAAGGTAAATATGCGCATAGGAGCAACCTTATACGCAGAGATTTGCCAAAGGTTACAAATTATTTTAATTTTTTTTCAAAGGTTTCGATATTCATGCTATTTTCGTTGATAAACAGACCGATACGGGTTCTTTTTAGGGCTGTTAAGTGGGCTCCGCTTTTAAGCGCCTGTCCAATATCACGTGCCAAACCACGTATGTATGTTCCTTTACTACAAACAATTCTTAATATCAATTGGTTCTGATCAAATTCAAGAATTTCTATTTCGGTAATAATTAGTTTCTTCGGTTTTAACCCCGGGTCTTTTCCTTTGCGGGCGAATTCATAAGCTCTTTTCCCTTTCACTTTCACGGCAGAAAAAGCCGGGGGTATTTGGTCCAGTTCGCCTATGAATGCATGTAAGGTTTCTTCAACAAGTTCGCGGTTGATGTGTTCCGTGGGATATTCGGCATCAATTTCGGTTTCCAAGTCGAAGGAAGGTGTTGTTGCGCCTAATTTAAGTGTAGCAATGTATTCTTTTTCTTTGGCTTGATAGCTGTCGATGGTTTTGGTGGCTTTTCCTGTGCAAACAATCAAAAGTCCGGTTGCCAATGGGTCCAATGTTCCGGCATGGCCAACTTTTATTTTTTTAACGCCTAATGCATTTCTGATCAGCTTCCGTATTTTGTTGACCAAATCAAAGGATGTCCATTCGTACGGTTTATCAAACAATAAAACCTCCCCTTCTTTAAAATCGTACCCTCCGGGTTTTATATTTTCCACTTCCATTTTCAACATTTTTTATACGCAACAAATGCCTGGGGTAATGTCCACTGACAATTGCTATTTTTTGTTATGTTGTGTTTTACAATGAAAAGGCTATGGCAATTACACCTACCACGGCACAGTACAATGCAAAATAAATCAGTTTTCCTCTTTTTACCAGTTGAATCATGGCATTACATGCCAACAAACCCGACACAAACGCTCCTGTAAAACCCACCACTACAGGAAGGATTCCAATCGAAGTTGAACTTGAGTAGTCGTTTTTTAAAAGGCTCAACACGTTTTCGCCCAGAATTGGAATCAGTACCATTAAGAATGAAAACCGGGCAACGGCTTCTCTTTTGTTTCCCAGTAACAGACCTGTAGCAATGGTTGAGCCTGATCTGGAAATGCCAGGTAGTACGGCAATTGTTTGTGCAATTCCTATGATGAACGCATCTTTAAACGAAACGTCCTTGTCCTTTGCTCTAGCATAAAACGTAAAGGCCAGCAATGTAGCTGTTATGAGCAACATACATCCCACCAAAAGCATTATATTGTCGGTACCGAAAAGTGCTTCTACCTGGTCTTTGAAAAAAACACCTACAATCGCGATTGGAATCATACTCGCCGCGATTTTAAAAAGATATTGGGTTTCCTCATTCCATTTAAACGCAAACAAGCCCGCTATTAATTGGGCTATATCTTTTCTGAAAACAAAAATCGTACTTAATACGGTAGCTCCATGAACCACCACTGTAAAAGTTAGGTTGTCGGTGGCTTCAACACCCAACAGGTGTTTGCCAATTTCCAGATGACCACTGCTGCTAACAGGTAAAAATTCGGTTAATCCCTGCACTATGCCAAGGATTAATGCTTCTATCCAGTTCATTTTGTATTCTTGGTAAATAGGTAAGAGAAATGGCTATTCGTTTTTCTTAGGTTTTTTCATGATGGCATAAATTTCAAAAGCAAAACCTGCCAGCACCAACATGGGGGCTAAAGTAATCCTT
The DNA here is from genome assembly GCF_050589685.1 of Saccharicrinis sp. 156. Classification (NCBI taxonomy): domain Bacteria; kingdom Pseudomonadati; phylum Bacteroidota; class Bacteroidia; order Marinilabiliales; family Marinilabiliaceae; genus Saccharicrinis; species Saccharicrinis sp. 156. The sequence goes on from NZ_JBNGOS010000008.1 coordinate 156,467, forward strand.
TGAAAGCCATATATTTCTTCGTTGAAAACATTTGGGTCCTCGCTTCTACCTCCAATCATTAAAACAAAACCTAATATAACAATGGCGAAACCAATAGCCATTAAAACATAGTTTTCCCTAGATAGGGCAAACTCAAATTTTTTTTCCTGTTTGTTGCTTGACATAGTTGTAAGTTAAAAATATAATTGGTCAGTTTTTAATCGCAAATATTTATTTACCGCAAAATAGGTTGAAACCAACGAAAGAAGGATTCCCACAATGATAACCAAAATAAATAGTATCCCGATTAATTCAATATTATCGAATCCGATAAAACCGCCTAATTCCTGGTGCAACAGATAAATGACTCCGGCCAACATGCCATTGGCGATAACCGCGCCTATAAAGCCATGAAAAACACTGATGCTCACAAACGGTTGTCTGATAAACCCTTTGGTTGCGCCAACCAGCTGCATGGTGTTAATCAGAAACCTTTTGGCGTAAACCGACAAACGGATGGTATTATTGATAAGTGCTATTGCTATTAGTAATAGCAATATACTGAACGTTAGTAATATCAAGCTTATTTTGTTTACATTTTCATTTACTTTCTGGATCAGGTTTTTTTGGTAAAAAACCTCTTTGACTTGTGAAAACGAACTGAAAATTTCCTCAACATTTTTAATACTGTCAGGATTGGCGTACTCTGCAAATAATTTAACCTCTATCGAAGAAAGGAGTGGGTTGTATCCCAGAAATTCCACAAAGTCTTCGCCCAATTGATCCTGGAGCTCTTTGGCTGCTCTTTCCTTGTCGATATACTCGGTGGATTTTACATAGGAGGAGGCATCCAGATATTTCTGAAGTCTTCGAACCTCTACTTCCCTGACGTTATCCTTTAATACAATGTTAAAACCAATGTTTTCCTTCACATATGTCGAGAGACGTTGTGCGTTCAACATCAGATATCCCACCGACCCCAATAAAAATAATACCAGTGCAATACTAATTACAGTGGTAAAATATGAGTTTCTAAGCTGTCGTTGTGTATGTTGGCTATCTTTCTTTTTCATCATAAAAATTGGGCGTAAAGATAAAAAAAAGAACCAATGCAAAGTAAGGTTTTCTCTTTTGTTTTGGCAATCTTTGTTTATAGCGAGTAATTTGAGTTGTGCGGACTGGGATATTATGTTTTTCCGCCTACTGATTCGCTGAAAAACTGAAGCAATTCGTGAGATTTTGAGCGCCATATATTGTAAGTATATGTGATAATTATCGGGTCTTTTTTCTAAAATCTATTGATCTATTATTATCTTGGCGCGCTAAATATAAAGTTGGCAGGATGAATAATAATGACGTTTTAAGAAGTTTAAGATATACTTTTGATATTGACGACGATAATATGATAAAGTTGTTTGCCTTGGCGAACGTTACCGTTAGCCGCGCTCAGGTAAGCGATTGGTTAAAGAAGGAAGAAGACGAATCGTTTACAACAATTGTGGATGAATTTTTTTCGGCGTTCTTAAATGGTTTTATCATTTTAAAAAGAGGAAAAAAAGATGGTGAAATACCGGTAAACGAAAAAAGGTTGAACAATAACTTAATCCTGCGAAAGCTTAAGATTGCCCTTCAGTTAAAGGATGCTGATATGATTGAAATTCTTTCCTTGTCGGATTTTAGAATAAGCAAGCATGAGTTAAGCGCTTTTTTTCGTAAACCCGGACAGAATCAGTATAGGGTTTGTAAGGATCAGATATTGAGGAAGTTTATGTTTGGCTTACAGAAAAAATTTAGGCCTAAAGTCGAATAACCAATATTTTTTAATTCTGTGTTGTCGTAAAAAAATGCGGAACATGGTTTTACAAGGTAGCTTTACAAGGCAGCCTGGCTATGAAAGTTGAGATAGAAAATTGTTAATTGGCATCCAGCAATTTAAGGCACTGCTTTGCTTTAGGTCTAATGGTATGCAATGAAAAATAGGATTAGATATAAAAGTTTAAAAGTTGCCCTGGTTATTGCCGGTTTTATTAGCATTTAGGACAACTTTTGTTAATATGGTTAGAATCTTTTTCCGATTGAAACACCGAAAGAATAGGAAGAGTAATGTTCTTTAAAGTCATAAGAGAAAATAGGGGTTAATTCCCATCCTTGTGCAATCTCAACTTCAAAATCGATACCTGCTTTTAACACCATAAACATTTCTGAATCTTCACCTTCAATAAATTCGGTTTCAATGCCTGGACCAGCAAAAATCCCCAACCTGTGCAATGGCTTGTAACGTGCAACAGCTGCTGTTACCAGAATATTATTTCGTAACAATTCATTATGTTGGTCGGTATGTATGTAATATTCATCCAGCTCAATATCGGCTAATACACCGAGGTCAAATTTTTTGGATAAGGTATAATAATATTCCGCTCCGATAGTCGGGATCCATTTCCCGGTGCTTTCCTGGTGAGTTTCGTGTTCGTAAAATGCTGCTTCAACATGGGTAAAACCGGCATAAAAGGCAACTTTATGTTTCCCGTGAACATTTTCGGGGCCGCTTTTACCGACGTGAATATTTTCACCCTCATGATGTTGGGCAACTAAATTGTTGCTTGAAACTAAAACCAGGCTAAGTGCAATTAAATTAATCAATCTCATTTTTATTTTTTTTATAGGGGCTTTATTTAACGGACGGCAAATGTAAGAGAAATCGCTTTTAAGTGTTATTGCACACCATATTTGTTAACAATAATTAGCACTCCACCTATGCCGACGGATCGCCTAATGGTTAAAAATTTATTCCCTGGTGTTTTAAGCTAATATTTAAGGTGCAGATATATAGTGAGATATGAAAATATGTAACTTATGCACATATTTTCAGATGTTACAATGTTCAATTTTTAACTAATGTTAATAAACATTACAAAAAGGTATGCTCTATAATGAATACCTGATAAATAGTTATCTTTGGCGGCCTAATCTGATTTAATTATGTGGGAGTTTTTGCAGCAAGGGTATTTTGCCCTATTCGTTATTATTTGTTTGGGCTATATTATTGGAAATGCCAAATTTAAGGGAATATCACTCGATATTTCAGCAATTATTTTTGTAGCTCTTGTGTTCGGACATTATGGCTTGGTCATGCCGCCCATTATCGAAAAAATAGGGTTAATACTTTTTGTGTATACTATAGGTATTCAGGCTGGGCCGGGTTTCTTCGATTCCTTTAAAAAACAAGGCAGAACCTTAGTGGCAATGGCTGCCGTTGTAATTATTTCCGCTTCGGCACTTACTTATTTAGCTATAGTTTTATTTGATATTGAAGTGGCAGTGGCCATTGGTCTTTTAACCGGTGCGCTTACAAGTACGCCAGGTTTGGCTGCGGCCATCGAAAGTACGGGCTCCACAGGTGTTTCCATTGGTTATGGTATCGCCTATCCTTTTGGGGTGATTGGTGTAATTTTGTTTGTTCGTCTGTACCCTAAATTTACAAGGGTTAATCTTCAAAAGGCAGAGGAAGATTACGAGAAATCATCCGAAGAAAGCTTTCCCGAAATATTTTATAGACATTTTAAGGTAGAAAACGATAACGTTGCCGGTAAATCGATCGGTGAGCTAAGGGTTAGGACGATGACGCAAGGTGTGATCTCCCGTGTTAAAACAAATGGGGAACCACACGTTCCTTCTTCCCAAACTATACTGCACCAGGGAGATATTATCAAGGTGGTTGGTACCGAGGAGGCTCTAAAAAAAGTGGAACTTTTGATTGGAAGCGAAACAAAAGAGGAAATTCCTTTGAAACAAGGCTACGAAATACAGTCGATACTTGTATCTAATGCCAACGTGGTTAACAAAACCATTAAGGAAATATATCAGTGGACGGCTACTTACCATGTTACGATCACCAGGGTACGACGTTCAGGTATTGATATAACACCAACCCCAAACCTACGCTTACAAATGGGCGATAAAATTAAAATATCGTGCAGCAAGGCGCATATGCAATTGGTAACCAAAATTTTTGGAGGTAACAGTAAAAAGCTATCAGATACTAACTTTTTTCCCATTGCCGCAGGTATAGTGTTGGGATTCTTCCTGGGTAAATTTTCGCTCAATTTCGGCCATTCCTTTACTTTTTCGTTAGGGTTAACAGGGGGTGTGCTAACTGTAGCTATGATTTTAAGCCGGATTGGAAAAACAGGGCCGATCATTTGGTCCATGTCGGGGGGCGCTAACCAACTGCTGCGGACGCTTGGACTGATGTTTTTTTTAGCTGGCGTCGGAACAAAAGCGGGTGCTCATATTGTCGAAACGTTTAATCAATATGGCTTCACTTTGTTTTTAGTTGGGGGCGGACTTACACTTATCCCCATGATACTGGGGGCTGCGGTTGCGCAATGGGCATTTAAGGTTAATGTTCTTTCAATGTTGGGGGCATTAACCGGATCAATGACAAGTACGCCCGGGTTGGCGGCCGTGGATCCCATGACAGAAACCAATGCGCCATCCATAGCATATGCCACGGTTTATCCAGTAGCAATGGTGTTGTTGATTATTTGCGTTCAAATATTAGCCTCGTTGGGTTAAATGCTTTTTAATCTGTTTGCTGCATCAATAATCTGTTCGTCGCTTAATGATAAATTAATTTGCAGGAATTTCTTTTTGCTTTTCTCGCGATAATAGAAACTGATGGGAACTGTAGCAATATCCTGCTCCCGAATCAATTTGTAGGCCATGTCCACATCGCTTTTGTCAATAGGCGTTTCAAAACTTATCAATTGAAAATAGGTTCCCTTGCTAGGGATGGCTTTGATCTTGGAGTCTTCTATGATAGACAGAAATAAATCCCTTTTCTTTTGGTAAAATGCTGCAAGTTGATTGAAACTACTTTGCTGATTAATATATTCTGCGATTGCCATTTGGTAAGGCAAATTAATGCCTTCCCCAACAATGTCAATTATTTTACGTAATTCATTGGTTAGTTTGGCCGAAGCCATGCAATATCCAATATGCCAATTGGGAATATTCAGTGTTTCGTTGAACGAGGATACAATAATGCTACGTTCCCTTAACAACGGGTAAAGTGCGATACTCTGGTGCATTTCACCGTCAAACACGATATGCTCGAACGATTCGTCAGCTATAACCACAATGTTGGTGCCGTTCAGGATTTTCTGAAGACGTATCATGTCCAATTCAGACATGGTTGAACCAGTAGGGAAGTGAGGTGAATTAATAATAATCATGCGGGTGGTGGTGGAAATTAATTTTTGTACCTCTTCCCATTCCACATGAAAATCGGGCGGACGTAAGGTAACGGTTACAGGACGTGCACCTGTCGTTTCAATGGCTTGCTCGTAGCTTCTGTGGGTGGGTTCAAACACCAGTACCTCATCTCCTTCTTTCAGAAAGGCCATAATGGCAGCAAAAATACTTTGTTTAACCCCGGAGGTAATGGTAACCTCCGTTTCCGGATCGTATCTGTGATCGTATAACTTGGAGGTCTTGGCTGAAATGGACGCTCTTAAGTCCATCAAACCAAACCTGGGCGAAGGATAGTTTGCATTAGGAAGAACTTTGTTAAGCAATATTTGCTCCAACTTTGAGTTGCATTTCACATACGAATGGCTTTCTGCTAAATTTAGCAACGACGTTTCCCGGGCATATTCAATAATAGCCTTTGGCGATGTCAGGTTATCTGTATTGTGTGTAATCATATTAATTATAGTTCTAGTACGTAGTTTGGTTATTTGTTTTAATCGTCAATCTTTCGAAAATACAAAAGTTAACGCTTTATTGTTATGGGTTTTACCATGGCTTAAAATAGTTTTTACGCACTAATTTTTAGTCAAAGGCAAAGCAATTTACAAAAGTTTTTTCTATAAATAATCCTTAAGGGATGGATTTACATTAATATTACGCCAAAGGCATGTTTTTTTCTACTATCGGAATAATTCCTTTAATACTTCAAGTGACTTTATGTTGGAAAAACCGGCAAGGTGCAGCTGGTAATACTCCAACATTTTCTCGATAAAATTTATTCTCTCATCCTGACTAATTCGAATGCGCTCAAGCTCATCAATTCCGGTTTTTTCCAGTAGGAGTAGAATAGCAGTTTCGGAGTGGTTCATATAATGCGGGTGTGCAGGTTCGGATTGCTGAAACAAGCCTTTTTTCAAATCAAAATATTTGCAGCCCTCAATATTCTGGAAATGTGGGTAAAAACCCAATGGGCGCGTTAATCGGAACAATAAAAAAAGATGAAAATTTTGGACCCCAAGCAAATGACTGTCGAGGATGGATATAGACTGATGCAAAAAATCAAATAAACTTTCTTCTCTTTTGTCCTCTTGTTTTAGCGCTTTGTTGAGCACTTCGGCAATAAAAAAAGCCAGGCTTCGCCTCACAGGTTCAAACGGTATTTGCGTAAATGGGGTGTTCACCTTAAAATCCTTGATTCGATGCATCGTTTTTTTATCGTTATGGTACACTTCAAGGTCTAACAGCGTAAGCGGTTGTAGGAAAACATTTTTTCCCTTGTTTTTTCGGCTCCTAACCTGATTGATCATATAGGACTGTAGACCGAATCTTTGGGTATAAATGTGGGAGATGATACTCGACTCGGCATATCGTGTGTAGTTTAAAACTATTCCTTTGGTTGACTCAATCATTTAGGCATATTTAATACAAAAATACCATTAATTTTTCCAAAAAATATATTACATCGCTAAATTCAGGTGGATATAGAAACCACTTACACCAAATTTATTGATTGAATAATTAAGTGAGACAACTTTGTCGTAGTAGGTAACTAAGTCTAATCCAATACCATAACTGTATAAAAAAGAGTTGCTTAATGTATTGGTAATGCCGGGATTACCTTTATGGGCATACCCTCCGTCGGCAAAAGCTTTTAGATACAGAGCGTAATGGAATTTCGAAAACTGATTAAGATCGATAAAATTGAGGTAAGCTGTTTTTGTCGGGATCAGTTCAAATGATATTTTCTGTTTGCTATAGGCAAAACTGGTGCCGTCGATAACGTTGTATTCATAACCGTTTAAAAACTCGTTGTATCCCAACTCGGAATTAACAATTAAAGGCTTGTTATCGGATGTGTTCATTATGCCTCCCATATTCCAACCGTAGTATAGTCGATTGGATATCATTCCGTAATGTTGGAATTTAAGGATAAAAGTAAGATTGGAGTAGCTGTTGGAGATAATACCCAGACCATTCTGCATTATGGTTCCTTCAACCATACTGCCTTTTATCGGGTAAGATTTATTGTCGCGTTTATCAAGATTATAGGTGTAAGCCAGGTTCAAATAGGTTAAGGATGTATTTCCGTGAGGTAAATAGTCGGGGTTGAGGGCTGCCAGCGTGTCTTTAATGTGAAAGGCATCATGGCCCAGAGTTAACCTATGGCGATGATAGAATTTATGGCGATAATTTAACATGAAACGCGACTTCCATTTTTGTTGCAGAATGGCATGGTTCGATTTAATATATACGGGCTCATTGTTTATAATATCATAGGATACTTGGTTGTTAACGTGATATCCCAGTGCCGAGCCCCAACTAATACGATTGTTATAATCGGCGGACTTATAATATAGAACAACCTCGTTCAAATAACCCAGCCTCAATTTCATTTTAAAGGTCTCATTCATGCCCCTGAAGTTAAGCCGCTTAAGGTAAAGGCCGTAATTTATCCTCGACCAGTCTCCGTTTTCCAAAAAGGAACTGAAATTTCGGCCGGCGTGTTCAAAAATGGGTAGAGCCCATAAATACCAGCGTTCGTCCACTTTTACTTCAAAGGCGATCTCGTTATTGGAGATCAGCCAATAGTCGATGTACACGAAATTAAACAGAGAGGTATTGTGAAGGTTCTGACGCGATCCGCCAACCAAATCGTATAATTTGGAGGTAGGTAACCGAGAGTTTTTTTTGAATAGCAGTTCGTTCAAGATTACTCTAGCTTTGGTTTTTTTATTGCCCGCCAAATATATTTTTGCAACCAGCAGGGTGTCTGCAGCCTTGGAAAGATCGATAGCTACCGTATTATTATTTGCATGTAGCTGGCTTGCGAAAAGGCAAAAAAAACAAAACAGTAAAATTTTAAACTTTTTATATATTAAGAAATATGTCAACTACACAGGTTATCTTTATACATTCAGATACCTTATCAAGGCATCATAGTTCTTCTTAATAATTTCATCAACAGTATTATGTTCTGAATATGAGGCTGTCACCGTATAATCATATCGGTCAAAAGCTCTAAGCACAGGGGTTATGTCTTCCCTGTTAAGTTTGATGGTAATTTTTAAGGTATCGCTTTTTTCGTCATGGTTCAGGTAGAAGCTTAATACTTTGGTATCAGAGTCTTCAATGATCCTGGCTATTTCGGAAATTGAATAATCATACGAGGGCACTTCTATTTCCACAATTCCACCTGGCGTATGAACCGCAATTAAATCGGCAAAATTCTTTAACAAATCGGTTTGCGTTATCAAACCCAAATATTCTTTTTGGTTGGTCAATACCGGAACCACTGTCAATTGCAGTCTCGAAGCCACTTCGATCACAGAGTAAATATGTTGATCGTAAGTTACGTATGGGGCGGTTAACGACAATTGATGGTTTCCCAACGGTTCTTCGGGTTTGTTCAGGTCAAAAATATCCGTATCGGTCACCAGGCCAAGCAACTGCTTGTTGTTGACAATGGGCAGGTGCGAGACCCTAAAAACCTCCATCCAGTTCAAGGCATCCAGGCCGGAATCTGAGGTTCGTAATGCGGGAACTATATCTGATATCAAATCTTTTGCTAACATACAACAGTTTCAAGAAATACTCTTAACTTTGTGTTCTATTTAAATTGTTTCCTGCTACCTTTTAGCTGGAGCCATTTTAAACGGAACGAAGGAGAGGCATTTGATTTCTCCTTTTTTTATAGTACTCAGGATAAATTTACTTGCATAATATGAAACAATCAAATGATTGATTGGTTTATTTATGACTTTTAGACTAACGTCCTGTGGATGATGACAAAATAGAATAGAATAAGATGACAAAATTAAGTGTAAATATTAACAAAATAGCCACTTTAAGAAACTCGAGAGGTGGTAATCAACCCAACGTGCTAAAAACTACCATTGATGTTCAGGAGTTTGGTGCAGAAGGTGTTACGGTTCATCCTAGACCGGACGAAAGACATATTCGGTACCAGGATGTGATTGATATTAAGCCTATTATTGTAACGGAATTTAATATTGAAGGCTATCCTTCAGCGAAATTTATCGACTTGGTGAAAAAGGTTAAGCCCAATCAGGTTACGTTAGTGCCCGATCCGCCGGAAGCACTTACTTCAAATGCAGGTTGGGACACTATAAAGAATCAATCTTTTTTGCAGGAGGTTATTGCTGAATTTAGTGAGGCCGGTATTCGTACTTCAATTTTTATTGATACCGATTTGGTTAATATTGCTAATGCCCCCAAAACCAATGCCGACAGGGTAGAGCTGTACACAGAGCCTTATGCCGCTATGTACGCTAAAGACAGGGAAGCAGCAGTAGCCCCCTTTGTTGCAGCTGCTGAAATGGCCAGAAAAGGAGGGCTGAAAATCAATGCGGGTCATGATCTGAGCTTGGAGAACCTGAAGTTCTTCTCTGAGAAAATACCTTTTTTGGCGGAGGTATCAATTGGTCATGCATTAATCTGTGATGCACTGTATATGGGTCTCGAGAAAACGATACAGCTATACAAACAGCAGTTGCGTAGGCTGTAGTGAATTTCTGAAACAGAAAATATTCAGGAACGGTTGTTTGTTTGCATAGTGCAAGTGAAGAACCGTTTTTTTAATGATACGATTATGGAACTATTCTTTCGGGAACTGGGACAGGGAAATACAAACCTGGTTATAATTCACGGACTTTACGGGTCTTCCGACAATTGGTTGAGCATAGCAAGGTTGTTGGAGGATAAGTTCAGGATATTTATTATCGATCAACGAAATCACGGGCAATCGCCCCATTGCGATGATATGAGCTATTCGCTGATGGCGGATGACATCAAGCGTTTTATGCAACAGCAAAAGCTGGACAAAACTATAATTATGGGACACTCCATGGGTGGAAAAACCGCTATGGCTTTTGCCTTGCAGTACCCGGATTTGGTAGAGAAACTGGTGATTCTGGACATTGCACCAAAATCGTATGGTAGTTTCAGCAACTATGCGAAAATTACTAATGATCACAGATCTATTGTTGATGCCTTGCTCTCGATTAATCCATCGGAATATACATCGCGAAGTTCGATCGACAAAGCTTTGAAGGACAAAATTCCAAACCAAATGGTACGTTCGTTTTTGCTAAAAAATATCGGGAGAGACCCGAATAAACAATTGAAATGGAAATTGAATATTCAAGCTATCTCCAATAACCTGGTTAAAATAATGGATGGCGTTGCCGAATTTGAAGCAGCCAAAGCGTTTCCTGAAGAGAAGGCAGTCGTATTAATTCGGGGTGCTAATTCAACGTACGTGCTGGATGAGGACATGCAGCAGGTACGCAAATATTTCCCCTCGGCACAATTGGCCGATATTCCTAATGCTGGTCATTGGCTTCATGCAGAACAAACCGAGTTGTTTATAAAAACAGTAAGGTATTTTTTGGATGTTTAAATCCTGATAAGATAACCCTTTATTGTTGCCTGTTAATTGGTAAAAAAATAATATATTATCAATTTTACGTATGTACCTTAGCACCAATATTCTGCCATTTTTTGGCAAAATATCGGGGATAAGGTACCAAAATGTTCTAGATAAATAGATTTAAATTGGACTGCTCAGCTTCTTCAAGGTAATTGGCGACTCCACCAATATTAACACCTTCAATCAGCTCTTCTTGTTGAACACCCATGATGTCCATGCTCATTTGACAGGCAATCATGTTAATGCCACTTTTTTTGGCCTGATGAATCATGGTTTCCAGTGCATCCACGTTTTTGTCCTTCATGCGAAGTTTCATCATACGACGACCCATACCACCCATGTTCATATTCGATAGTTTCAGCTTTCCGGCATGCCCGGGCATCATCTTGTCAAACATGTTGCCCATCATATCCTTTTTGACCTTGGGTCGATTAATATCTTTTATAACGTTAAGTCCCCAAAAAGTAAAGAACATGGTTACTTGCTTGCCCATGCTGGCAGCTCCGTTGGCGATAACAAAGGAAGCCAATGCGCGATCCATGTCGTCACTGAACACCACCATGGTTTTGTGGTCGGTTCCTGCTTTTGGCAGCGTGCTGTTTTCGGAATCTTTTTTAAATTTTTCGATGATGGCAGTAATTTCCCCTGCATTGTTTTCCCTTTTCACCAAGCGGAGTCCGGTTACCTTGCACCACGAAGCAACATCATTGTAAAATCCAGGGTCAGTAGCCTTTACCTCCAGCCTGTCTCCATATTCAATGGAATCAATACTTTCTTTAAGTTTTAGCACAGGGCCGGGACATTGCAAGCCACAGGCATCAACGGCCATCGACTTGACCTCGATCTTCGGCATTTCTGCTTTTACATCTTCAGCTTGGATTTGGTCATGGGTAAAAAAGATAGCATTCGATTGTTCAGCCATGGCTTGTTTATATACTTTTAAACCTCCCGAAAGATTGAAGACTTCCGCAAACCCACTTTGCTTTAAAATTCTGGCGGCTACGTATCCGCGTAACCCCACCCCGCAATAAATCATTATTTTTTTGTCATGAGGAATACGGTCCAGATTCTCGCGGATTTTATCTAATTCGATGTTTACCGAGTCTTCAATGGCATCAATGGCATATTCTTCGGGAGTACGAACGTCTAAAACAAAAACATCCTTTTTAATTCTTTTGTGAAAATTAAAAGGCGAAAGTGGCTTAAATAAACCTTTTATTATATTTTCTGCGTTGTAACCGGCTTGGTTTACCGGGTCTTTAGCCGAACTAAAAGGGGGAGCGTAGGCATGCTCTATTTCCTGTAAATCGTATATGGTTCCGTTGTTCTTAATAACGGTTGCCAGTAAATCAAGTCGTTTATCCACGCCTTTGTATCCGATTACTTGACCGCCGTATAGTTTACCCGATTCCGGATCAAAACTAATTTTAAGCATCATCTGCATAGATCCGGGATAATAACCGGCATGAGAACCTGCATGAACAATGGTGCAATCGTGTTTAATGCCCTGGGCTTTAAGTCCTCGATGTGTCATCCCGGTTATTCCGGCTGTCATGTCAAAAACCTTGGCAATGGCAGTTCCTATTGAACCCTTGTATTTTCTATTGTGTCCGTAAACCATATTGTCGGCCAGGATTCTGCCCTGACGGTTTGCCGGGCCTGCTAAAAACGCGATGGTAGGTTTGCCCGTAATCGGATGAGGGAATTCAATGCTATCTCCAACTGCATAGATATCCTTAACTGATGTTTGTAAATATTCATCTACCCATACTCCACCTGTTTCGCCAATTTTTAATCCGGCCTCTTTGGCCAAAGTTGTATCTGGTTTAACACCGATAGACAGGATAATAAAATCGGCCTGAATAATCCGCCCGCTGGAAAGAGCTACCTGAATGATATCGCCAACCTGTTTAAACTCAGTAACGGCATCCTTTAAAAACAGACCAACCTTTTTATCTTTGAAATGGTGATGCAAGGGAGCTGCAATTTCACTGTCCATCATGTTCATAACCTGCGGGGACGCTTCAACCACAGAAACGTTTACACCACGATGATGCAGGTTTTCTGCCATTTCGAGTCCAATAAAGCCTGCTCCTACCACAACTGCAGTGCGAGGTGTTGAATCATCAACAAAAGCTTTTATTTTGTCCGTATCCAGAACATTGCGTAAGGTAAAAATATTGGGTAAGTCAATTCCTGGGATAGGTGGTTTTACCGGGGAAGCTCCAGGTGATAAAACCAGTTTGTCATAGCTTTCGGTATAACTATCGCCTGTTTTTACCGATGTAATGGTGACTTGTTTTTTATCTGGGTTAATGGAGGTAACCAAGGAATACACCCTGATATCAATGTTGAAACGTGTACCAAATGATTCAGGGGTTTGTACCAACAGTTTTTCCCGTTCTTTGATTACGCCACCAATATAGTAAGGCAAGCCGCAATTGGCATATGAAATATGTGGGCCTTTTTCAAACATGATTATTTCGGCTTTTTCATCCACTCTTCTTAATCGGGCTGCCGTGGTAGCCCCGCCGGCAACACCTCCTACAATTACGTATTTCATTTTATAATTATCTATCTTTTATATTCATTATCAGTGTAATATATAATGCGTGCAGGGTTTATGTCTACATTTATTTTTCAAGGATACAAATATATGCATATTGCAATATCTACAAATATGGATATGTATGTTATTGAACATGTTTTAATGCAGGTAATACTTTATTGTTTTAATTGGGATTCCTTTCATATTTCGCTTATTTTGCAAGTATGGAATTAATAGACATAAAAGGGGTGGGGCCTGTGTTGTTTCAGGCAAGCAAAAGGGCAAAGAGACTGTCTATTAAGCTAAAGCCATTCGAGCCTGTCAAGGTTGTTGTACCTGTAGATATGCATCCCCGGGAGGCCCTTAAGTTTGTCGAAAGCAATAAGCAATGGATTTTGCAGAACATGGCCAAGGTGAAGGAAAGAGAAAACGATCTGACCATATTTGATGAAAAAACAGATTTCAGAACCCGATCATTCGCATTGCGTATCAAAAAATCCCCGCTTTCGCAGATGAGAATGCAGTTAAGAGATGGTATCTTATCGGTGGAATATCCCGGCCATATGGATGTTAAATCAGCTAATGTTCAGGACAATATCCGATATGCAATAGAAGAAGCTTTGCGATTATCGGCCAAAAACTATTTACCCAAGCGCCTGCATCAATTGGCCCAACAGCATGGGTTTTCGTACAACAGGGTATTTATCAAGAATTTAAAAACACGTTGGGGAAGTTGCTCTCATGTAAACAACATCAACCTTAACCTTCATTTAATGCGCTTGCCGGACCATTTAATCGACAGTGTTTTATTGCACGAACTATGTCACACCGTTGAAAAAAACCATGGAAAGGGCTTTTGGGCATTAATGGATAAGGTAACCAATGGACAGGCAAAAATGCTCGACAAAAAAATGAAGGATTACCGCACAGTAATTTATTAATATGAACTGGGATCAATTATTATCGACAAAGCGCACCGGACAGGAAGAACGCGTGTATACCGTACAGCACCAACGAACTCAATTCCAACGCGATTATGACCGTTTGGTTTTTTCATCACCCTTTAGGAGACTGCAGGATAAAACCCAGGTTTTTCCCTTACCAGGAAGCGTCTTTGTGCACAACCGATTAACGCACAGTTTGGAGGTAGCCAGTGTTGGACGTTCGTTGGGACATAATATCGCAGCGTTTTTGTTGGAGAATAAAGGGCTCAAAAACACCCTAATAAACGAAATTGGAAGTGTTGTGGCTACTGCTTGCTTAGCGCATGATATGGGTAATCCGCCTTTTGGTCATTCGGGAGAGTCTGCACTTTCGCAATACTTTGTAAAAGGAGACGGGCGAAAACTGAAGGATGGATATGAAATTAGTGATGCCGAGTGGAATGACCTGATTGAATTCGAAGGAAACGCCAATGCATTTCGTCTTCTTACCCATCAATTTAAAGGAAGAAGAAAAGGTGGATTTGGACTAACATATTCATCGGTGGCTTCTATTTTAAAATACCCCTATGCCTCAGGCCTTGAATCTAAAAAGAAGTATGGTTTTTTCCAGTCAGAGAAGGAAATGTTTGAGCGGGTAGTAAAAGAGCTTGGATTAATTGAGACTGAACCGGGGGTATATTGTCGTCACCCTCTGGTTTACCTGGTCGAAGCTGCCGACGATATATGTTACCAAGTAATGGATGTGGAAGATTCCCATAAGCTTCGGATTTTAGACACCGTAAAAACCAAGGAAATATTATTGGCTTTTTTGGCAGAAGATGAGGATAAAGCTACAAGAGATAGAATTGAAGAGGTAAGCACAGAGGTGACCGATACCAACGAACAGATTTCTTTTATCCGGGCTTCGGTTATCGGCAAACTGGTAGGTTGTTGTACGCAGATATTCAAGGCTAATTATGATCGCATCATGTCGGGGAATTTTTCTGGTAGTTTGATCGATCATTTGGAGGGCAAAACAAAACAAGCCGCAGAGAATTGCTCCGAGATATCCTTTAATGATATTTACAGGCATCAATCAGTGGTTGAAATAGAACTGTCAGGTTTTAAAATATTAGGATCATTGTTGCACGAATTTTCCAAGGCCGTGCTAAACCCCCAAGATAAATATTCGAAGATGCTATTACCGTTTATACCTAATCAGTATTCTGTTGGATTAGAAGCAAGCCCCTATCAAAAACTGCAATCGGTACTGGATTACATTAGCGGCATGACCGATGTTTACGCGCTCGATTTGTACCGGAAAATTAATGGAATTGGCCTGGCGGATAAGAGGTTTTAGCAATTAGCCCTTAGCTGCAAGCTAAAAGCCAATCGCTAATCTCTAATTCCCTAATTCAAAAAAACTAATTCCAACTCTTCCTTGGCTTCCTCTTTTTGACGTACCGAATATTTTCCCGAATTAACAAACGAATATCCTTTATCCAGCCCGGCTTCCATCAATGTTTTTTCTATTTCGTAAGCGGCATCTAAATCTAAATCCTTGTTAAAATATAAGTATAGCATTTTTTCGTCCTCATCGTTAAATTTAACTAAAACTGAATTGTTCTCCACAAAAACAAGATCGTCGTAACTATAGGATACGGGCAGTCCGACTGACTCTAAAATTTCCATCACATATCCCAATGGTCTGTAATTTAAACTCATGGCATTGAATTTTAAATGAATAATCTATTAATTGTAAATTAATCTCGCGTTAAAAAATATCATACTACAACCAACTTAATCAGGTTGACTGTATTTTCCAGTTCGTCATGTTCTTCTGCCAATTGGCATTTAAACATCATCATGCTGTATGCCTCCTCAAAGTCGGCTTCGGAAAAAGTCAGTTCTTTTTCTGTTAAAAACTGGTTAAGACCGTCCAGGCCTTTTACCTTGTACATCTCTTTTCTAAAGTGAGTATCATCCTTAACCCGTTCAATAAATTTTTTTGCATTTTGAATCGACATATTACCTCCTTTTCATTTCATCCTACATAATTGTAACATTTTTACCGGCCTTATTACTATTTTGTATGCAGCTTTATGGGCTAAAACCTTTATTTGGCAAAGGTTTCCAATAATAATGCACAGACCTGTTTTAATTAAAACAAGATCTATTCCGCAATCTTAAGCTTGCCAAAAAGTTTTATTGAAAGGAGCAATGACCAAATCATTATTTATACAATATAGGAAAGTAGTGCAAAACTGGTTTGGTTTGTAGCTTGTCCGGGGTAGCGCTAAACTTCACAGGATTCTTTTTTTTCGGAAAAATAAGACAGAAAATAATGTAATATTTATCAGTCTGATATATAGCTAGTTTGAAGTTTGCATAAATTTAATGTAGAATAGCCTGTTTTTTTAATTTTTATTTGTCGATATCCAACTTTAAATGATACATTTGTAATATTGGTTTATTATTTACAATTTATTATGAAAGAAGGAACAGTAAAATTTTTCAATGAGTCCAAAGGTTTTGGATTTATTAAAGACAACGAATCTAACAACGAGTATTTCGTTCACGTAACCGGTCTTATTGATGATATCAAGGAAGACGACGAAGTAACCTTCGAGCTTAAAGAAGGTAAAAAAGGATTAAATGCGGTAAACGTTAAATTGGCATAACGATATAGAAAATATAGAGTTGATATTTCAATGTAATTACGCACTATCCAAGCCTTGCTATTTTAGCAGGGCTTTTTTCGTTACATAACTTTCCTGAAAATAAGTTCGATTCCTTAAATCACAATTACAGGCACATTCATCTTGTAAATTTCTCCATTTATCAAAGTAGGTATTGATTTGCTCTTGTTTCGGTATTGACTTCTTACATGCAAAAACATGTAAATAAATGCGGTATGAGAAAATGTGCAATTGTTTTTATTTTGATGCTGTGTCCGTTGTGGCTGATAGCACAAGATTTGGAAGATTATCTATCCAAGTATACTTCCCAAAACGGCGAAATGTACCTGCAACCATTTGCCGATGCCTTTTCTGCTGATTTAAACAGCGGATTGTTTCATAATGCCAAGATAAAAAAGATGGGCTTTCAGCTTTATTTGGGAGTTGTAGGTCAAGTAGCTGTCATTCCGGGCCGTGCCAAAACATTTACCGCCCATATTGATGACCCTGCCTTCGGAGGCCCTAGGGATGTACCCAATGCCCCTACGGTTTTTGGACCCACCGAGGGCGTTTTGGTCTAAAATAGCGAGAATGGACTTAGCCAGTATCTACCTGCAGGACTGGATGTTAGTTATTTTCCTCTTGCCATGCCCCAATTAACCATTGGCTCCTTATACGGAACAGATTTTACGCTTAGGTTGATTTCTACTAACGTTGAGGATTTTGGTGATGTTGAATTGTTGGGTTGGGGTTTGCGCCATAGTATCGACCAGTATATTCCAAAGTTACCGTTGAGTATGGCAGTTGGGTATTACCGTCAGAACTTTAACATTGGAGAATATATAGATGCCAGCTCCAATGTTATCAATGTACAAGCAAGTTTTGCAGTTCCCCTAGTTACCTTTTATGGCGGGTTGGCCTACGAAAGTGGTAAAATTGACGTGGAATATACCTTCGAAGGTTCCAGCAATTCAAATGAAGCCCCACAAAAAGGCGATAAAGTTAAGTTTGAGATGGACGCAGATAATACCATAAGGATGACCCTGGGACTTAGCCTTAACCTTGGCCCATTAAAACTGCACGGCGATTATAATGTGGCTAAGCAAAACACCTTTGCCATTGGTGTAGGGATAGGAATTAATCAAAAGTAAAACCTCAATAAAACTAAATTAAAATGAAAAAATTAGCAATTATTATATGCGGTGTGTTACTTTTGAATGCATGTGAAGAAAAAGACATCAGATTGTATCCTTCTTTTGAGGAAAGTTCGGTTTTTACGATTAACGAACAGGGATATTTTGAGGAAGAAGAGTCTATTTCATATTTCAATATTCTTGATGCTATAAGCGACTTGGAAATTGAAGATGGTGAAATTGAAGATGTAACCACCGAAGGTATTTGGATTGTTATAACAAAACTGTCTGGCAATACGGCCGAATCAGTTACTGTGGATTTAAGTGTGGGAACGGAAAATTCCGGATCGCAAAACTTACTGAAAAACCTTACCATTCCAATTCCCGATGAAACTACTGAAATATTTCTCTCGTCGGATTTGATTAAAGCAGGTGTCAACCTTCTGAATAGCTTGTTTTATAATGTTATTGTTGGAGGAAGTTCAGTTGATGATATTGAGTTCGAATTATCTGGAACCACAAATCCTGCCAATAGCACGGTTAACATTATGCTTGAAGTGTTTGTAAAAGAAGGCGTAGTGGTTAAACAAACCATTGAAGGGATATAGATTGGTATGATTACAGCGCATAATAACCCCCGGCTTTCTTGTCGGGGGTTTTTTTATAGTTTATAATGCTCATCACATAACTCTTTATAAATAATCCGGGTTAAACCATAAATTTGGTGCTGCTCTGTGAGTACGGCCGACTGTAACATTAACCTTAATTAACCTTGAAACTTTTATTATTAACCAAATGTTAACCCATTTTACGCATTGTATTATATTATTTAGCACATTCAATAAAAAGCACAATAGAGTCTTTTAAAACGTATAAGTCATGCAAAATCTAAAATTAGCACTTTTTATAGGGGTTATGATGTTAATTGCCAATAACATACAGGCACAGGGGATCGAGTTTTTCCACGGTACATTTGCCGAGGCAAAAGCCAAAGCGCAGAAAGAAGGCAAACAGTTATTTATCGATTTTCATACTTCCTGGTGCGGTCCATGCAAAGTAATGGCCAAGAAATATTTTACTTTGGAGAGTGTTGGTAATGTATACAACACAAAATACATCTGCCTGAAAATTGATGCGGAAAAAGGAGAAGGTCCCGAAGTAGCAAAACAATATGGTGTAAAGGTATATCCTACCTTGGTTTTTGCCGATGCGAACGGTAAACAATTAAGTCTGGTCAAGGGGATGCAAAACGAACAGCAGCTCATCGAATTGGCTAAATAAATGATTCAGAGTACTACGCCAGGTCGTGCCCCTAATGTGGACAAGATTATGAATTTTATCAGGTTTGCCGTATTTCTGCAACTATCATTCACCCTAATTTAGTTTTTGGTTGTCTTATATTAAAATGCATCGTGTAGTCAGGATTATAATCTTTTAAATACTAAACAAAGACTACATCAAAAAAAAATTAAAAAATGAGCATTAAATCAGTAATAATTGCCTTTTTAGTAGTGACGTTGTTTCAAGGATTGGCAGTAGGTCAAATTTTGGAACCTGCTAAATGGACGGTTGAACTATCAAAGAAAGATGTGAAGGTGGGTGATAAGGTTGAGGTCGTTTTTAAGGCCACTATTGATAATACCTGGTATGTATATTCAAATGATTTCGACCCGGATCTTGGGCCGATTTTAATTTCTTTTGAGTTTCAGGAAAATCCATCTTATCAGAGAGAGGGAAAGGTAAGGCCAATTAATGCCCATAAAAAATACGACGATATTTGGGAGGGGGACATCAGCTATTTCAAAAATACAGCTGAGATGCGTCAGACTATTCTCATAAAAAAACTGCCTTTGAAGGTAACAGGAGAATTTGAGTTTCAGACCTGTTCGGAGGAAACAGGAATGTGTGTGATGGGAGATGACGAGTTTGATTTATCTATACAATAATAAAACACTTAATCAATAATTGCAGAAACCCGGACTTGTCCATAAGATTATTCGGGTTAAGAGAGCTGCGTAAACAATTAATGTAATGAAAAGCAAAATAACAGTTATTGCCTTAGCGCTGATGATGATCGTCCAGGGGATTGCCTTTGCACAGATTCAGGAACCGGCAAAATGGACAGTGGAATTATCGAAGAAAGATGCTAAAGTAGGTGATAAAATTGATATTGTTTTTAAGGCCGAGATAGAGAAAACATGGCATACCTATTCAAATGATTTTGATCCTGAGTTAGGGCCTATCTTGATTTCTTTTGAGTTTGAAGAAAACGCGTCGTACGAAAGAGTAGGTGACGTGAAACCCATCAACGCAGAAAAGCATTACGATGAGATTTGGGAAGGAGATGTAAGTTATTTTGAGAATACCGCTGAAATGCGGCAGACCATCATCGTGAAAGAACTACCCCTAAAAGTGGCTGGTACTTTTGAGTTCCAAAGCTGTTCCGATGAAACCGGAATGTGTGTGATGGGTGATGATGAGTTTGAATTAAATATTGGGGGAGCAGCATCAGCAGTTGCAGAGGATCAAAAAGAACAAAAGAAGGCTGTGGTATCAGCTGAAAAAACTGAACTGGAAAAGTCAAAAGAGAAAGATTCTTTATTGACGCTTTTTATTCTTAGTTTCCTAAGTGGATTAGCAGCTATTTTTACACCTTGCGTGTTTCCAATGATCCCAATGACCGTTAGTTTCTTCATGCATAGTGATGAAAACAAAGCTAAGGCAAAATTTAATGCTTTCTTTTATGGATTCTCAATAATTGCCATTTATACGGTTATTGGAACTGTTGTGGCTATTACGTTAGGAGCTAACTTTGCTAACTTTTTAAGTACACACTGGCTACCTAATATATTGTTCTTTCTGATCTTTATGATTTTTGCCGCCTCGTTCTTTGGGATGTTTGAAATAACCATGCCTAACTGGATTGTGAACAAGAGTGTTGCCAACGAAGATAAAGGAGGATTAGGCGGTGCGTTTTTTATGGCATTTACCTTGGTGTTGGTATCCTTCTCATGTACAGGCCCAATTGTAGGCGCTATTTTGGTCGCCTCAGCAGGCGGCCAGGTATTAATGCCTATTGTTGGTATGTTAGGTTTCTCCATTGCGTTCGCATTGCCATTTACTTTATTCGCCATTTTCCCATCATGGTTAAGTAATATGCCTAAATCAGGCGGCTGGTTAAATTCGGTTAAAGTGGTGTTAGGTTTTATTGAGGTAGCTTTAGGATTAAAATTCCTTAGTATTGCGGACCAAACTTATCACTGGGGTATTTTAGATAGAGAAGTGTATTTGGCCATTTGGATTGTGGTATTTATCCTATTAGGCTTTTATCTATTGGGTAAGCTCAAGTTTTCGCATGATAGTGATTTGCCGTATATCAGCGTTCCTCGATTAGCTCTGGCCATGGTGAGTTTATCCTTTGTGGTTTATATGATACCGGGAATGTTCGGAGCTCCGTTAAAAGCGCTTTCCGGTTATATTCCGCCACAAGCAACACACGATTTCGACTTAAACCAGATTATTCGTGATAATGCAGGCGCTGGAGGACATGTTTCTGCGGAACCACATACAGCCAAATATTCCGATTTCTTGCACCTGCCACATGGACTAAAAGGATATTTCGATTACGAGGAAGGTATGGCCGCTGCTAAAAAACAGAATAAACCTGTATTTTTAGATTTTACTGGGCATGGCTGCGTTAACTGTCGCGAAATGGAAGCGAACGTTTGGTCCGACCCTGCTGTATTACAGCGTCTGAAAGCAGATTATGTGATTATTGCATTGTATGTTGACGACAAAACTAAATTACCGGAGGATCAGTGGTACACTTCCGAGTATGATGGTAAAGTAAAAAAGACATTAGGAAAGCAAAATGCAGATTTCCAAATTACGAGGTACGAGGTCAATGCGCAACCATATTATTGCCTTTTAGACCATGAAGGAAATTTATTAGTTGATCCCAAAGCCTACGATTTAGATGTAAATGCTTTTGTAAATTTTTTGGATAAAGGAAAAGAAAACTTCAATAAATAATAATTTTTTGCAGGACAAGCTGAAACCTCTTGTCCTGCTTGCTATAATTTATAATATACCGAATTGGTTTGAAAATATTGGATTGATCTATCACCCATTTTTCAATCACACGTGTCTTTAAATTGAACCGTTTGTAAATTGTGACAAACATGGTACAAATGGTAATACGCCGATAAACAATTAAGGGTATTAAAAAGTTAACCCGGAATTGGGGTTTGCCCTGGTGCGAATCGGTTTGCATCCTGTATAAATATATAGGCAATGGGTCTCTTATCTAATTGTCTTATAAATTAAGGAATTATTAAAATTTAAATAATGAGAAAAGTAACTTTACTATGTTTGGTGGCTTTGCTGCAAAGCGTTAACGTTTCAGTTAAAGCACAAAACACCACGACTGTTCCGCTCGATTCAAGAGTTAAATACGGTAAACTTTCTAATGGGATGACCTATTACATTATGCATAATGAGGAGCCTAAAGAAAGAGCCAGTTTATATTTTGTCCAAAATGTAGGGGCTATTCTCGAAGAGGATTCACAAGACGGATTAGCCCACTTCTTAGAGCATATGGCATTCAACGGTCTGGAACATTTCCCGGGTAAGAACATGCTGAATTATCTTGAAGCCAACGGGATCAAGTTCGGACGCGATATTAATGCATACACTGCACAGGATGAAACTGTTTATAACCTGAGTAATATCCCTTCTACCAATGAAAACCTGTTGGATTCGGCTTTGTTGGTACTTCACGATTGGTCCGGAGGATTGTTATTGGAAGCAGAAGAAATTGAAGCCGAGCGTGGCGTAATTCACGAGGAATGGAGAACGCGGCGTAATTCCCGTTTTAGATTAATGAAGCAAAGTTCTCCTTACATGTACAACCATTCGCAATATGCCAAGCGCGATGTGATTGGCTCGTTGGATATTATCGATAACTTTAAACATCAGGAATTAAAAGATTATTACGACAAGTGGTACCGTCCCGATTTGCAGGCTGTGGTAGTGGTTGGAGATGTGGATGCCGATAAGGTTGAGCAGAAAGTGAAGGATCTTTTCTCAAAGATTCCTGCCAAAAAAAATGCTGCTGAACGTAAATACTATCCTATAGAAGATTCTAAGGAGTTAGGTTTTGTTGTTGCTAAAGACAAGGAAGCGCAAGGTGTAAATATGTACTGGATCTTCCGTAAAGACCCTGTTACCGTCAAAGATGAGTCGCATATGCGAAAGGAATTAGCCCATAGTATGTTTAACTCTATGCTTAATAACCGTATGGGTGAGTTAACACGTAAGCCCGATTGCCCGGCATTAAGCATGAGTGTCGGTAATTTCTCTTTGGCGCGAACAAAGGAAGCTTCGTACATAGGTATTAGCCCTAAAGAGAACAAGGAAAAAGAAGCGTTTGCCCTTGTGATGACAGAATTGGAAAGGGCACGGAGGTTCGGTTTTAACGAATCCGAGCTGGAGCGTGTAAAAACCCAATTATTGCGCAGTTACGAGTCGTATAAGGATGAATACGAAAAAGTGGACAATGAGACCTGGGCAAAGCAATTGGGAGATTATTTCCTTGAAGCGGCTCCGTTTCCATCATTGGATTGGGAAATGGGTTTTGCTCAAAAAACAATTCCAGCTATTACATTAAAGGAGGTATACGCAACATTTGCCGATTTTCAGAATATGAATAACAGTGTAATTTCTATTTCTGGTCCTGACAAGGAATCTATTGTGTATCCTACCAAAGAAGAATTGTTGTCGGAACTGAAGACGGTGATGCAATCGGAGTTAACTGCTTACGAGGACGATGCAGACTCAAGCCCTCTGGTTGCAGAAGAATTAGAGGAGAAAAACATAGTTAGTGAGTCGGTAATTTCAGGTACGGATGCCAAACAAACCAAACAATATACGCTTGAAAACGGTGCGAAGGTGGTTATTTTACCTACTGCGCTAAGTAAAGACGAGATACTTTTTAGCGCTTATAGCTTTGGTGGAATGTCGGTATTAGGGAAAGATCAATTGGAGTCTGCAAACATTGCGACTGGTGTGGCAAGTATGTCAGGGGTAGGCGAATTCGATGCTGTCCGGTTAAAAAAGAAGTTGACAGGTAAGGTGGCGGGTGTTAAAGCCTCAATTGGAACCAACACTGAAGGTTTCAGTGGTTCGGCTTCTCCAAAGGATTTTGAGACTATGTTGCAACTGTTATACTTAAAGTTCGAGAAGCCTCGTTTCGAAAAAGAATCATTTGAAACAATGGTAGGTTCGATGAAGAATCAATTGGCGTATATAAAAACAGACAATAGCAAAGCTTTTAAAGATACCATTGGTGTGATTGCGAGCAATTACCATCCTCGTCATATTTTATTTGGCGAAGAGTTTGTAAACAATGTGGATTATGACAAAGCCGTTGCCGTTTATAAAGACCGTTTTCAGGATGCCAGCGACTTTACCTTCATCTTTGTAGGTAATATTGACCTGGACAAAGATTTGGCACTGATAAAAAAATATATAGGTAACCTTTCCTCCACAAATCGCACCGAAAACTGGGTAGACCATAACATAAAACCGGCGAAAGGAGCCACTTTTAGGGAGGTAAAAAGGGAAATGGAGGTGCCCAAGGCAACCGTTTATTTTTCTATGTATAATGATGTGAAGTATAACTTTAACACAAGAACTTACGTAAGAGTAATTGCCGAGTTGTTGAGCAAGAGATACCTGGAAACAATTCGAGAGGAAGAAGGAGGAAGTTACGGTGTCAGTGTTCGTCCATCCATTTCAAAGCGAAACTACGAGCACGCCACCATCACTATGAATTTCGATTGTGATCCGGAAAAGCGTGAAAAGTTGACCAGGATAATGAAGGATGAGATCACTAACATGGTTAAAAACGGTATTAAAATAGACGACTTAAACGAGATTAAAAAGAACTATATAAAAAGTCGCGAAGAGTCGGTGGAACAAAATAGTTTCTGGTTAAGTGTTATTCAGGGTTCATTAATGAACGAAGAGCCAATAACCGACACGGAAGGATTTAACAAGATGGTAAACGATATTACAGCTAAACGTGTTCAAAAGTTCGCTAAAAAGCTGTTTAAGGGATATGATTCTGTTGAAGCGGCAATGCTGCCCGTTTCAGCGAACTAATGCCTGGTTAGAATATTGATGAAGGTTTACCTTTATTAATTGTGTATTTATTAATTTGACAAAAAAATCCCCGGCAAACGTGTCGGGGATTTTTTTATTGGAACAGGAACGGTCTGTATAAGCATGCTTTAACCCGGATTAGGTAGTAGAGATTCGTAATGAGTAATCCAATAGTACAAAACAAGGAGTTGCTGAAACGAAACATGGCAGAGCTCCGGTATATTGAAACAACTCAGTGAAACGGCTTGTTTTGAATTGGGAGCCCTCAATCTTTGACTAAGGCTGTTAGGTTTAATAATTGCACTGCCCTGTTTGCACATAAACAAAAAAAATGGCTGCTAACTTTAAAATGCACAACTATAACTTTGAATTTGGTATTTATTTTCTTTTTTATTTGATACATGGAGGATTAGATGCCCAATAACGCTTTAGTTCAATATAATATCACAATTCAATAATATATTGTTATGGATGCTTAACAGGTTTTTTCTTAATTTGCAGGTTCTAAACAAAAAACCATTATGAACGCAAAATTGTATCCTATCAAGTTTACACCAATACTTAAAGATAAAATTTGGGGTGGCGGTAAGCTAAAATCTGTATTAAATAAAAAAAGCGAGCTGGACAACCTGGGCGAATCTTGGGAACTTTCAGGGGTGGAAGGTGATGTTTCCCAAATTTCGAACGGTTTTTTAGCCGGGAACAACCTTCAGGAAATTATAGAGATCTACATGGCAGATATCGTTGGAGAACATGTGTACAGCAAGTTTGGCAATGAATTTCCGCTGTTGTTTAAGTTTATCGATGCCAACGACAATTTGTCGATTCAGGTGCATCCTGACGATGTGCTTTCGAAAGAACGACATAACGCATTCGGAAAAACCGAGATGTGGTATGTGTTGCAAGCGGAGCCCAAAAGTCAGCTGGTTTCCGGTTTTGTAAATGAATCCAGCAAGGAAGAATACCTCGAAGCTTTAAATGGCGGTAAGCTGATGACCTTGTTAAAATCGCACGAAGTGGACGAAGGTGATACCTTTTTTATCCCTGCCGGCGATGTGCATGCCATTGGAGCAGGTGTGCTGTTAGCCGAGATTCAACAAACATCGGACGTTACTTACCGTATTTACGATTACGACCGCAAGGACAGCTCCGGTAATACCCGGGAATTGCATACGGACTTGGCGTTGGATGCTATTGATTACAAAGATACGAACGAAAAAGTTGCGTACGATCTTAAAAGCAACGAAGCGGTAAACCTGGCAGCTTGTCAGTATTTTGTTACTAACATCCTAAATATTAATGAAGCTTTTGAAAGAGATATTTACCTGTTGAACTCCTTTGTGGTTTATATGTGTGTGGGTGGAAGTGCAAAAATTATTTGTGCTAACGGTGAAGAGGAGACCATAACAAAAGGAGAAACGGTTTTAATTCCGGCGGCAATTGATAATGTAATCATTGAACCTGATGGGGAAGCAAAACTACTCGAAGTTTATATAAAAGAATAATATAGGCCTATCTCAAGATAGATAGCAATCACAATTCTTATAGAAAAACACAAAATGTTATATATTTAACATTTTGTGTTTTTCTTGTTTTAAACGCGTATTTCTATCAATTAATAAAAAGTTTCTTCTAATTTTGCACCTGTAAACTAGACGCATAGATTGGCATTTAAAAATGTCACTTATCTCCCTGTCTGCCGACAGGCAGGTTATCTAATAGTCTCTTATCTTGTTAAGATGAAAGTATTGAAATTTGGCGGAACCTCGGTAGGTTCAGCTGCACGTATGAAAGAAGTAGCCGACTTGGTTTGCAACGGAGAGCAAAAAATTGTTGTTCTATCCGCCATGTCTGGAACCACCAACATATTGGTGGAGATCACCAATTACCTGTACAAGAAAAACAACGAAGGCGCCAATGAGTTAATCAACAGCCTGGAGGAAAAATATTATGCCGAAGTGGAAGATCTTTATGCAACGGATGAGTTCAAACAAAAAGGCAAAGAACTCATCGAGTTTCATTTCGATTATATTAAGTCGTTCACAATAGATATGTTTACGGCTTTTGAAGAAAAGGCCATTTTGGCGCAAGGGGAGCTGATTTCAACTGCTATGTTCCAGTATTATCTGGAGGAAAAAGGAGAGAGCTCAATGTTGTTGGCCGCCCTGGATTTTATGCGTATCGACAAGCAGAACGAACCGGATAAGGTTTATATCAAAGAGAACTGCGCAAAGGTTTTAAAGAAAAATCCAGGAAAAGAGATATATGTTACGCAAGGTTATATTTGTCGAAATGCTTTTGGTGAGATAGATAACCTTCAGCGCGGAGGAAGCGATTATACCGCCAGTTTGATTGGTGCCGCAATTTCAGCCGAAGAAATACAAATTTGGACGGATATTGATGGCATGCACAATAACGACCCCCGTTTTGTGGAGAATACGCATTCCATTGCTAACCTATCCTTTGATGAGGCTGCCGAGCTGGCCTATTTTGGAGCCAAGATACTTCACCCTACCAGTGTTTTGCCCGCTAAGCTAAGCAATATCCCGGTAAGGTTACTGAATACCATGGCACCTGAAGCACCTGGGACTTTGATCTCCTCAAAACTTGAGAAGGACAGGATTACGGCTGTAGCGGCTAAGGATAATATAACGGCCATTAAAATTAAGTCGGGACGAATGTTGTTGGCATATGGTTTCTTACGCAAGGTGTTTGAAATATTTGAGACCTACAAAACACCTATCGATATGATTACCACTTCGGAAGTAGGTGTATCGGTTACCATCGACGACAATAAGCATTTGGAAGATGTAGTGGACGACCTGAAGAAGTTTGGTACCGTAGAGGTGGATACCAATCAGGTAATTGTTTGTGTGGTAGGTGATTTGGTAGCCGATACAGTTGGTTATGCCGACAAAATATTCGGTGCGTTAAAAGGAATTCCGATCCGCATGATTTCGTATGGTGGGAGTAACCACAATGTATCTATCCTAATTAACGAGAATTATAAAAAAGAGGCATTAAACGCCTTGAGTGATAACCTGTTTTAATCAGATTGTGCAAATGAACAATCCATTTCCAATTCAGAAACTAAATGAGGTGGAAACACCTTTTTATTATTATAACATGCAATTGTTGGATGACACCCTTGAGGTTATCAAGCAAGAGGCCGACAAGTATGGTTATCATGTTCATTATGCGGTGAAGGCCAATGCCAATAAACGAATTTTGGAACGGATCAACTCCTTTGGTTTTGGGGCAGATTGTGTGAGCGGTAACGAGGTGTCTGCCTCATTGGCTGCAGGTTTCCCTAACGATAAAGTTGTTTTTGCAGGTGTTGGCAAAGCCGACAAGGAGATTATTACCGGCCTGGAACACAATATTGGTTGTTTCAACGTAGAGTCGATTCCTGAGCTGGAGATCATCAACGAAATAGCCGGGCGAATGGGTAAAACCGCCAAGATAGCTCTTCGTATCAACCCTAACGTTCAGGCCAACACGCATAAATACATTACCACAGGACTAGAGGAAAATAAGTTCGGTATTTACATCTGGGATCTCGAAAAGGTGTTGGATAAGGTAACGGAACTAAAAAATGTTGAATTTGTGGGGATTCACTTTCACATTGGCTCCCAAATTAACGATTTAGATTCCTTCAAGCAGCTTTGCACAAGGGTAAACGAATTACAGGAGCTTTTCGTGAAACGCAGAAATATTCCCAGGATAGTTAACGTTGGTGGTGGACTGGGTATCGATTATGAGTACCCGGACGAAAACCCGATGCCCGATTTCAAGACGTTCTTTAAAATTTTTGATGACTTTTTGGAATTGAAAGAAGGGCAGGAGGTGCATTTCGAACTGGGGCGTTCGGTGGTTTGTCAGTGCGGAACCTTGATGAGCAAGGTTTTGTATGTAAAAGAAGGTGTTCACACCCAATTTGCCATTGTGGACGCTGGAATGAGCGATTTGATACGTCCGGCCTTGTACCAGGCCTATCATAAAATCGAAAACCTGACTTCCACAAAAGAAGAAAACAAATATGATGTGGTGGGGCCTATCTGCGAATCATCCGATTGTTTTGGAAAGGCAGTGACACTCCCTCAAACCGGCAGAGGTGATCTGATAGCCATCCGCTCTGCTGGCGCTTACGGTGAGGTTATGGCCAACCAATATAATTTGAGGGAATTACCTAAAGCGGTATATTCCGATTTGATTTAAATAATAAATTCTTTTCTTAGCTTTGTGCCATTCAAAACTTTAGAAGATTCAAAACGATGTATAAGAGAGTATTACTTAAGCTTAGCGGAGAGTCGCTGATGGGCGAACAAAACTACGGTATCGACAATAAGAGGCTGGAAGAATATGCACAACAAATCAAAGATATCTGCGATCTGGGTGTTCAGGTTGGTATTGTGATCGGTGGAGGAAATATCTTTCGTGGACTAAGCGGAGCTGCCAAGGGATTCGATCGTTACCAGGGCGACCAAATGGGTATGTTGGCAACCGTGATTAATAGCCTGGCCTTAAAATCATCGTTGAATAATGCGGGCGTAAAAGCAAGGGTATTAACGGCCATAAAAATGGAACCGGTTGGTGAATTCTATTCCCAGCCTAAAGCCATTGAGGCCTTGGAAAATGGGGAAGTGGTTATCCTTTCCGGCGGAACGGGAAATCCTTACTTTACAACAGATACCGGTTCCTCATTGAGAGGGATTGAAATTAAGGCGGATGTGATGCTGAAAGGCACCCGGGTGGATGGTGTTTATACGGCCGATCCGGAAAAGGATCCTAACGCCACCAAATTCGAGGAAATTACTTTCGACGAGATATATAACCGAGGGCTAAAAGTAATGGACTTAACCGCCACCACCATGTGCAAGGAGAATAACTTACCCATAGTGGTATTTGATATGGATACGCCGGGAAACCTGATCAGAGTAATTAAAGGCGAAAAGATTGGCACTCTGGTCAAAATCTGATCTATATAAAATGTGATGAAATGCCAGTTCCGACTTTGCGGAAAACAAACTATTAAGGCTTAAGGTGTTGGCCATATGTATAGTTTGTGATTGTAATAGAGGGCTGAAATAAAAATCGACGAAGTTAAAGTCCGTCATGTTTTATGTGGATATCATCAATGTGAATCTTAAATCAGTTCAAACCATGCAACACTTTACATTTCAACCCATCGGCACCATTTATACGCCTCATAGTTCTTTGGAGAATATGCCTATCCAACCAATTGGGGCAGAGGCTGCTAAGGGATATATTCTTTTGAAAGAAGAGTTTGTGGAAGGCTTAAAGGATCTCGAAGGTTTCACTCATCTGACGCTAATTTACCATCTGCATAAAGTAACCAATTACCAAATGTCGGTGGTGCCGTATATGGACGACAAAGCACATGGCGTATTTGCAACACGTTCGCCCAAACGACCCAATGCCATTGGTTTGTCAACGGTTAAATTAGTTAAAGTGGAGGACAATAAAATTTTTATTGAAGAAGTGGATATGCTCGACAAAACCCCATTGTTGGATATCAAGCCCTTTTTCAGACAATTTGACAATAGGATGGATGCAAGATCGGGTTGGCTGGACGAAAAGGACGCAGACCTTGTTTTAAAAACCAAATCGGATAATAGGTTTGTAGAATAGTAATGCTCTTTTTGAACCCTAAATTGTCATTACACTTCATCTGGATGTCCATTCGATGATCAAAATCTGCATATTGCTTATTAAACACAGCAATGTAAGGTTTTCTATATCGGGATGGCCTCGATATGGCTGATGCCAGTTGACATTAAGGGGTTTTTCAAATTCCTAATGACGGATCAAGGTTTAATGTGTGATAACTGCCAGCCGGCAGGCTGGGATTTTCTAAAGCGTTCTGCGGGTCTAAGGATATAGCCTATTCACCTTTAATACGAATGTATTACATCTTTAAATTCCTTTAGCAGGGATAAATCTTTCTCAAACGCATTGCCCACCACAACGATGTCCGCACCAGCTTCACAGGCATTCTCTACTTTTTCAACACTATTTAGTCCCCCGCCAACAATTAAGGGGGTGGAAATATTGTTTCTGACCGCTTGTATCATGTCTTGCGGTACCGGATTGTGAGCGCCGCTGCCACTTTCCAGGTAAATCAGTTTCTGGCCCAACATTTCTCCAGCCATGGCAGTAGCTACCGCGATTTCCGATTTATTGGCCGGTATGGGACGTGTTTGGCTCATATATTCTACTGAGGTTGTTGTTCCGCCTTCAATCAATATATAACCGGTAGACAAAATCTCCATACCAGAGTTTTTTAGGAAAGGAGCAGAAGTAACATGGTTGCCAATTAAAAGCTCCGGATTTCTTCCGGATATCAAGGAGATAAATAAAATGCCGTCAGCATTGGGTGTGAGCTGCATCAGGTTGCCGGGAAACAAAACAACCGGAATTGTCAGGTGTTTCTTTAAAACATGCACCACCATTTCAACCCTTTCGTTAACCAGGCTTCCTCCTACCAAAATAAAATCGGGACTAGCCGCTTCCATGGCAGTAATAATTTTGAGTAGGTTTTTATGGGGAAACTTATCCGGATCGATAAGGACGGCAAACAATTTTTTACCTTTTTTTACTTTGCTTTGTATGGTTGATAGAATCATGGTAATTTGTCAAATTCGTGTAATGGGTGGTTAACTCAACAATGGTAAACCAAATAAAAGTCCTCGGTGGTCAGGTATTCAAAATCCATGGTCCTACATTCCTCAAAATCAAATGTAGCTTGAATTTTACCTTCCTGTTGCAACTCGAACGGGTGACAAATAAAGTTGACATTAAAGATGCTGCTTTGCCTGTCGTACATTTTATACATGCTTTCTTTCAAGCACCACAGCATGGTATAATACGCAACCTTATTATTGTCCGGAATGAATTTTTCTTCTTCGGTGCTTACAAAACGCTTGTACACCCGCGCTACCCTTTCCGATGGGCGTTCAATATCTACGCCCGCAAAGTCGCCTTTGGAAAACACTACAACTAAAAAACCTTTGGTATGGCTTATGCTAATGTTATATTCTGAGTTTTTAAGGATTGGTTTTCCCGATTCCCGATAGTCGACAGCGGGATCTATTTTCAATACTTCCTTAATCAGACACCTGGCAGCTAAAAACTCTTGTTTTCTGGATTCGAGCCTAAATGAATTTACCCGATTCAGATCTTGTTCTCTTAGATTTAGCGATTGCAATAGTTCTTTGGAGCTTTCTTCAATCTTCCAAACTACAACTATCCCGTCGCTGCCTGTATCCCTTCTTAATACTTGAGCCATTCTTTAAAAATTAGGCATTTCTTTCCACTCAAAGGTCTCCATTAAATGAAAGATGTCTTCCTTGACAAAATCAATCACCGGAGCCAATGAATCCTTGTTGGGAACAGCGTTAAAGTATAAGGAGCCGCGCACAAAGTGATGGGTACTGTCAGTCAGATAAAACTGAACGGAAGATGCTGCGTCTCCCATTATTTCGTACAAGGTACCATATACCTTCTTCTCCTCCCCCACAAAGATCCGTTCACCGATGGCATCGGCTTTAACAGCATGTTTGTACGCTAACTTACGACTGTCTTCAAGCATTTCGTTCAGGTTGTTATCAACCGCCTTGTAACTGATATGCACAGTTCCATTTAATGTAGGATAATCCATGTTATACCAATATTTTTCGGCATTGTGCGAACGATCGTCATCCAGAATCTGGGTATAAACAGGAACATCAAAACTAAAGGGACATTCCTTGTTTAAAGGCTGATACTCATGCTTTGGAAAAGTAATGCGATAATAAGCTCTCGGTTTGGGTGTGCCATGATGCTTGCATGAAAACACTGCGAGTATGGATGTTAATCCTAATATTAGGACTATGTTTTTCATATACGTTTAAAAAAATTAATACTGCCAGGACAACCAAGGCGATATTCAATCGCAATAATGAATCACTTACCGAAATCCGTCTGCCGGAACGTACAGGGCAGGCAGACAGTTATGTCGGTTTTTTAGTTATACTTGTTTTTATCTTTTTAAGGCTTAACCTCAAACTTTACCTTTTTAATTCTTCTCGAATCTACAGAAACCACTGTAAACACATATTTTTTGAACTTGATTTGGTCGTACTTATCAGGAATTTCCCCTTTTATTTCTAGCATCAAACCAGCCAGTGTTTCGGCCTCCCCTTTCATTTTCTCAAATTCGTCCTCTTCAATTTCGGTTACCTTGTGAAAATCGTTCAGCAATGTTTTACCTTCGAATATAATGCTGCCATCGGGCTGACGCATGTAGAACGATTCTTCTTCATCTTTCTCGTCAGATATTTCCCCGACAATTTCTTCCAGGATATCTTCCAATGTTACAATTCCTGATGTACCTCCGTATTCATCTACCACAATTGACATATGAATTTTGTTTTGCTTGAACTCTTCTAACAGGTCGTCAATCTTTTTGGTTTCAGGGATAAAATAAGGGGTGCGAATTAATTCCTGCCACTTAAAATCCTTATCTTCGTTTAAATGGGGGAGCAAATCTTTCACATACAGTACCCCTTTTACATTATCCGGTGTGTTCTCAAAAACGGGAATGCGGCTGTAGCCAGATTCAACGATTACTGCCAGTACTTTGTTGTAATCAGAGGTGATTTCAATGTCTACCACATCTACACGGGCCGTCATAATTTCGGCCGCATTAATGTTTCCGAATTTCACAATGCCTTCCAGTAGTTCTATTTCTTCGGTAATTTCATCTCCGGTAATTTCCAGGGCATGTGATAAATCATCCAGGGAAATGGATCCTGTTTTTCTGGCGATGCGCTTATTTACAAAACCGGAGCTACTTACCAATATTACGCTCAATGGCTTAAATACCCCCCTTAACAAAAACATTGGATAGGCCATTGTTTCGGCAAACCTCCGCGAAAAGCGGGATGCATAAACTTTGGGTAGAATCTCTCCGAAAAACAGGATAAGACCGGTGATGCCGATTACTTCCACCACAAACTTGACCCATTGAGGATCTCCAAAGTAAATTAAGGAGTTGGTGATAAATGCCGAAAGGATGACAATGCCAACATTAACAAAATTATTGCCAATGAGTATGGTTGCCAGGAGCTGTTCCGGCGATTTTAAATGTTTGATAATTAAACGTCCGTTTCGGTTGTCCAGTTCTTCTAAATCTTTCATGTCGGTTGGGGTAAGCGAAAAAAAAGCTACCTCTGAACCAGAAAGCAAGGCTGAAAAAACCAGTAATACAATTAATACCAAAATAGAGATGGAAGTCCCAAAGGTAAAGGGCTGGAATTCAAGCACAGCGAAATACGGAAGTACGGATAAATTAATAAGGTCTGTTTCCAAGAACTTAGAAGTTAAGTGAATACTAGAATGGCAAATCGTCTTGTTCGGAGGATTCGTCCAGAATATCATCGTTACCCGTGCTGTTGGCTGCCGGTGCCTGCGGCGGGGCAGAAATAGGCTGCTGGTTTTGGGGCTGTGCCGGTGTTCCGTAACTTGTAGCTTGTCCTTGGCCACCTGGATTATCAGCTTTACGGCCGAGCAACTGAAGGTTATCCACGTACACTTCGGTGGTGTATCGTTTATTGCCGTCCTTATCGTCCCATGACCGGGTTCTCAGCTTTCCTTCAATGTATAATTGAGTTCCCTTTTTAACGTAATTTTCGGCCACTTTTGCCAGGCCGCCCCAAATTACCACATTGTGCCACTCGGTGCGCTCAGGTATTTGCTGGCCCGAACTGGTCGTAAAACCGCGCTCGGTAGTGGCCACCGGAAAATTCGCTACGGCTCTGTCGTTTTCAAAATATCTTATTTCGGGATCTTTTCCTACGTTGCCTACTAAAATTACTTTATTTACTGACATACTTTATGATGCTTATTTTTGGATTGATAAAAATACAAAAGTTCCTATCGATTACAAACGATGTTGCAGTGTTTAATTAAATATTCCGATTAAAGGCTTTGGAAAGGCGAATTCGTTTAGTCGATCTGTTTTTACAATTTGATATTTAGATTCTTTGAAGTGTTCAAGTGAGTCGAGCCGAATACTTAAAACAGTGATCACTAAGTGCCGGTGAGTAAGTAGGTGGTTTAAAGTAAATTCGGAAATAATGTTTATGTCCTGGTTGGCGGTTAAATCAACGAATTCTTCCAAGCCCAACAGTTTCGGGGTTAAAATAGTATGCGGGGTCTCAATCAACGGATACTGATATAACCCTTTCCAGATGTCGTTTCCGTTCCGGCGCTGTATGACGGTTTGATCTTCCTTGTCCGTAAATACAATAAAGTTCAGAAATCTTTTCTTCACTTTTGGCTTCTTTTCCTTAACCGGTAGTATATCAACCTTTTTATTCTGCAGTGCCCAACATTTATCTTTAAATACGCACGATTGGCATGGTGGTTTTTTAGGAGTGCAGTGCAGTGCGCCAAATTCCATTAACGCCTGGTTGAAGGTGCCATGCTCTTTGCCGTCATTCAGGCTGTGGGCCAACGCCTCTATTTGTTTTTTCCCTATGGTTGTATTAATGGGTGTTTCTATACCATAAATACGGGTGAGTACCCTAAACACGTTTCCGTCCACTACGGTTTGATGCTCGTTATAACAAATAGAACTGATGGCAGCAGCCGTATAGCTGCCTATCCCCTTAAGCTTTAGCAAGCCATCGTACGAATGCGGGAAAACTCCGTTTAATTCGTCAGAAACATATTTTGCCGCTGCGTGCATATTTCTGGCACGGGAATAATAGCCTAATCCCTGCCATATTTTTAACACCTTGTCTTCATTTGCTTTGGCCAAATGATGAACCGTGGGAAATTCTTTCAGAAAATTAATATAATAATTTAAGCCTTGATTTACACGGGTTTGCTGAAGTATGATTTCCGATACCCAAACCTTATACACATCAGTGGTGTGACGCCATGGAAGGTCGCGTTTGTTGTCTTTATACCACAAAATCAAGTCACTACTGAACTCACTCATCACAATTTTTTTTTATCAAAAATAGACTTTTTGTTTTTTATTTTTCTAATTCGTTATATCTTTGCATTCTGAATTTTAGAAAATTAATGTAATTAGTTGATAATTAAATAATTTTAAAGAGAGATGACAAAGGCTGATATTGTAAACGAGATTTCAAAAGATACCGGAATTGAGAAGGTTACAGTTCAAAAGACTATCGAAGCTTTTATGGAGACTATTAAAGGTTCATTAGTTAAAGGGAAAAATGTGTATTTGCGTGGATTCGGAAGTTTTATCGTAAAAGAAAGAGCTGAAAAAACGGCTCGTAACATTTCTAAAAACACGACTATCATTATCCCAAAACACTTCATTCCGGCATTTAAGCCTTCAAAAAGCTTTGTTACCAAAGTTAAGAACAACGTGAAGTAATTGGTTATTAATAGTTAAATTTTTGTAGTATGCCAAGCGGAAAGAAAAGAAAAAGACATAAGATGGCTACGCATAAGCGTAAAAAGAGGCTTAGAAAAAATAGGCACAAGAAGAAGAAGTAATCTTCCTCATCTTATTGTGAAAACATAATAGAGAACAAACATGAGGGAAGCTTCCTTCGTTGTTTGTTCTTTGTTTTATGTAGACAATTAAAAGTGTCCTGACAGAATGGTCGGGACAAAAGTTCTTATTATTATTGAAATACCTACTATTGTGAGTGCAGAACTATTTGTTGATGTATCTCCCGACGAGCTTTCGATAGCATTGCTCGAAGACAGAAGATTGGTAGAGTTAAGAAGAGAGAAAGGTGACATACAGTTTACCGTTGGCGACATTTACCTGGGTAAGGTAAAGAAGATTATGCCGGGACTGAATGCAGCCTTTGTTGATGTAGGATACGAAAAGGATGCTTTTTTGCATTATTTAGATCTTGGACCCCAATTTCGTACCCTGAAGAAGTTTCTTAATATGGCCAAGACTGTCAAAAAGGGAGGAGTTGCCTTACACAAAATTAAAGCTGAGCCGGATATCGATAAAAACGGTACCATATCAGAAGTTCTCTCCGTAGGTCAGGAAGTGATGGTGCAAATAGCCAAGGAACCCATTTCAACGAAAGGGCCAAGGCTGACTTCCGAATTGTCAATTGCAGGACGCAACCTAGTGTTGATGCCTTTTTCCGACAAGGTTTCCGTGAGCCAGAAAATTAAATCTGCCGAAGAAAGAAACCGACTGAAAAAGCTTTTGATCAGCATTAAACCCAAAAACTTTGGGGTAATCGTCCGCACCGTGGCCGAAGGCAAAAGAGTTGCCGAACTCGACAAGGAATTGAAAACCCTTGCTCGACGTTGGGACGAGTCCACTGCCAAATTGTTTAATCTAAAGCCGCGCGCGTTAGTTGTTGGTGAAATTGGCCGTACCTCAGCCATACTAAGGGATATCATGAGCCCTTCATTCAACAGCATTTACATTTCCGATCAGGATATGTGCAAAGAGGTAAGAGAATATGTGGGTTTGATTGCGCCCGATCGAGAAAAAATTGTGAAAGAATTTAGAGGGGACGTCCCTCTGTTCGATCAATTTGGAATCGAGAAACAGATTAAATCGCTTTTTGGGAAAACAGTTTCTTTTAAAAGCGGTGCGTATCTTATTATCGAACATACTGAAGCACTACATGTTATCGATGTTAACAGCGGAAATCGCGCAAAAAATGCAAGTAACCAGGAAAACAATGCCCTGGACGTAAACCTTGCAGCTGCCGATGAAATTGCCCGTCAGTTAAGATTGAGAGACATGGGTGGAATAATTGTGGTTGATTTTATTGATATGCAAAAAGCCGAACACAGGCAAAAAGTGTATGAGAAGATGAAGGAAGCTATGACTCCGGACAGGACCAAACATAATATCCTTCCGCTTAGCAAATTCGGACTCATGCAGATCACTCGCCAACGTGTTCGCCCGGAAATGGCCATCGAAACCGATGAGACATGCCCTACCTGCTTTGGAACAGGTAAAATTGCACCAGCCATCCTACTGGAGGAGAAGTTGGAAGACAGCATTAAAAAAGCTGTCGAAGGACAAAAGAGTAAAAAATTGAC
This sequence comes from Saccharicrinis sp. 156, assembly GCF_050589685.1. Classification (NCBI taxonomy): domain Bacteria; kingdom Pseudomonadati; phylum Bacteroidota; class Bacteroidia; order Marinilabiliales; family Marinilabiliaceae; genus Saccharicrinis; species Saccharicrinis sp. 156. The sequence continues at coordinate 194,662 of NZ_JBNGOS010000008.1, forward strand.
CCTGAAGGTTCATCCTTACCTGGGAGCTTACTTAAAAAAAGGCTTCCCGTCCATATTTTTAAAATGGAAGTTCAAATACGGTTTTGGACTTAAGTTGATTCCTTCCGCCTCATTAAGTTTTTTAGAGTTCAAGATCCTCGATGATAAAGACAAAAAGGTTGACCATTAGGTCAACCTTTTTTTTATGGGTAAATACCCCAATAATCATCATCTCTCTTTGTTAAAATTGGGTTAAAATTATATATTTGCATCGCTTTAAAGGATGGCCCCATAGTTCAAGGGATAGAACAAGTGTTTCCTAAACACTAGATACAAGTTCGAGTCTTGTTGGGGCTACTAGGAAAATGCCGTAATCGAATTATTAGTAATTGGTTGCGGCATTTTTGTTTGATGGCTAAACTCAGTTTTAATTGGTTAGAAATAGCCTGGGAAGTATTTATTGTTTCAACGCAATAGCTTTCCCTCACCCCTCCTAAGGTTAAACCCCATTCGAATATTTTTTTAGTGTTTATAAATGGTGTCGTATTCGTATTCCGCTCCGCACGACAGGAACTCCACCGCCCATAAATTTATTTGCATCGGGTTTTTTATTGCTTATTACGCTGGAGCGATACCATTATACGGCAGGAAAACCAAACCGATATCTTTTATTTGGAATGATTTCAAAATGTCTTTTATCGAAAAAGGGAGTGAACTCAACCTAATGGGTGGCAAATTGATTTTAACCCGCAATATACATTAGAAATTCTATTACACATTGAAATTGTTTCAAAACAAGACACTCCGCTGCTTCACTTCAACTCACCATAACGA
>NZ_JBNGOS010000009.1:0-188280 GCF_050589685.1 Saccharicrinis sp. 156
TTTTTTTGACGCTTTTTTGACAATTTATGAGCCTGAGGACAAACCGTTTTTTGGGTGGGTAAACTCCGTTTTATCTAGTAAATATTTTTGGGTAAATAGGGATCAGTTCACCTCGCTGGATAGACATCGTCAAATGAATCCGAAAATAAGTGTATATCCCAATCCTGTAAATCAGGATTATATATACATTAAAACAAGCACTAACATTAAAGGCAAAGCGACGGCTCAGGTTTTTGATACTAAAGGTAAATTATTTTTATATCAAAATCTTGAATTGTTAAACAATGGCTTGCCTACCAAACTATTAATGAATGATATTTCAAATGGAATATACATCCTGAATATTAAAGGTCGAGGTTTTAATGTTAATACGAAACTTGTAATTAATTAGTGTATGTAAACTTTAATCTTATTTAATTTTCAGAAACGGCTCCTTATTGTTGATGATAAATGATAAACATTTGGGAATACGTTGTTTTGCGCCTATAGAAGGAGCCAAACCATTGAACAAAGGGGCTTTATTTGTTTAGTTGTTGTGTGCTTGTTTTAATGATTTTTTATACTGAAGAGGTAATACTCCTTTTGCTTTTCTAAAAGAATTAGAAAAAATGGTTTGACTGCTAAAACCACACATGAAGCTAATTTCGCCCAGACTTTCGTATCCTTTATGGATTAACTCTAATGATTTGTTGATTCTGAAATTTGTGATATAATCTTTTGGAGGGGTTTCTGTGATATTCATAAACTTTCGATAGAAACTTGTGCGGCTCATGTTCATTTTTTCGGCTAATAGATGAACATTAAATTCTACAGATTTATAGTTTTCTTCAACTACAGAATTAATCTTTTTCATAAAGTTAACTTCAAATTGATTTACTGTATCTGTTTTATATTCAACCGGCATTGCATTTTTATAATATTCTTGAAGTGCACTTCTTTGTTTTATTAAATTTTGAATGCGGGCTTTTAAAATATTCAAATCAAAAGGTTTGGTAATGTATTCATCTGCACCATAATCAAAGCCTAATATTTTATTTTCAATTTCAGCTTTAGCTGTTAGCAAAACTATGGGAATGTGCGATATTAAATTGTCTTCTCTGATTGATTTACACAAAGTAATGCCATCCATCTCGGGCATCATAACATCAGATATTATAATATCAGGAAGTGATTTTTTTGCCAGTTTAAGCGCATCTTTTCCATCATAGGTGGGAATAACTTGAAACATTCCCGACAATGCTTTTTGAATAAACTTGTTTAGCTCAATGTCATCTTCAGCTAATAAAATCACTTTTTCGGGTTTATTTACTTTGTGCAAATCAGGTACAAGCTCTTCAGTGAATATTGATGTTTGTTCTCTTTCTTTTACCGCCATATCTTTCAATGCATAAACATGTGCATCTATTGGTAAAATAAAACGCATGCAAGTCAACACATTTTTTTCACTGGTAACCGCAATAGCTCCATGATGGAGTTCAATAAGTCGTTTGGTAAAATTTAACCCTATCCCAGTACTTGAGTAGTCCGGTTTGCTGTTGTTATTGTTATATTGAATGTATCTGTCAAAAATATGGGGTAACTGATCGGGTGATATACCTTTGCCATTGTCAATAACAGAAACCTTAATAAAGTTATTTATGGTATTGTCAACTTTAAATTCATGGGCAAGGTCTTTTGCGTTTAGTTTTTCAATGACAACTTTAATTTGACCGTTTTTTTTCGAAAACTTAAGAGAATTGGACAGTAGGTTGTTTAATATCTTCTCGTATTTGTCTTTATCAACAGGAATAATTAAGTCTTTGACTTTTGTATCAATTTCTATAGAAATATGTTTAAGCTTAGCCGTGTATTGAAACGATATAACCAGCTCTTTTGTTATTTCTATAATATCCTGATTTTTAATTTCTAAATCAAGCGCATCGTTTTCCAATTGGCGGAAAGAAAGTAGTTGGTTGATTAGTTTTAATAATCTGTCGGTACTGTTACTTAAACTACCAATAGAATTTAATGTCATTTTCTTCTCATTTAATTCTGATTTAAGATAATCGACATTTCCTTTTATTAAAGTTACCGGAGTCCTTATCTCGTGGGATATGTTGGTGAAGAATCTCAGCTTCATTTGTGAAACTTCATTTTCTCGAATTCGTTCGTTTTGTTCAACTTCAAGTTCTTTTTTGTAGTGTTTTATGTATAAAACAAACTTAAATGCACCCAGTATTAATAGAGCTAAAAACAAAATGTAGCCTGCTAAAGCCCATATTGTAAGCCAAGGGGCTGGTTTAATTTTAATATTTAGTGTTGCTAAGTTACTTGACCAGTTTCCGTTGTCGTTTTGAACTCTTGCTTTAAAAATATAATCACCGGGTTTTAAATTCTGATAACTGGCAAAAGTCCTGTTGTCCACATAGTTCCAATCCGTGTCAGAACCTTCCAGTATGTAGGCATATTTCATGTTTTTGGCGGAAACATAGTCAAAGCCTTTATATTCGATGCTAAAACTGGGATAATGATGTGATAAGGTTATTTCAGATGTAAGTGCCAGGCTTTTAGTTAAAATATTAGTGTCGTCATCGGGTGTTACCTGGCGGTTGGAAACTTTCAATGTTTCAAGTCGTATTTTGGGTGCTTGTTTGTTTTCAAAGTCAAAAACTTTGGGATTAAAGAAAGTAAGGCCAAAGTTTCCACCAAAGAATAGTGTGCCAAATTCATCTTTCAAGGTGGCTTTTTGGTGAAATTGAATATTCTCAAGTCCTTCGTTGTAGGAGTAGTTTATAAATTCACTTTTCTTGTTTAGCATAGACAAACCATAGGCAGTACTAATCCACATGTTTCCTTTTTCATCTTCAATGATACCCGTAATATCATTGCTGGGAAGTCCATTTTTCATGGTATAAATTGTTACCTCTTTTTTATCCTTCGATATTCGGTACAAACCAAATTTAAAATTACCTATCCATAGGTTCTCTTTCGAATCCAAATAAATGGTAACTATCTGTCCTAAATTTTTTAGGGTCGGTGCGATTATTTTTTGGATATTTTCACTCTGATTGTTTTTATAGTCATAAATAAAACATCCAACAGAATGTGCAGCAACAATTAGCTTACCATCTTTTTGCTGTAATATTTGAGTAACATTTTTATTAAACTTAGTTATTGTATCCAGTAGTTTACCATCAATGGAGAAAACAAGTAACCCTTGTTTGTCAGAACCTGCAAATATTTGATGGTCTGTTTCACAAAAGTTAACCAGACCATTGTTGGGTTTCGGAATTTCGATATTCCTGTGCTTACCGTTTTTTAGGTTTAAAATATGCAATTGTTTTTCTGAGCTTATCCACAGTTCGTTGTTGGAGCTCAATAATAAGCTTCTAATATTATTGTCTTTAATAAAACTGTTTTTCTCGTTTAAAACGGATGTTTTTTTTGTTTTTGTATTATATGTAAAAAGTCCGCTTAATCTGGTTCCTATATAATAATTGCCTTTGTAGTCGGTGCATATCGAAGTCACAAATTTGTCCTTTGTAAAATCCTGTAAGGTTAAATCAAAATTAAAGTTTTTACGACTTTCAAAAGCTATTTCTACCCCTCTGTCAAATGTACCTAACCAAATGTTATTGTTAATATCCTTGAAAAAGCAAGTCAGGTGATTCGAATTTAGTGTGTTTGAATCTTTTGTTTTGTGATAGTTTTTAAGCGATTGACTTATTGTATTGTATACGTAAAGCCCATGCGATTTTGTACCTATCCATAAAATGTTTTTTTCTACTTGCTTTATAAAACTAATTGTTGGTTTTGAATAGCAACTAAGCCACCATAGTTCTCATGTAAATCTTCAAATTGTTCTTTCTCTATATTAAATATTGAGATGTTTGTATTTGTAGTTATTATTAAGTGCTTTTGAATAAGTGAAAGGGTGCCACCAACTATAAGTGTGTCAGAATCAGGAAGGAAATACTTTTTGTAATCTGAAGTTTTAGGATTATAGTTTATGATGAATTGATTATTGATAGATTTCCCCCAGATTCCAGTCATTTCTTCACTTAGGAGTTCGTCTATAAGGTCATTCTTTGGGAAGTTTTCTACTTGTTTAATTTGTTTGTGATCGGTATTGTATTGATAAAGTCCTTTGGATTGTTTGGTTGAGTAAACCACAGAATCATAGTTGGTGAAGGACTTATGCCAGGAAACGATAGATTTCTTTTTTATTAGCTTTTCCTTTTCAATGCTATATATATTAATGCCTGAGCTTGTTCTGCAAAAAATATCTCCATTGGGAGCTTTGTGCAGCTCAATGATATTATCATGGAATAATGAATTTTCATCATCGTTGTAATAATAGTGTTTAAACGAAATCCCATCATATCTATTAAGTCCCCTGGCAGTACCAATCCAAATATATCCCAAATTATCCTGACAAATTGAATGTATAGCCAGGTTAGATAATCCATCTTTTAAAGATAGGTTTTGAAATTTTGGGGGGAGGTAAGTAAAATCATCTTGCGAATATAATAATGCAGTAGTAAATAAAGACAATGCAAATAGACACTTTTTTAAGCTTGTATTTATGATTTTAAAACTAATTGCATTAAGAAAGAAATAGTTCAGCATTTATGGATTGTCTTAAGTTTCAATTTGTCAATTGCAGAAGTAACGCAAAGTTAAATAAATATACTTTTTAAAGTTATAAAATAAGGCAAATATGAATCAAGAAAGTAAAGAAACTATTCGGTATGCTTTCTTGGTGTTTCAAAAGTGATAAAAGCTGAAACAAAAACGATAAAACAGACTTGTTACCGTTTCAAGCGGATGTGTTAAAGGTGGTGGTTTCTAAATAAATTAGACTTAATGAGGTCGGGATATTAATGTTTTTGCCTGTCGATGTATCTTTTCTGGTGGATGGATATGGGACAGTGATATTTCAAGGGTAACTGACGATTGCAACTTATTTTAACGAAAAATCGATTTATGGAGATGTTGGAACGGAATAAAGAAAACGAAGTGTAAATGTGAGAAAAATGCGATTGCACATCTAATACTTTAGCGGTGTTTTAAGTCTAATTAATAAAAATAATTTATGAAAAAATCATTGCTAATGTTTCTCTTATGCTTCATGTCGGTTTGGGGTATGTCGCAGCAACATTTGGTGACAGGACGTGTTACTGATGAAGCTATGGAGCCGGTTGTGGGGGCCAGCATAATAATAAAGGGAACAACACAAGGAACAATAACGAATTTTGAAGGAGTATATTCTCTTCAGCTAAGCGATTCCAATGCGAAGCTAGTGTTTTCTTTTATCGGGATGGAATCTCAGGAAATTGATCTGGATGGAAGAAAAAAGTTAGATGTACAATTAAAACCTGAATTTTCTGATATTGAAGAAGTGGTTGTAGTGGGATATGGTACACAGAAAAAAGAAAGTGTGGTGGCTGCAATATCTACTATAAGTAGTACTGATATTGTAAGATCGCCAGCAGCGAATTTATCTGTAGGATTGGCAGGTAAAATGCCTGGTCTAACTATCATGCAAACAAGTGGTGAGCTAGGAGCTGAGAATGTTAACTTATATATTCGTGGTCAGGCTTCTATGAATAGCACTAATCCTTTAATATTAGTGGATGGTATTGAGCGTGGAATAAACAATATCGATCCTTATGATATTGAATCTATTTCTATATTAAAAGATGCATCAGCAACAGCTGTTTATGGTGTACGTGGTGCAAATGGTGTTATTTTGGTTACAACCAGGCAAGGTGAGGTAGGGAAGGCCAGAGTTACTGCTAATGTGAATTATTCTATGCAAACCCTAACCAGGTTGCCGGATCCGTTGAATGCGATTGATTATATGAATGTGCGTAATGAAGTTGTTGCACTTGATAATCCGAACAACCCTGTTCCATACCCGGAAGAGGTGATAGATCATTACCGCAACGGTGATTTTCCTGAATATTACAGAGATAGAAACTGGTATGAGGAATTTGTGAACAAATATACACCCATGGTTAAAGGAAACGTAAACATGAGTGGAGGAACAAAAAAAACCAAGTATTTTGCCAGTTTAGGATATACCCGTCAGGGAGGGCCTTTTAAAACAGAACGATGGGATGAATATAATTATGATAATGAGCAACGATTAGACAGGTTTACTTACCGTGCTAACTTTAGTACACAAATTACACCTACGTTAAAAGGTTGGATGAATCTTTCTGGTTCGTTACAAGATAAAAATGACCCTATTATTAGAGGTGACCAGCCAAGTGCAGCCACCACTGCATCGTGGTACTATGTTCTATTGGCAGGTTTTGCCGACCGTGCCTCTATATTAAAAGGACCTAATGTAGATCCTGATGGTAATGTTGTGGATGGAATTTATGGTCAATTAAACAGAACCGGATATCGTGTAACAACAAATAATGATATTCAGAATACAGTAGGTTTTGAACAAGACCTGAAAATGATAACTAAAGGCCTAAAGGCTAAAGTAGTTGCGTCGTACGATACAAAAGATACACACATCAGAGGGTTTAGAAGAACCTATAGTTCATTTCGGGCAGAGATGCTAAAGGATGCAGCAGGGCAAGATTCAGCTGTTGTATACAACCAAACAGGTACACGTGAAGATTCTGAACTGATACCGGTATTAACACAAAGCAATTCTACACGTTTTAATTTGGATGCTTCATTGAATTATAATAATTCTTTTGGAGATCATAACGTTACCGGGTTGTTTCTGTATAACCAAACTCAAAGAATAGTAAATGGTGCAGTTCCGTATAAATATGTTGGTATTGTAGGTCGCGCAACCTATGGATACAAACAACGTTACCTCGGAGAATTTAACTTTGGTATGAACGGGTCGGAACAATTTGCTAAAGGACGACGATTTGGATTTTTCCCCTCGGTTTCATTAGGTTGGGTTATCAGCGAAGAAAATTTCATGAAAAACTCAAGCGCCATTAGCTTTATGAAACTTCGAGGATCATTTGGACAAGTCGGTAACGACAGAATGGGAGGAAGCCGATTTGCATATTTGGATAACTGGACACAAGGATCAAGTGATTTCTTTAGAGGATTAGGTGGTTATTCTGGTTTACCGACTCCTGTGTATGAAAAGTCTATGCCAAATACTTTGGTGACTTGGGAGGTAGCTAACAAAAGCAATATTGGTCTGGAAACAAACTTTATCAATGGGTTTGAATTAGATGTGGACGTGTTCTACGAAAAAAGGAGTTCCATCCTAATGAGTCAGGTACCAATTCCTGTGTATATGTTCGGACAAACAGCATTACCTAAAAGAAATGATGGGGTAATGACAAACCAAGGTATTGAAGCCTCGTTAACTTATAATAAAAAATTAAGCGATGATTTAAGGGTTTCTACTACATTGGGCGGTTCCTTTGCTCGGAACAAAATTATAAATGCAAACGAAGTTTCTTTGGGAGATGACTTTGCCTACCCATACCGCGTAGAAGGTTTTTCCAGAGGATCTATCTATGGTTATGACTGTTTAGGGTATTTTAAAGATGAAGAAGAAATAGCAGGATGGGCGTCTTATGAGAGTTTAGGAGCAGTACTTCCGGGAGATTTAAAATACAAGGATCAAAATGACGATGGAATTATTGATGAAAGAGATAAGATTAGAATGAACTACACAAAGGTGCCAGAATTAAACTTATCTTATTCACTTAAAGTAAATTATAAGGGATTTGATTTTAGTGCATTATTACAAGGAGTCACCAATTATACTTTTGATTTCTCTCAACGAGGAATTTGGGATTGGCATGGTAATAATATCGATGGACTTAAAAACTATTTTGGATTGCATAAATATGCCTGGACTCCTGAAAAACAAGCTAATAGTGGTGATATCCGTTATCCAAGAATGCATATCGATGGATCTTCAGTAAGCAAGCTACCTAGTAATTATTGGTTAATCGACATGTGGTATGTTAGATTAAAAAATGTGGAGCTAGGTTATACTTTTCCTAAAAGTATGATGAAGTCTATAGGATTAAGCAATGTTAGGATTTATTTGAATGGTTTAAATCTATTAACCTTTGATAATATGCCATTTAAATATTTGGATCCTGAGCTTACTAATTCTTTAAATCACCCATTATATGCAAATTATAATGCGGGTATTAACATTACTTTCTAGTAAAATAGACTTGTAAATCATTAAAATTTTAACGAATGAAAAAACGAAATAAAATATTTTGCATTATACCTTTTGTATTGTTATTGCTGCTCACAACAACAGGGTGCGAAGACGCTTTTGACAACGCTTTAGCAAGAGAAGCAGATTCAAGAGAATCAATTGAAGGAATGCTTGGGGATGCAACGAAAGTTAAAGGGATGTTTCATGCTTGTTACCAGGGCATACCCAAAAGTAGGGTTTATCTTTATTTCTGGACAACCGAAGAAGCACTAACTGACAACTGTTTTGATCAGCAAGCCCAGAGTATGGGAAATTGGCGTAACGGTAATCTGAGTCCATCCAATGGTGCAGTATGGGCCGGAGAAAGAAGTAATACCTATAGCCAACCCAATACCGGATCATGGTGGGGCAGATATTGGGGAGGTATTCATTTTTGTAATGTTTTTCTTGAAAATCTGCCCCAGGTTACTGTCTCCGATGAAGAATTGCCTCAGGCAGAAAGAGACCTTATGAGAGAAGAGGTCATAGCGCTTAGAGCTTATTTTCATTTTAAGTTAATCAGTATGTATGGCCCTCTACCGTTTATCGACTTTGTATTTCCATTGGAATATGATGGATGGAAAGATATGACACGGCCTACATACGATGAGGTAGCCAACAGGATTGCTGAGGAGCTGCAAGGCGTGATAGACCGAGGTATCCTTCCTATGAAACGCGATCCTTCTAATGTTACCGATAAATATCGTATGCCATTAGGTTTTGTATATGGGCTGAAATCACGTGTGTTATTATATAATGCCAGTCCGCTTAATAACCCTGATGGAGATGTAAATAAATATGAAAAAGCTGCAGCAGCAGCCAAACAGTTTCTTGATCTGGGAGCCTATTCATTAGAGCCCTGGGAGAATACTAAAAAGATGTATATCTCCGAATATTCTGTAAACCTGGAAGCAACAGAAGTGATTTGGAGGGCAAGAGATAGGGTGGCGCAACTGAGTAATGTACAGGGTATTAACCTGGGTAAGGCCGTGCCTAAAAAGTCTAATTTTACCATTGTTAAGTGCGGTGAAACTCCGACCCAGGAGATGGTAGACTGTTATGAGCTGAAGAACGGGGCCATGGTAGTACAGGAATATGATGCAACCCATGCCAATCCTACCTTTACACCTGAAGCGCTTGCCGCAGGTTACGATGATTATAATGCTCCTTACGAAAACAGGGACGACCGACTTTCCAGGGATATCATGTACAATGGAAACAATTTTGGACAATCCTATCAAATGGGGGCCATTACAGTTTGGACTTATAAAGGAGCGCCGGGTACTGGAACCAATGGTAATGTAACATCAGGCAGTCAAAGACAAACTTATACCGGTTATTATTATGGTAAAGACAGAGACCCATTGTTTTATGGGAAGGGATCAAAGGGTGCAGCTTTCGGACGCGTTAACCATCATAGCATGATGATGCGTTATGCAGAAATATACTTGAATTATGCCGAGGCACTTTGTGGGGCAGGTCATTTTGATGAAGCTTGTTACGCTTTAGATATGACTCGTGTAAGAGCCAACCAGCCTCCAATAAGCTCGGTGCCGGATTATCAAAGTGGCAATACAGATTGGTTGATGAGAAGAATCAGAAACGAACGTCGCGTGGAATTGGTGTTAGAAGATCACCGTTTCTATGATGTACGCAGGTGGGATATCATCAGCAATACACAAAACAACACTGTTAGTGGAATGTTAGTGGAGAAAGTTGGTGCTGCTTATACGCATACCCGTTATCAGACACCTTGGGTTTGGGCCTGCCATAACGAAAAATATAAGGTGCTCCCTATTCCTCTGGTCGACGGAAAATATTTACCAAACCTGGAACAGCCGGAAGCTTGGCAATAGCTAATATTCAAGAATTAATTCAAATTAAAACATATGAAAAACATATTTAAAAGATATATACTAATTGTCTGTGGAGTTTTTCTGGCCTCACTGGTTACCCATGCAGCTGCGGTAATTAAAGGTACAGTGGCAGATTCTAAGGGGGTGGTATTGCCCGGTGTAGTTGTTTCTGAAAAAGGAAACAACAATAAGGCGTTTACAGATATCGACGGTAAGTTTTCAATAGAGGTGGCAGAACTTCCGACTACGTTAATTTTTAAAAAGGCCGATTTCAAAAGGTTGCTTCAGGTTATTGACAAGACAACCGATGATGTTGAAATTAAGCTTGTAAAAGAAGATATGGAATATGTGGCATACGGTAAAAAAGCAAAGCATAGTATTACCAGCTCCATTTTTTCCATATCAGGTGAGGAATTATTAAGGAGCCGGTCTACTAATCTGATGATTGCATTGCAAGGCAGGTTGCCGGGATTAACTATTATCCAAAAGGATGGTGAACCAGGAAAAGAAACTTTTAACACACAAATCAGAGGGTTTGATTCTCCTAATTCTAATGGGGTAATGTTTGTTGTGGATGGAGTTGAGCGTTCGGCTGCAGGTATTGATATTTACGAAATAGAGAGAGTAACGGTGCTTAAAGATGCGGCAGCTACTGCAATCTATGGTATGCGTGGTGCCGGTGGTGTGTTGTTAATTAACACCAAGAGTGGTTTTGTAGGTAAATCAAAAATTTCGGTATCTCTGGATCATTCAATGCAAGCACCAACACGACTACCCTCTTTTGTTTCGGCTTATGATTATGCTCATTTGTATAATCAGCGACTGGAAAATGATTTTCTTTATAATGGTTCAGGAGGAGAACCTTATACTGAGCGAGAAATAGAAAGGTACATGCTGGCAGATTCAACAGGTTTTTATCCAGTGAGGGATATGGCAGACGAATTTATGAAGGATTATGCCAAGCAAACCAGGGTTAATGTAAACTTCCAGGGGGGATCAAAGCAGATGCGTTACTTTACTTCTTTAGGGTATAGTCAGCAAGGTTCTATTTTTGAACATGAACCATTTGATAAATACAGCTATGATGCTGAATCAAAATCAACCCTGTTTAATTTTCGTACCAATCTGGATATCACACTCAACCCACAGCTGGATGTTTGGTTGAATATTGGGGGAAGTATGGGTAAAATGAATGCGCCTTACGCTGGCGGATTAGGATGGAATAGTTTAATAGAAAAATTATATAAAACACCCAATAATGCTTATCAGGATCTTACCCCTGATGGTGAAGTAATCATTAAAAAGGACAAGTTGACTTTTAGAAACAACAATTCCATTTATGGTGATTTATACCGCACAGGATCTACCTTAGGTACGAACCTGAGACTTAACAATACTTTTGGAGCCAGACAAAAATTAGAATCAATAATACCTGGGCTTTCAGCCACAGCCCAATTGGCATTTGATGTTAACTCAAACAATTCACAAATCCGTAAGAGAACCTATGAAGGATATGAAGTACAGACTTTGTTAGATGTAAATGGATTGGACTCATTGGGCTATGTTAAAAATGTAGGTACAAAAAATTCAACACTCTCAGATTCTCGTACGAACTATTTCTATTATATGTACAATATGCGTGCTTCGTTAGATTATGATCAAACCTTTGGTCAAAAACATCATGTAACTGCCATGTTGATGGCTCAAAGGCAAATGCAGCAGAAAGAGATTTATCTTCCTACCAATTATATGGGATTGGCTGGGCGAATGTCGTACGCATATAATAACCGTTATTTTATGGATGCCAGCTTTGCGTACCAGGGATCTGAGCAATTCGCAAAAAGTAACCGATTTGGCTTTTTCCCATCATTCGCTTTGGGCTGGGTAGTATCCAACGAAGGATTCTTAGAGAATAATTCAACAGTAACATTTTTAAAGTTACGCGCATCGGCTGGTCAAGTAGGTAATAATGCGTACGCATATGGTAAGGATAACCAGTATCTATACCTTACGTCATGGAACTCAAATTCTACCGAAAATCAATTAGGAAATGAAAATATCCAGTGGGAAACGTCAACAAAATATAATGTAGGTATTGAAACAGAATTGTTTAATTCCTTATATGTAGGAGCCGATTTCTTTTATCATGATAATTCTGATTTAATCATCAAAGATATTGCGATACTTCCTGATGGAATGATGGGATTAGGGGGTGCTTCTTTACCACCTGCCAACCTTGGTGAATCAATAAATAAAGGATTTGAATTGGTAATTGGATACAACAAAGAAATTAATGAAGATTTCTTCGTGAATTTGAATGGTAATGTTTCTTATAACCAAAATGAAAAAACGTTTACAGCAGAAATGCCTTATGATCAAACCTATGCATATGCCTACAGAAGCCAAGGATATGCAGGGGGGTATCATTGGGGATATAAAACGGATGGCCTGTTCAGCTCAGACGAGGAAATCGAGGGTTGGGCAGACCAAACAGCACTGGGAGGGTCTCCAATACCGGGCGATATAAAATATATGGATTTGACAGGAGATGGTGTTGTGGATGAGAAAGATAAAGCACCGTTAGGCATAGGGCAAACTCCTGAAATAACCTATGGTGCTCAGCTGGCTGTAAATTATAAATGGTTCGACTTAACAGCTTTTGTTCATGGGACTGCAAATCGTAATATTTACATGAGCGGACTAGGGGTATCATCTAACCAGGATAATTTCACTGAAGTGATGAAAAAATCATGGACTGCTGAAAAGTTTGCTGCAGGCGAGGATATTAGTTATCCCCGGTTAGGTAAAGAATCAAGTAACTACATCAAGAGTGATTATTGGATGGTCAATGCTTCATATGTCCGATTAAGAAATATAGAGCTTGGATTTACCTTGCCAGATAAGTTATGTAATTTAATAAAAGCAAGCTCGATAAGGATATATGCGAATGGGTTAAACTTATTGACATGGGATCACTTGTCAAGTGATTACTTTGATCCGGAGTCGGGTAATGCTTCGCTGACAAATTATCCAATCCAAAAAGCCTATAACTTTGGAATTAATTTGAAGTTTTAAAGACGAAGAGTTAACGTTTTGAGAACGTCGAATCAAACCATTTTAAAAAAAAGAAAATGAAGAGAAAAAATATTTTTCATATAAATCTAGGGATCATCCTTTTTCTTTTATTGCTTAATTCTTGCGAAGAAGTATTGGAAGTAACACCTTCAGACAAGGTTAGTATAGATAGGTTATTAAATAAGGAAGACCCTCTAAGAGATTTCAGAGATAATTGTTACTTAAAGTTAAATAAGTCATTTACCGTACATAGTGATGGTGCTCCTCTTGAAGTATATAGTGATGATGCTTTTATGGCCGGTACGGGGAGTACTTTTGATTGGCATAATGCACAATTGAGTACCACTAAAACATTTATGGGTGTAAAAATATGGAACGATTGCTGGGAAGGGATCAGAAAGTGTAATTTGGCTATTACTTATATACCGAAATCAACAGTTCCTAAGGATAAACTGGATGATGAGACTTTAAATATGTGGGTGGCAGAAGCAAAACTGCTAAGAGCATGGTATCATTTTGAATTAATCAAAAATTTTGGTGCCGTACCATTTGTAGACAAGCCATTGGAGCCGGGTTTTGCCGGTTGGGCTGATCTTAAAAGACCTTCGTTTGAGGAGATTGCGTCGCGTATTGCCCAAGAGTGTGATGAGGTGATTGAAGATGATCACTTACCTTTAAGATATCAGGTGGCTGGTGAATATGGTTTGGTTAATAAAGCCGTAGCATATGCCTTAAAATCCAGGGTGCTTTTATATAATGCCAGTACCTTGAATAACCCAAATGAGGATGCCGAAAAGTGGCAAAGGGCAGCTACTGCAGCGCAGGAATGTTTGAGTGCTATAGGTAACGATTATGGTTTATTGTCCATGAGTGACTATGGTTTACTGTTTAGTGATTCATACACTACACAAAATAATGAAATAATCCTCGCTTCCAATACCAATAGTGCAGCTACATTAAACGAAAACAATGGAGTTGATTTAAAAGCATTAGGTACGGTAAAACAAAGTAGTAACTGCGGCGCAGTACCGACTCAAGAGTTGGTGGATTGTTTCGAGTTGACGGATGGTACCTTGCCGATAAGCGCTTATAATACTGCGGAGCATACAGACGTAACCTTTGCTGAAGGTTACAATGAAACAACCGGTGCGGATATCTATGCTAATAGAGATATGAGGTTAAGTGCCGCTATTGCCTATAATGGAATCAATTATGGCAGGTATCCGGGACAGCCTGCTGCTTCTTCAGACCTAGTCATTTATACCTATGAAGGAAAAGACGGCACGGGATATAACCCTAGTTTTACTTCGCAGGATGAGTTGGACAAAAGACGCAGTACAACGGGGTATTATAGTAAAAAGTTCCGCTCTGCTTCATATTGGGGTTCAACACCCGGTGGCACCAACTCATTTAAAATTTATTTCAGATTAGCAGAGATATATTTGAATTTGGCGGAAGCTCAATGTGAGGCAGGGAATTTAGATGCTGCAAAAATAGCATTAAATATGGTGAGACAAAGAGCTGGCCAGCCTGCTATTGCTGATGTTCCTGGCTTTCAGAATACCAAAGCGTTTATCATCAAAAGAATACGTAACGAAAGACGAGTTGAGTTTTGTTTTGAGGGACATCGCTTTTACGATCAACGAAGATGGAAAGTTCTTGCTCAAACCAATGAAGTTATTAGTGGTATGAAAATTACAAGCACAGGAGGTGATAATGGTCCTTTTTCTTATGAGAGGGTTAAAATCGATGTGCCTCGAAATGCAACATCTGACAGGTATCTGGTGCTCCCAATACATTTTGAGGAAGCAAGAAGATTAACAGGTATGGGGCAACCTGATGCATGGAATTAGAGATAGGCAAATACGGTAAGTAAAATTGTTTCTTTTTTCAGAAGGTCCATATCTAGGCATTAAGTTATGGACCTTGTTTCTTCAATAAATCATTAAAAAATGAAAGCATATATAAAGATTGAAAAAAGTACGCTATTTATCTTGAGCATACTGTTTTACAGTGTAGGTCTATATGGCCAGCAATACTTGTCATTGGATAATGACACTTTGCATTTAAAACTTGATTTAACCCGCGGAGGTGCCATTTGTTATATTTCCAAATCAGGAGGTGATAGAAATATAGTCAATATTCATGATGAAGGGCGATATATTCAGCAATCATATTATGCAGGCAAAAAGGTTAACCGACAGTCCGAAGGTCAAAAGTCAGCTTGGTCACCATGGTCATGGAACCCCATTCAGGTAGGGGACTGTTACAGGAACAGGGCTAAGATTCTGGAACAGAAACAGAGTGTGAATACCTTATATGTAAAATGCGTACCCATGTTATGGGATATGGATAATAAAGCTGCAGAGGCTGTGATGGAACAGTGGACTACTTTAAGCGGAAATGTAATAAAAGTACGCAATAAGTTAAGTTGTCATCGTACTGATAGCATTTATGGAGAAGAAGCCAATAATAACCAAGAGTTGCCTGCCGTATATCCCATATCCTCCTTGAAAAACTTGTATACTTATTTTGGAGATAAACCTTTTACGGGAGAACCATTAAGTAATCCGCATGTGAAAAATTTGAGGGATGGTTTTTGGGGGAAGTATAAAAACCAAATGGTTGCCGAAAACTGGATGGCTTTTGTTGATGATGATCTTTGGGGCATGGCAGTATATACGCCTATTTGTTCCAATTTTTTAGCCGGTATGGCAGGTAATCCCGGTTTTGAAGCCAACGATGCCGCAACCTCATACATTGCACCGGTTAAAAAGGCTATACTTGGCAAAAAATCGGTGTACGAATACGATTATTATTTGATTGTTGATGATTTGGAAAAAATAAGATCATCAATATATGAAATCCGTAAGAACATTCCTTAAACTGGCGAAAAATCAGTAATAAAACACGAAATCAATAAAAAGTAAAACAGAATAAATAAATTAAAGGAGTGCGATATAACATATTTGTAATGTTAATAATAAAAATTAGATATCTGTTTTATCTAAAATCTAACGATCTATTAATTAGGATAATGAAGAAATACTTTGTCGCGTTTAAAATAAGAAGTTTATCATTTCTTTTATTGGTGTTGATATCATGTACCAATACACCTGTAAAGCAAAAACCAAACCTGCTGTTCGTTTTTAGCGATCAGCAAGCCTTTGACATGGTAGGGTGTTATGGTAACAAGCAGATAATTACACCAAATATTGATAAACTGGCTACAGAAGGTCTGCGTTTCACCAATTGTTTTTCGAATAGTCCAATTTGTACTCCTTATAGAGGAATGTTGATGAGCGGGCAATATTCCCTTTATAATGGTTGTTTTACTAACGATCGGCCTCTTCTTCCGGGTAATGGTAAAAAGTTTGCCGAAGTGCTGCGTGATGATGGCTATTATACCGGGTATGTCGGGAAGTGGCATTTGTTGGGGGGGGATAGGAATCGCCCTATTCCGGAAGGGCCAATGCGCTACGGTTTCGACGATGTATTTTATTCCAATAACTGTCATGTTGATTTTAGACCGGGGAAATGCTTTTTCTGGAACGAAAACGATAAAAAGGAATACTTTAACGAATGGGAAGTGTATGGCCAAACCAATCAGGCCATCGATTTTTTAGAAAGTGTAAAAGACAGCGAAAGTCCTTTTGCACTATTTGTTTCGTGGCATCCTCCTCACGATTGGGGTAAGTTTAAAGGTGAAGATGGGAAAATGCATTACCGTTATGATGCCCCTCAGGAATTGATGTCCTATTATAATCGCGACAGCATTAAAGTACGCCCTGGCATTGAATCAACACCCGACTTGCGGCACATGTATCATGGACATATGGCCATGACCACTGGTGTTGATATTGCATTTGGGAATCTAATGAATAAATTAAAGGAAATTGGTGCCGATGAAAATACCATTGTTATTTTTACTTCGGATCATGGGGATATGTTAGAATATCAGAACGCTATTTATCCTAAACAATATCCGCACGACTATTCATTGCAAGTTCCGTTTATTATCAGCTATCCTCATAAAATTATTAAAGAAACAACCACCAGTTTGCTTTTTAGCGCGCTTGATATTATGCCAACCATACTTGGTTTAATGGAGCAGGAAGTTCCTAAGGAATGTCAAGGTAAGAATCTTTCCGAAGCAATTCTTTCGGGTAATGAGGATGCAGTAGATTTTCTGCCCATCTGGTTACACAACGAGAATGGCTATAGGGGCGTGATTACAAAAGAATATACCTATGCACGTTCAAAAGCGGGAGATAGCAAGTTGCATAACGTGCTTTTTGATAGAGTAAATGACCCATATCAACTTTCAAATAATTTTGATGATTCAAGCACCAATGTTATTAAAAATGAGTTATGGGGAATAACGCAGGGGTGGATGGAGAGTATAGGGGATGAGTTCTATCAGAAATCACAGATCGATTCGCTGGTGGCATTGACTGATTCTGCTAGTTATCAACAAAAAAGGCCTGTTGGGTTGTTTAACTGATCTTAAAAATTAACATTAATAAAAAATGATGATTAACCATATAAAAGTGCACCTTGTTAAGAATATTTTCTTTGTCTGTCTCTTGTTAGGTATAAGCGTGTTTTTTCAAGGGTGCAAAGGAGAGGAAAGTCAATTTGAAATCACATCTATCCAAACACAGTTTATTACAAATATAGATAACCATCCAGTTTTTTCATGGCAAACAAAAAGTAATGTAAGCGATTTTATGGAGTCTTCAGTTCAGGTAATTATTGCCAACAACAGGGATGACATTGAAAGGAATGTTGGTAATGTATGGGATTCAGGGAAAATAGAAACTAGAAATAATTCACGCCTAAAGTATAATGGACCGAAACTGGATAATGGTAGTTTGTTTTATGCCAAAATGAAAGTTTGTGATAATAAAGGCAATGAGTGTGCATGGAGTAAATCGCAACAATTTTGTATCCCAATAGAGTATCCTAAAGATTGGAACGCCAAATGGATAACATATGATTATAATATAGGAGATACTTTACCTGTTTTTAAACGAATAATAGAAATTCCTAATAAGAAGGAAGTTAACTGTGTTAAGTTATATATAGCTGCACCGGGCTTTTATGAGGCGTTTTTGAACGGAAATAAGGTTGGTGAGAATGTTCTTGATCCCGGGCAAACCAATTATGAAGATTATACCTATTACACGGTGTACGATTTAGATATAGATGTACATAAAAAGTATGACGTGCTAGGCGTTATGTTAGGTAATGGTTGGTATAACCAAAATGTTGTTTGGGGTAAAGGAATGAGGTATGGGCAGCCTGTTTTTGTAGCTCAAGTAGTTATTCATTATAAAAATGGAGTTAAAATAATAATAGGTAGTGATGAAAGCTGGACATGGAAAAATGGGCCTATTATTTTTTCGAATATTTATGCAGGTGAAACCTATGACGCGAATTCAGAAGTAAATGATTGGTTTGCTACCGAAAGTAGTGATGATGCCTGGAAGAAAGCTTCTTTGTCTGAAATACATCCAACTAAATTGTATGAACAGTTTGCAGAAACTATACAAAGAATGGATAGTATTCAAGCGAAGGGGGTTATAGCCAAAAACGATGGGAAGTATATTTTCGATTTTGGACAGAATTTTGCCGGTTGGGTAAAATTAGATATCGAAGGAAAAAAAGGGCAAGAGATAACTATGCGATGTGTAGAAGAGTTGGACGAAAATGGCGAAATAGATCCACGCTCTACCGGAATACGCGCAACAAAAGTTATCCAGACGCAAAAATATATCTGTAATGGCCAGGGGAATGAAGTGTGGGAACCCAAATTCACTTATTTCGGATTTCGGTTTGTAGAAGTTGAAGGATTAACTACGAAACCATCAAAAGATTTATTAAAAGGAATTGTGGTATACTCCTCCCTGCCGGTAAGCGGACAGTTTAATTGTTCAGAGATGAATATAAATAAACTTCACAACCTGGCTACATGGACTTTAAAAAGTAACATACATGGTATACCAACCGATTGTCCGCATCGTGAAAAATGCGGGTGGACTGGTGATGCGCATGCTTTGATTAATGCCCTTGCCTATAATTACGATTGTCAGAAGTTTATTAGCAAGTACATTTTTGATATGCGTTCTTCTGCTCGGCGAACAAATAATGAATTGTACTTTGGAACCAGCTTTCACGATCGCAGTATGATGAATAAACCTGTTGGTGTGCCTACAATGATTGTCCCTGGGAAACGCACCAGTGGAACAGCATCACCAGATTGGGGAACAGCCATGACACAGTTACCGTGGGCTATGTATATGTACTATGGCGACATGGTTATTTTGAATAATTTTTATCCGGATATGAAAGTTTGGGTGGATTATGTGAATGCAAAAAATGAAAACGGAATAATAACGCATGGTTTGGGAGATTGGTGTCCACCGGGAGGAAATCAAAATATAGATTGTCCGGTTCCTATAAGTTCGACGGCTTATCATATTCTCGATTTAAATATTATGGCTCAAACGGCTAAAATATTAGGTGTAACTAAAGATTATGAGCATTATAAGCAATTGCACAAAAGCTCAGTTGAAAGTTTCAACAAGCAATTTCTCGATACAACCAACTATACTTATGGCAGCCAAACTGCCAATGTTATGGCTTTAAGTATTGGTATTGTGCCTGAAAATAGCAAGCAAAAAGTTGCTGCTTCCATTGTGAGAAGTTTAAATGCTGAAAATAATGGTTTTATAAAAACGGGAATATTTGGATTTTCAAGATTATTTCAGGTATTAGCAGAAAATGGTTTTGAGGATGAAGTATATCGTCTAATTCATAAAAAAGGAGAAAATAGTTTTGCTTTTATGTGGGATAATTTTGATGCAACAACACTTTGGGAGGTTTTGCCAATTCGGTCATTGGATTCTGAGGAATTGTTTTATCGATCGCACAGCCATCCAATGCAAGCAGGTTATGATGCCTGGTTTTATAATGGTATTGGAGGGATTAATCCATCACAGGAGAAACCCGGCTTTAAGAAAATTGTGTTTAAACCATACTTAACAAAATATTTAAAAAATGCTGAGGCATCGTATAAATCTGCTTTTGGAATAATCAAAAGTGTCTGGTCAAGAAATAGCGGGAATTTTTCGTGGGAAATACAAATACCGGACAATTCAACAGGAGAAATATTTGTACCTAATTATCAGGAAAAAGTAGATGTAAGTATAAATGGCGAAGCGGTACAAATAAATGATTACTCTTCAGATTTTACTTCGCTTGGTGAGATGGGCTCGGGAAGTTATTTAATTAAAATGTCGGAACATTAAGAATAATAGAATATGATATTTAGAAAATTAAATTTATTATTAATAGCCGTAATAATTGTTGTTGCTTGTGTAAACGCAACAGCTAAAACAAAATCAAAAAAACAGAATGTAGTATTTATACTTGCTGATGATTTGGGTTGGAAGGATTTAGCTTGTTATGGATCCGATTTTTATGAAACGCCCAACATAGATGCTTTTGCTAAAACTGGAATGTCATTTACCAATGCATATACAGCCAGCCCACTTTGTTCTCCAACCCGAGCCAGTATATTAACCGGGCAAGAGCCGGGTCGTTTGCGTCTTACAGTGCCTGCTTGTCACCAACTAAAGGTAGTTCTTGATCCGAAGGAACAGTTTAATGCTGCACCACATTATAAAACGGCCATCCCTCAAACACGCACGCGTCTTCCGAATGAAGAGTACCTGACATTTGCCGAAGTTTTAAAGGATAAGGGTTACTCCACTGCCTTTATGGGAAAATGGCATTTAGGACGAAAACCTTATTTGCCGGAAAATCAAGGATTCGACCTTGTTGTGGGAGGTCGGGAGCATCCAGGCCCTCCGGGGCCAGGCAGGTTTTTTGCTCCCTGGGATTGTGAAACGCTTCCTGTTGTGCCTGACGGAACGCATGTGTCGGATGTATTAACGGATGAGGCTGTTAAATTTATGACATCCAATAAAGAGAATCCATTTCTTTTATGCTTATGGTATTATGATGTTCATGCCCCTTATCAGGCAAAAGAGGAACTTATAAAAAAATATAAGGCCAAACTAAACCCGAATCATATTCAACGTTGTCCTACTATGGGAGCTATGATTGAAACTATGGATATAAATATTGGCAGAATATTGAAGTCAATAAAAGATCTAAAATTGGAAGATGAAACCATCGTTATTTTTACTTCTGATAATGGGGGGAATATGTATGATGGCCCTGACGGAACCAACCCTACAAACAACTATCCATTGCGCGCAGGTAAGGGTAATAACTACGAAGGAGGGGTACGCGTTCCTTTGATTGTTCGGGTTCCGGGTGTGACTAAAGCAGGCCAAAAGTCACAAGTCGTTACTTCAACGGTCGATCATTATGCATCTTTATTGGAGTTGTTAAATATCCCATTTCCTGAAGAAGTTGTAACCGATGGTGTTAGTTATGTAAAAGCGTTAAAAGGTAAAGATTATGAACGAGCACCAATTTACTCTACTTTTTGCCATAATGTAATAGCTACAGGTAATCGTGCTAATATTTCAATGCGACAAGGCCCCTGGCGTTTTTACAAGTTTTATTATGATGGCCCAAACCAGGAACATCGCTACGAGTTGTATAACTTAGATATTGATATTAGTGAGACAAATAATTTAGCCTCGCAAATGCCAGAGAAAGTACAGTTAATGGAAAAAATGCTAGATGCCCATGCGAAGGAGACTGGAATTTTGTTGGCACAGAAGAATAAAAAATATGCTGGCAATACTGCAGATGCATGGATAGGTTCTGCAGATGCTAAAATAAGTGTTTTGGGAAATAGTTTACAGGTGGTTTCTTCAGGACCATTACCATGTATTGAAACTTATTACACCCCAAACATTTCAAATGAAACTTTTAAAATTGAATTTGAAATGAAATCTACAAGTAATGGAGATGGGAAATTGACATGGAAATGTGCAGGAGATAAGGTATACAAGGAAAGTAATTCAACTTCGATTAATGCTATACATGATGACGAATGGCATCATTATTCTATGGATATGAATTTAGGTAAGACTTTAAAAGTATTGAGAATTCAGCCTTCTTCATCTAAAGGTATCATGCAAATCCGTAATGTCAAATTAGTAACAAAGGATGGGTACTTAATTCGGGATTGGCCTATTAATTAGGCATTAAACATTCACATAAAAGTAGTTTGTAATTTTTTAATATCAAGTGAAAGAAATGAATTGGAGCTTCAGAGTTAAACAAAGTTGTATTAACCGGGTAGTACCTGTTATATTAGTGTTGTATATTGGTTTGCTGGGGTTCATTACGTTTGCCATACTAGTATCCTGGAAACCTCAAGAGCAGGTTCAGGTTAAAACATATGCACGTTTTGTGCCCGAACGGGCTGATGATTTTGCATGGGAAAATGATAAAGTCGCTTTTCGGGTTTATGGACCGGCTATGCGCAACAGGCCCGAAGATAGCGGGATCGATTGTTGGCTTAAGCGCGTGGACTATCCGATTATTGACAAGTGGTATTTAGGAAATGTAAATAAAAAGTCATACCACCGCGATCATGGAGAAGGCTACGACCCTTATCATGTAGGTTCATCCAGAGGATGCGGCGGTTTAGGCTTATGGATCAACGACAGTCTGATAACCTCGGATACTTATACAGAATGGAAGGTAATTAAAAGTGATATAACAGAAACTGTTTTTGTATTGACCTACGAGTGGAAATACGACGGTGATAATTATAAAGAAGAAAAACAGATAACGATAAGGTTAGGCGAACTTTTTTTTAGGTTGGAGTCTACATTCTGGAAAAACGAAAAGATAGCAACCAATCTTCCTATTGCAATTGGTGTAACTACGCATGATGGAAAAGCTAGTGCTTCAAAAGATTTATCTAAAGGATGGATGTCCTGTTGGGAAGATATCGATGGTTTTGGCCTGGGAACAGGTGTTTTGATAAAGCCATCCAGAATAAAACAATACAAACTTATTGATACTGATCAAAAAGATGATGGGCATGCTCTGTTTATCACTTCTACGGACAAATATGGGAAAATAGATTATATAGCTGGTTATGGATGGGAAAAAGCTGGCATAATAAAAACATCTAACAGCTGGAATACATATCTGGCAAATCAATTAAAACTTTAAGTAGATTAAAGAAAACACCATGAATAGAATTTATATATACTTTATTGGATGGATGTTATTAGGATTTAGCAGCCTTTATGCCGGTGTTTTTGATACGACAGAAATAGAAAACCGTATGATAAAGGCTGCGGATTGGCAATTAGAAAATCCAACCCGTTTTGGAGTTTTAGAATGGCATTGTGCACCGTTTTATATGGGATTGTCTGATCTGTATGAAATTACAGGTGATGAAAAATACCTGGATGCTGTAAAAAATACAGGAGCAAAACATCATTGGAATATTGGAAATCGCCGTTATCATGCCGATGATCATGCAGTAGGCTTGTCGTACGTTAAGATGTATCAGAATTTTAACGATAAAAATATGATTTCACAAATTCAGAAGGAATTTGATTGGATATTGGCTAATCCACCCGAGAAAACAATTGTAGGTGAAGATGGCAAAGTGAGGTTGCGATATAATCGGGAACGTTGGAATTGGTGCGATGCACTTTATATGGCAGCTCCAGTATGGGCTGGTTTAGGTGCCGTTACGGGTCAGGAAAAATATATAGACTATATGGTGCAAGAGTGGAAACAGGCGCACGATTGGTATTGGTGTGAAGAAGAAAGCCTATATTTTCATGATAGGCGCGATATAACAAAAGTTTCATTAAACGGTAATAAAGTTTTTTGGGCTAGAGGAGATGGGTGGGTAATTGCAGCATTAGTAGAAGTTCTTCAATTCTTGCCCAAAGATCATCCCGAGCGTAATTATTTTGAATCTATTTATAAAAAGATGAGCGCTAAGCTATTGGAGATTCAAAAGGTTAATGGAACATGGGCACCCAACTTATTAGATGAAAAGGATCCTGCTCAGGATGATATAAGTGGTTCTGTTTTTTATGTTTATGGTTTGGCATGGGGAATTAACAATGGAATTTTGGATAAAGAAAAATATGAGTCTTCAGTACTCAATGGTTGGAAGGCATTGTGCGATAGACAAAAAGAAGATGGGCGCTTAATCAATATTCAACCTGTTGGAGGATATCCGGTAGCTTTTGACCCTGATCATACTGTCATCTTTGGCATAGGTGGTTTTTTAAGTGCTGGATCAGAAGTTTGGAAATTGGTTAAAGTGGGCTACTAGTCTAATAATACTTTTAATCGTTGGAATTAACAAACCAATTTTATAAACAATAAATACCGAATAAAACCTGGCTAATTTCTGATATATCCAATTTGACCTATGCCTCTCTACTATAAGCGTGCTTTTGTCTATACTTTTTATAATGCAGTGCCGAGAACATAAGGGTTAAATTGGACGTATTTTACAAATATCAGCATAGGATAAAATATTACAGTAAATCCTTTAAAGATCAATATAAGACCAACTAAATGAAAAATCTGCGACTTTATATTTTAATATTTGGATGCCTTTTAATCCACAAGGAAATGCACGCTTTTAGAGTGTATCCTACAAGTGCACAAAACGAGTTAATGTTAGATAAAGCCAATTATCCCTTTATTGCTGAAAACGCAGATGGATTTAATTTGCAACACGATAGTTTTGCTCCCTTTTCCAGTTCACAGGTAGCCACCATTTTTAACCAGTTTACCAATAAAAATTTCATCAACCACGGCGTTTATCATGGAACTGATATTTATACGATGTCAACCATGACCAAAACTCCGAATTTTGCCAACGTTACGGCTTTTATGTTGTATAACGAAGCTCCCGCAATGGATGCAGATGAATGGACGGATGCATTAGGTCAGAATGTTACCTGGCCATTGATAACACACTGTCGCAGTTATAATGAAACTTCTACCCACGCTGAAATAAGAAGCCAAATCATGCGTACATCAGGTATTATGATGGAGTTTAAGGTAACAGATCCTGGTAAATATGATGATGCAGCCAAACTCATGAAATATTGTGTTGATAATGACCGTATGGTTGTGTTTCTAACTACATTTCAGGAAACGCCAGAGATTTTCATCTCTGCATATAAGGAATTCTATTATTATTTAAAAGAAAATCTGGATCCAAGCTACCTAAGTTCCGATCATGTCATATTTGTTCCTAATACTTATTCCGATGATCAGGTTTTTCCAGAAACACTTGGATATGGAAGTACATTTGGTGTAGCGCATTGGCTCATCGATCAGAAAAGCAAAATAAATGATGGTTATATTCAGCCAAAGATATCTTTTTCAACACCCTGCCATGGCGATTATTTTGAAAATCATAGTAATATAGATGTAAGTATAACTGTAACAGAAGCAACAGTTAGTAGCGCAAAGTTGTATATAAACGATGTTTTGGTTGGAGAGGATACCTCTGCGCCCTATAGTTGGAGTGGGGCAGAATTGACTGACCTTACTACGGGATATCATGAATTACGCGCTGTTGTGACAGATATTTCAGGTGTGGAGACACATAAATCCATAAGAGTTAAGGTTCTAAAAGATCCACCAGCAATACCTGGTTTCTTTTGGGCAGATAATTTAACGAGTTATCAGTTAAGGAATGATCCTCACCCTGATGGATATATTCGTCATGTGTATGGAAAAGAGTGGGTTGATTATAAGGTGGATGTGGCTCATACTGGTATGTATGATGTGGATGTTGACTTGTTTGTACAGCGCTCTAAGCAGTTTGGTGGAACTATTATTATTAAAAAAGGAACCCAGGAACTAGGACGTTTCACGACGGTGTTAAATGATCCGGCACAGGCTCCGATTAATGGTTTTACAGAAACACCGGTAGCTCTAATTAAGGATATTCCATTGTCGGAAGGATTGCAAACATTAAGGGTGGAATTTAAACACCCAAACGGAATAATAAAGCCTCAGTTTTACTTAAATAGTTTCAACTTTATGATTCAGGGAGCACCAGAGATTAATTTCATAACTCCACAAAAGAATGAAGCTGATGAGTATAATTATTACGATGCGCCTGCAGCAATCGAGATTGAAGCGGGTATTACTTCACCCAGAAGCAATGGGACAATAGCAAACGCTAAATTATACATCAACGATGTTGAAGTTAGTACTTTAACTGAAGCCCCATTTATATGGAATAACAATCAGGACGTAGAAGCTTTGTTAAACTTGCCAGAAGGCAGCTACACTATAAAAATAGAAGCAACAGACGATTTGGGTTATCGCTCCTTTAACGAAATTGACCTAAAAGTAATTGCCCGACAGCCTTTCAATACAAATCTTACTATTCCCGGTGTTATAAAGGCCTATGAGTTCGATTTAGGTAAAGAGGGTATCGCTTATCACGATTTTAACGAAGGCATTGAGCGAGGATTGGGTGGTGCTCAAAATCCACGATATACTAAAGCTGGCAACGAGGATGTTGAGATAGAGATGAGTGCTGGCAGTTATAGTGTTAGTGCGGTTAGAAATGGTGAGTGGCTAAGTTATACCATGTCAAGTGTTGAAAAAGGGATATACGCTATTTCTTTGAACACCTCAGCAAATGCCGGTAAAAGTGCAGATGTAAGGGTTTGGTTAAATAATAAGATAATTACCACAGTACCTATTTCAGAAACCGCAAATAGTGGATTTACTACCTATAAAAATTTTACCGTTTCATATATTGAGATTCTTGAAGATTTGGAGAAGGCAAATATACGGTTAGAGTTTATTAATCCTTCTATTAGTAATTATCTTTGCTTTTTTAAGGAGTTTGAATTTAAGAAGATAGCTGATGATCCGAAATCAAGTGATGGCACGGTTCAGGTAAATCTGACAAAACCAGGAGGTGATATAACTCGTGAGAAAGGTTATACCTTAGATGTTGCCGTAAATGCAAGCAGCTCAGCTGGAAATATCTCAGAGGTTATTCTATTCATTGATGGAGAAGAGGTAAGAAGAGATAATTCAGCACCATATGAATGGGGGCATGCAGATTCTCCAAATCCGCAGGAATTAAATGGTTTATCTCCTGGAGAGCATGAGATAAAGATTGTAGCCCTTGATGTAAACAATAATTTTGGAATAAGCAGTTTTAAGCTAATGGTTGAAGCCTCAACAAGTGCAGGATCTAACGTAAAAGCTACAGATATGTTCTCTGTATATCCTAATCCGATGAGTACGCATTTAACTGTGCAATTAAAACAATTGTCACAGGCCGATGTTTTTGTTTATAACATAGCCGGAAATTTAGTTTATCAACGGAAGAATGTAGTCTCACAATGTGTTATTGATAGAAATAAATTTTTAAACTCAGGCACCTATTTTATTCGCATCTATAATCATAAATATGGGTATCATACGCAAAAAATGATTGTTCATTAATTATCTTTAGAGGCTATTATAAATATATAGGTTTAAATAATTAAATGTGAAAAATGGATGGTATGATAATATAAGTACAATCCATTTTTATCATCCTTGTTCAAAGATCCATTCAACTCACAATATTCAAAAACGAAGTACTACTTTAAATACGATTTTTCTTTCTAAATTGTACTGGGGTTATTCCTACCTTATCTTTAAATAAACGATTAAAATAATAGTCGGACTCGAAACCCAAAGAAAAAGCGATTTCTTTTTGTGTTTTGTCAGTTTGTATCAAAAGCTCTTTTGCTTTCTCTATTTTAAGCTGTAGATAGTATTGCAATGGTGAGCTACCTGTTTGTTTTTTAAAATCGATACGAAACTTTGAGTAGCTAACGCCAAAGTCGTGGGCTATTTTCTGGAGGTCAATCGATTTATCAATTTTTTTATACATTAAATGTTTGGCATAGGCTACCATTGAGTTGAAGTAATCATCGTTGTTATTGCTTTGTTGAATATTGTATGCTTCTGCAACCAGTTGCATGCAAATGCCTGATGCCAGACGCTGATAACCGAAAGGCTCATTTTTGAATAACTTAAAAAGGGTATCGAAATAATTTAGAACAGATGCCCTGTTGCATTTGTGAATAATTGGTTGGTTGGGTTTGAAGAAGCCATTGTTCATTAGGTTTTTAGCCACATCTCCGGAAAAACCTACCCATTGTTCGTCCCACCCTGTTTTTTTAAAGGGTTTGTAGCGATGCCAAACGCCAGGAAATAAAATAAAGCCATCACCTGCCGATATCTTTTTAACACCAGTTTCCTTACTCTCAAAAACACCTTCTCCCTTGGTAATCAGTACAAAATGATACTCGTTAAGTATACGGCCTTTTTTCCATGAAAACATATAACTGCCTGGATGCCCTTTGGTTGGATAATCTGATCCTTTTTCAATTTTGTTGGCACCAATGTCATTTATATAAAAGCCCCACTTTTTGTCATTCTCAAATATCATCATGTACCTATGGTAGCTATTGTCTTTCATCTGTTTAAAAATTGGCAAAACCTTTATAATCAGTATGTATATTAATCTCCGAATCAGGTTCGGAGTAGGCTCTTGAGACTAGTTCGAAACAAGTTATAGGAGCTAAAACTGTGGGAAAAGTTTGGAGCTTGTTAATAGTGCCCCCAACAATGAATATTATAAATTTATTCATAGTGTTTTCATAATTCTTATGGCGAAACAGATCTATATTATAAACACTTCCACACCAGTTTTTATTAGCTTGCCAATCCATGTCTTGCACACTTATGTCTTGGTTTTCAAGTCTTTTTTCTTTTCAATTTAGGTTGTAGCCTCTTTCTCTTTTCTATACTTTGTTTAGAAGTGGTTCAACAATGCTTTAGTTCCGGCGCCCCTTAGATACGCCATAAAGTATAGTTATTCAGATAGTTTTATAGAGTCTTTAAAGTCCCAATGGTAACCCCAGTCTTTCATATACTCCGCTCCATCTAAAAACTGATCACCTCTTTTGTCTAGCATCTTTTGTAATTTAGCATCTAAATCTTCTTGCAAAGTTTTATACTCTATGTTTCCAACTAAATTATCTAACTGATAAGGATCGTTTAAATTATCATACAGTAACCATGGGCCGTTGAGGTCTTTGGCATAGGTGTATTTTTCAGTTCTGATTCCTCTGAATTCTTTGCCTCCTTTTTTATAATTCCATTGGTGAAAGGGTACCGGACATGTAATAAACGCACCATCAATATCCAGTTCTTCTTTTCCAAGTAGCTGTCCGGTATAATCGACACCTTCAACAGATTCCGGAATATGTAAATTACACATGCCTAATAAAGTGGGCATAATATCAGGGAAAGAGAACATTTTTGTCAGTTTTTCACCGCCTTTTAATTTTGCAGGGTATTTTAACATAAAGGGGACAAGGATTGATTCTTCCCAGGGTTTTTGCTTTTTTGTTTGATCGTGAGAATATAGCATATCGCCATGATCGGAAGTAAACACAAAAATGGTTTTTTCATCTAACCCTAATCTTTTAATCTCTGCTTGCAATTCAGCAACGCAATAGTCAAGTGCTGACATGTGTGCATAGTATCCACGAATAGCTTCTTTGGCTGTTTCTGATTTATCTTCTGGTACATTAGGGCGAAGTGAGATATCCATGTCCTTGTACATTTCTCTGTATTTTATAGGCGCTGAATTGTAAGGTGCGTGCGGAGGGCCAAATGAAAGGAACAAAACAAATGGATTTTCTTTATGGGCCTGCATATACCTGATACCATCTTTGGTTTGCGCAATGGCATCGTAACCGTCCCATTTATGTTTTGTGTCTTGTTCATCGAAATAAACCGAGTTATTATAATTATGCGTACACTCATGAACTTTCCAATAGTCAAAACCTTGACGACGATCAGAAGGTACTGGCTTAGAACGTCCATCACGATGACTCTCTCCTGGAGCATGACCGTTAATATGCCATTTACCTATGTATGCTGTCTGGTAACCATTCTCTTTGTATACTTCCGCAATACAAACTTCTTCTGACTTTAATGGTTTGTCGTTATAAAAAACGCCATGACTAAGCGGATATTTTCCAGTCATTAAAGATGCTCTGGCCGGAGTACATACGGGTATGTTAGAAATGGCATTGGTAAATACCACTGACTCTTTTGCTAGTTGGTCTATGGCCGGAGTTTTGACTTGTTCGTTGCCAACAAAACCTAAGTCCTGGGCTCTCCACTGATCAGTTAAAACAAAAACGACATTGGGTTTTTGAATTTCTTTATTGTTTTGTTGGCTACATGACATGAATGAAAGAGTCAGCAAAGCTAAAAATATTTTATGCATCAGTTTAATATTTTAATAATGTGTATGCTATTTTATTTACAACATTAAAAATGCCTAAGATTTGGATAATAGCAATGAAGTTTTTTGTCATTTTTTTGAATATATAACCCACAAATGAATTATTGTGTCATGGAGGTTCGTAAGTTCATGTGTTATATACAAGCTCCTAAAATGTCATAAATTATCTGATAATCCGGGCTAACTTTAAATTGATTTATTTGTGTTGTTCAAAATAACGATTAGATAAGATATTTGTATGCTTCAGAAGTTCATTTTTTTATTTGTCAACGGAAAGAAAACCAAAGTATATCGTATAGGATAATGGTTGAATCATAAGGAACAGATGACTTATCTTGACCTATTAGTTCAAGTTTTGTGTAAAATTTAAATGTTTTGCAACATAAGTTCTGTTGCGTCATGTATATAATTCCTTTTTTAACTCCAAAAGTTTACAATGCCTTAAGCAATGTAAAAATAGAATATGATTTTAAGGATATTGCTATTTTCAAAAGTAGTGTAACGCTTTAAAGAATTAAAAAATGAAGGATTCTAACTGTAAGACTTTTTTATGGCTAATGATTATTAGCCTTTCTATACCAACTATCGTTGCACAACGAAAAGTATTTTTATCTGGGCAAGATGCCGCAACAGCGATCGACTGGGAATTTAAAATCAGTGATGGACGTAATAGCGGTTTCTGGACCACCATACCAGTGCCATCCAATTGGGAAACGGAAGGCTTTGGTTACTACCTCTACGGGATGGATAAAATGGAGAAACGAACACCTCCTTTAGGTTATTACCGTCATTCGTTTTCTTTTTCCAAGCAAAAGGCTAAGCGTTACTTTATCACTTTCCAAGGGGCGATGACCGATACCAAAGTCACCTTAAATAATAAAGAAGTAGGCTTTCATCAGGGCGGATTTACTGAATTTAAGTATGAAGTGAGCGATGCACTGAAAGATGGCGAAAACCGATTGGAAGTAGAAGTGAACAGTACATCTACTGACGCTTCTCTTGCAGCTGCTGAGCGCTATGCCGATTTCTGGCTATTTAGTGGTATTTTTCGCCCCGTATTTATTGATGAGGTTCCTGATGAGTTTATAGAAAACGTTGCCATTGATGCCCAAATGACAGGCGATTTCAAAATGTGGGTGTATACCAATGGTGTAGAAGAAGCCAATACGATTTCGGCACAGGTCTATGATGCTAAAGGTCATAAAGTAGGTAAGTCATTTTCGGCAAAAATTCAAGGTGAGAAAACAGGGTTAGTTTCTGGTTTTGATGATGTTGGCCTTTGGTCGCATGAGTTTCCTCAACTGTATTCTGTCGAAGTTCAATTGAAGAATAAGAATAAAGTGCTGCATACTTATACCCAGAAGTTTGGTTTTCGAACCTTTGAGGTACGCGATCACGATGGTTTTTATCTGAACGGGAAACGCATTTTATTGAAAGCGGCTAATATGCACAGTTTTAGTCCTGAGACGGGCCGTACACTTGCTAAAGCTGATATGGAGGAAAACATCCGTATCATGCAGAATTTAAATATGAACTGTGTACGCCCATGTCATTATCCACCGGATACCTATTTATTTGATTTATGTGATTCTTTAGGTTTGCTTTGTATGGATGAAACAACGGGTTGGGTTAAACCGCTTGCTACGCCAATCGGAACACAAATCGTTAAAGAAATTGTGACGAGGGATGTGAACCATCCGTCCATCATCTTATGGAGTAACGGTAATCACAATGCACATAATCCTGAACTTGACCTGGTATTTCATCAATGGGACATTCAGAAACGTCGTCCGTTAAAAAATGCACCTAAAAATGGCGATATTTTCAGAGGGTATACTCCTGAATGGGACATTGTGAATACAACCTATTATCCTAATTACGAAACCGTAAAGTGTGCCTTGTTTGAGCAAGATCATATTTATCTGCCCAACGAAACTTTACATGCGCTATACGACGGTGGTGGTGGTGCCAACCTGAAAACCTATTGGGATATGTTTGAGGCCTCAGAAGTTGGGGGCGGTTTAACCATCTGGGCGCTGTTTGATGAAGGATTGATGCGCACAGATATGGGCTACATTGTCGATAACCAGGGAGCAAAAGCTGCAGATGGTATCATTGGGCCACATGGCGAATGGGATGGTAGCTCTTATGCGGTTAGAGAAATTTGGTCGCCCGTTGTGATTGGTAATAAAAATATCGGCGTTGACTTCGATGGTACCTTAGAGGTGCACAATAAATTCTCGTTTACCAACCTGAACCAATGCCACATAGAATGGAAACTGATTAATTTTGCCAACCCCGATGGTACACCCAACGGACACAGGACTGTGGCATCCGGAAAAATAGATGCAAATGTGGCAGCAGGAGAGAAGGGAACGCTTTCGTTCGAAATACCCGAATCGTATGTGAATAACGATGCGCTTGGCATCCAGGTGTATGATACCAAAGGGATCCAGGTGTATGATAAGCGTATGCCTATCACCACCTCAAAGCGACCTGACTTTAGAGGGTCATTTAACGCCGGCTACAAGCAGTCAAAGGTTGATGCCTTTACTTTCCAACGCTATAAAACGACCTTGAAGTTTGATCGTAATAGTGGGATTTTGTTATCGGTGTTGGATAATGGTAAGCTTACCAGTTTGGCCAACTTTCCATTCTTGACATTTGGTGAAGCCGATACTACGCTCGTCAATAGTTCTGTCAAAATATCACATGTCAGTGTGAATCAAGAGGGCAATGATTGGATTATTGAAGCTAAAGATACCAAAGGTTTCGACTATCTTAAGTGGACGCTGAAAGCCAACGGAGAAATAGCCTTGGACTACGCCTACACCCTTGATGAAGGCAAGTACCACTACGCCGGTATTGGTATCGAAGTGAGGGCTGAGGATGTCTTGCGTAAGCGCTTTCTTGGTCAAGGCCCTGAGCGTATCTGGAGCAACCGTAAAGAAGGAGGTGTCCTCGATGTGTATTCGGTAGAAAAACGAGTAAATATTCCAGGTCAAGTCTATAATGCACCTGCTTTTGAAGGCTGTTTTGCACCTTGGAATTGGGCCGTGTTTTATTTGGATAATCATCTAAATCTTGGCTTTAAAAATCAATCGGATGTGATTTTAGGTGTACTCAACCCGACCAATGCCAAAGATCCCAAACAAGCCCAATGGACTTATCCGACAAGAGAAGGTTTTTTCTTTTTCGATTATATCTCAGCTGTTGGTTCCAAATGGAAGAAGCCAACAGAGTTTGGGCCAGATGCACAACCTCATATGATTAACCAGCAGGTGAAAGGTTCCGTTTCTATGTTCATCAACTGGAATAAACCTACTGTAAAAGCGAAACGTGTGGATATGGAGCTGGAGTAAATTTAATATAGGATAAGTACTTATGAATAGTAGATTATTATATCGAAGCTTTGTCTTGCCTATTGCTACCTTTTCGTTGGCGATGAATGCCCAGCGCAAAATATATCTTTCAGGCGAAGATGCTGCCACTGCTGTCAACCGGGATTTTAAAATCGATCATGGCGGCAGTGGTGTTTCCCGGACAACCATTCCTGTACCCTCTAACTGGGAGGCCGTAGGTTTTGGGTTTTTATGAAGATTGAAGATTAGTAATGAAATTAAAAGTTAATATTTATGTTTATGAATTATTTGAAGATGAAGTTTATACGAGCATTAATGTTAATGCTAAGCTTTTCCGCTTTCTTTGTTAAGGCGCAAGAAGCAAATTTAACAAATGCGATTGTCGGTGAAGATGTCGTTTTTGAAGAAAAAGCAGGTCTGGTAGCAGTGGAGGCCGAGTATTTTTATAAACAAAGCCGTACGGATATCAGGCAGTGGTACCGTTCCTCAAAATTCGAAGAGCCAAAAGCAGGCCGTGATGAGGATACCTTGCATGTCTACGGTTCTAGTAAAAATGCTTATATCGAAATTTTACCTGATACCCGCGTGACTCACGACGACCCGCTGGTAAGAGGTGAAAACTTTAGTGATATTCCTGGTATGATGGCTACAGTTCACTATAAGATTAAATTCACAAACCCCGGACGTTATTATGTTTGGGCACGGGCGATGAGCACAGGAGGCGAAGACAATGGTGTACATGTTGGCTTGAATGGACAATGGCCGGAGCATGGACAACGCTTACAATGGTGCATAGGCCGAAACCGCTGGACCTGGAGTAGCAAGCAACGGACGAAAGAAGTACATTGTGGTATTCCTTATGCCATTTACCTGGATATTGAAAAGCCAGGTGTACATGATGTGCAATTTAGTATGCGCGAAGATGGTTTTGAGTTTGATAAGTTCCTGTTAACAAAGGATAAGTATTACAAACCTGAAGGTAAAGGCCCTGAGGTGCTTGCCAATGCTATGCTCCCCGCTGCATATGCTTCTGTACCTGCACCCGTCATCCGAAAAAATTATTTCCAGTTGGTAGCGGAGGCATTGCCTGAGAATAAATCCATAGCAGCACAGAAATTTCCATCAGTCGGTACCGACTTTTATACCCATGGTAAAAACTGGATGGCCATTAACCCCAATACCCATAAAGAAGCCACTACCAGCACTGCATTCAACTTTGAAAGCGGGAAATACGATATTGTATTTATTGGTGTTGGAGAGAATGATGGACGTTCGACCTTTCAACTATTGGTGAATGGTAAAGAAGTGGGTACCTACCATCCACAGCCGACCGAAAACATGTTTGAAGAAGGTAAAGATTTTAATGCACTCTGGAAAAACATTGAATTAAAAAAAGGTGACAAGCTTACGGTACATGCCAAAGTAGGTACAGATGGAAAGGAATTTTGTCGTGCACGATGGGCCGGCTTGGTGTTTGCGCCCGTGGGAAAAGGGGAAAAAATCCAGAATTTTCCTTCAACCTTCGATCCTAACTAACATTTGATATTACAGAAAAACAAAGCATTATGAATAAAATAGCTCTATTAATAATCGTCCTTTTTACTGTTTCAACAACAGGTTCAGCTACTGATATTAACCCACCTGCCGGTCGTATTGCCATTGTGGCCGATGGTAACTCTCCGGATCCGGATGATCTGGGAGGGACTGCCGTAACCATAGCCTTGTTAAGGGCTGCAGGTCTTGAAGATAGATTGGTGCACTATTCCCACAGTTGTGATATTGTTAGAAGTAATAGGATATCGGAAGAAGCGGAGAAAGAGCGCCATTTAATGATGCAATTAACCTGCGACGGAACAGCAAGACGCTGGGGAGGTTTTGAGCACATCGACTTTATTGACGCAAAGCGGAACTTAGATCTTGCCATCAAGGATTTGGCCAGTGCTATTAATGCATCAAGTGCCGACAATCCATTGTGGATTGTCGAAGCAGGAGAACCTGATTTAATTGGTTTTGCATTGGATGCATCATTAAGGGAGAGACACGAATTTGTAAAAGTGATAACCCACCATCCGGCCAATGACCAAACGGGCGAGTTTTATATGTGGGAGGAGATTTTGGAATTTAACGTTGAAGAGGTGCGTATTCCAGATCAGAACATCCTGCTAAAAGTAGATGAAGAAAAATGGGATTGGGCAAAGGACCATCCAGATCATCGTATGCAGTGGGTGTGGCTGATGGGAAAAATGGCCGAGGTGGATGATGTTGTTAAATTCCAAAAAGGGAAGTGGGACTGCTCTGATGCCGGTATGGTGTATTACTGGATAACAGGTGCAAATGTTAACAAAGGAGAGATTCAGCCTGCAGTATATGATATAAAAGCAATGCTACTAAATTATCTTGAAAAAGAAGTAAGATTGAATCATTAGTAGAGCGTTCTAAAAATTCTATGGAACGGTTTTGTACCCAAAGGTCTTTATGCAGAATCGTTCCGTAATCCCTCAAAATAAAAGATCCCATTAGATCACTAATTCTTTTGTTTTCTATTTCTTTCATACTTTCTATATCAAAGTATCCACTAGAGAAAACATTATATGGTTCAACCTATGAAATTATTACTGAAACAGAAATTCGTTTAGCGCAATATAGAGCAGGAATGTATTTGTTGGAAGTCACTACAGAACAAGCTAGATCTGTCAGGAAAATTATTCTTCAGTAAAGTAGATATTCATTTTAAGTACAGGAGCATCACAAGATCGGCGAAGTCAATGATTGGAATTTTTGAAGAGTTACATCAGGTAGCTTAAAATCATTAAATCAACTGATTCGATTGAGATAATTGATAGAAGTAAAAACCAACCTAACGTTCAGCTCAACCTGTCTTTTTGTGGGGTTTATATCTGTGCTAAACCCCATAAATAAGTATAAAACCATCCTCGTTTAAAATTCTCTTTTTATCGGTTTTCTTCGTCTCAAAAACACCTCCACTTTCGGTAAATGGAACAAACTGAAGTTCTTTTAGCACGCACACTTTTTCCCACGCAAACATATAGCTCCCCGGATGACCTTTGATAAGATTAGAATCACCCTTATTGATTTTTGCACTTCCTAAGCTGTTGACACAGAAATCCCACTTCATGTCGTGTTCAAATGATATTAAGTACTTCCGGTGATTATCCTACAAACCCATGTCATTTCATATAATAAAAATATCAGATTGTCAATATTAAATGGTGTAATTTTTAATGAACTTCATATCCGTAAATTCAGAAAGCAAAGATTAATGTTTTCATAAAAAGGGAGTTTGTGATCTAAATAATATTCTCAACAAGAAAAAAAGAATGTTGGTTGTTCAATGCTAACACTTCTTTTTTAAGTTAAAATGTGCTTTTATTGATATTATATAAATAATAAATAAGTTAAATAAAACCATGGTCATGAATAAAGCTAAAGAAGATAGTTTTATAACGATGCAATTTGTTTTAAGTGTTTGTTTGGCAGTTGTGCTTTTTTCAGCATGTAGTCAATATCAAGGGGATAATTCATTAAAACAAACTTTTTTCAATCCACCCGATGCTGCAAAACCAGGGGTGTACTGGTATTTTATGGATGGGAATTTGTCGCGCAAAGAGATGACAAATGACCTGGAGTCGATGAAGGAAGCAGGAATAAGCCACCTTATTTTTTTGGAAGTAGGGATTGGTGTACCACGCGGCTCGGTCGACTTTATGAGTGAGGAATGGCAGGATTTATATGTACATGCTGTGAGAGAGGCTGAACGTCTTGGGATTAAAATTTTGTTGGGTGCCGGTCCCGGTTGGTGTGGCAGTGGTGGTCCGTGGGTTAAGCCCGATGAATCGATGAAGCATTTGGTATTTAGCGAAACCGAAGTGATTGGAGGAAAACAAATAGAAGTAAAACTTCCCAAACCGAAACAACGCAGTACCACCTGGCATAAAACCAAAGATTCATATTATGAAGATGTAGCGGTTTATGCCATTCCAAAAACAGCGGTTCCGGTGATCGAAGCTATTAATGAAAAAGCGCTGTTTGAAAGAGATCCCTATTCTTCAAAACCAAATGTAAAGCCATATTTACCTGCTTTATCTAGTTATGATGAGCCAGAAAGAAAGAAAATACTTGCTTCTTCTCAAATGTTAAACGTAAGCCAATTTTTAAAAGCTAACGGACATTTTGCATGGGATGCACCAAAGGGCAAATGGACCATCATACGCATGGGTAAAAGAGTAACAGGGGCAGGAACGCGTCCTGCACCTGAACCTGCACTTGGTTTGGAAAGCAATAAAATGGATACCTCTGCATTCCGAAATCACCTGAGAAATTATACCGATATCCTGCTTAAAAAAACCACACCGCGTAAAGAAGGTGTTGGGTGGACTGGTTTTCACATGGATAGTTGGGAAAGCGGTGCTCAAAACTGGACCGATGGAATTGTTGAGGAGTTTAAGAAGCGGAGGGGCTACGATCCCGAACCTTATTTTTTGGCATATACCGGACGCGCCATTAACAGCGTAGAACTTACCGAACGCTTTTTATGGGACTTACGCCAAACATGCAAAGAATTGGTGCTAGAATATCATGTGGAATACGGGAAAGAGTATGCGCATAAAAATGGGCTAGAACTAACCATCGAACCTTACGATATGAACCCGGCAGGCGATTTGGATTTAGGTGCCATTGCTGATGTAATAATGGCTGAGTTTTGGAGCAATGGTTTTGGATTTCATACCATTTATGCAGTATTGCAGGCCTCTTCAATAGCACACATCAAAGGACATCCTGTGGTTGGAGCTGAGGTATTTACCTCACAACCAAAGGAAGCATGGAGCCTTTTTCCCGGGAATATGAAAAACCAAAGCGACTGGGCATTGGCGCACGGAATTAACCGATTTGTTTACCACACTTTTGCCCACAAACCACTGGGTGAAGAACACCGCCCCGGAATGACCATGGGACGATACGGCGTGCATTGGGACCGTGGGCAAACCTGGTGGCCAATGGTGGGTGCCTACCACGATTATATCAGTCGTTGTTCGCATATGATGCAACAAGGGCAGGCAGTGGCCGATATTCTTTATTTAACGCCCGAAGGTGCACCTATGATTTTTACCCCTCCGGCCGATGCATTGGTGGAAAATAATATGATACCGGATAAAAAAAACTACGGATTTGATGGCTGTTCACCCAAAATGCTCATGGAATGGGCAAGGGTTGAAAGTGGAAAAATTGTTTTTCCGGGTGCCACTTCTTACGAGCTTATGGTTTTGCCAAATTTTGAAACCATGACGCCTGACTTGTTAAAAAAGATTATCTCCTTGGTCGAAAAAGGGGCTAAAGTAGTTGGTGCGCCGCCTCTTAAATCCCCAAGTTTGGTTAATTATCCGGCTTGCGATATTGAAGTGAAAAACCTGGCCGAAAAACTTTGGGGCGCACTTCAAACTCCCAACACATTTAGCGAAATAAGTTTTGGAGAAGGTTTTGTTTTTTGGGGAGGAAATCTGGTCTCGGAAGAACTTTACCCAACCTATAAAAGTACTGCTGAACTCTTAACAAAATTAAATATTGCAGAAGATTTTAAATCGGATAACAATAGCATTCGGTTTGGACATCGTCAAACCGCCGACAAGGATATTTATTTTATTGCCAATAGAACAAAGGACTTTCAGAAAACGGTTTGTACTTTCCGTGCAACTGGTCAGCCTGAATTATGGATAGGAACCACGGGAGAAACCAGAAAGTTGACCAATTATACGGTTGAAAACGGTTTAACTAGCATTCCAATGGAATTCTTCCCGCACGAAAGCTTCTTTATTACTTTCTCAGGCAAAGCCGAGCCATCAGTTTCAACTAAAAATGCTGGCAATTTCCCTGCTTTTACTGAGCTTAAAACGCTAGAAGGTGCCTGGGATGTTTCCTTCAATTCAAAATTTGGAGGTCCTGAAAATATTGTTTTCGATAAACTTCAGGATTGGACGACACACAATATGCGCGGCATCAAATATTATTCAGGCATTGCGACCTATAAACAGACCTTTGAGATGGATAATGTGCCTGATAATGTAAGCTACATCGATCTTGGCGTAGTCAACGATATTGCCCGTGTTAAATTGAATGGGAAAGACCTGGGCGTAGTTTGGTGTGCCCCATGGCGTATCGATATTTCAAAGGCTTTACAACATGGAACGAACGAATTGGAGATAGAGGTGGCCAACCGTTGGGTGAATCGTTTGTTGGGCGACCGACAAGAACCCGATGCCAATGTGAGAACCATTAAGTTCAATAACGGATTATTGGGCGGACAGGAATATCGTACAGGTAGGTACACATTCACTACAAAACTGTCGATGAGTGCTTTTCACTATACAGAACCGCTTTCTTCCGGATTACTGGGGCCAGTGCGAATCATGAATGTTGATAATTAGAAATACAAATCCAAAATAAAATATAAATGTCAAAAATAGGATTGTTCGGAATTGGTCTGGATACATACTGGGATCAATTCGATGGATTATTAGAACGGTTAAAAGGCTACCAAAATCAAATTGCCGGTAAAATGATGGAATTTGGTGCCGAGGTGGTTGATGCAGGCTTGGTCGACTCACCTGAAAAAGCACAGTTAGCTGGAGATTTCTTAAAGACTAGCGATGTAGATGTTGTATTTCTATATGTTTCGACCTATGCCTTGTCGTCAACGGTATTGCCCGTAGCACAAAAGTTGAAATGCCCAATTATCATTTTA
This sequence comes from Saccharicrinis sp. 156, assembly GCF_050589685.1. Classification (NCBI taxonomy): domain Bacteria; kingdom Pseudomonadati; phylum Bacteroidota; class Bacteroidia; order Marinilabiliales; family Marinilabiliaceae; genus Saccharicrinis; species Saccharicrinis sp. 156. Next base: position 40,580 of record NZ_JBNGOS010000009.1, read on the forward strand.
AACATACAACCGGTTGCAGCCATCGATTACGAAAGATTTAACAAACTGGGTGACCGTGGCGTAATGACCGGAGAATGGTTAGCGCATTGTCAGGCATGCTCTGCGCCCGAGTTGGCAAATGTGTTTAATCGTGCCGGAATTGGCTACGAGTTTATAACCGGCTATCTGGGCGAGGAGGCTGTTTGGGATGAAATGCAATCGTGGATTGAAGCTGCAAATGTTGCTGCCGCCATCCGCACAAATCGTTTGGGCGTATTGGGGCATTATTACTGTGGTATGTTGGATGTATATACCGACCTCACTAAACAAGCGGCTGCATTTGGTACCCACATTGAGTTGGTTGAAATGTGTGAGGTGAAAAAACACCGCGATGCTGCAACTTATGACGAGGTTGAAGCCAAAATCACTGAATTCAAAAGTACTTTCGAAGTAGTTGATGCCTGCGAACAGGACGAGATTGAGCGCGCTGCTCGTACTTCGGTGGCGCTCGATAAATTGGTTGAAGCGCACAACCTGGGTTCGATGGCTTATTACTACGAAGGCGAAGCTGGCAACGATTACGAGAACATTGTAACCTCGGTTATTGCTGGAAATACTTTACTTACCGGTAAAAATGTTCCGGTGGCAGGGGAATGCGAAGTGAAAAATGCACAGGCCATGAAAATTATGGACTTGTTTGGCGTTGGTGGATCATTTTCAGAATTCTATGCCATGGATTTTAACGACGACATTGTAATGTTGGGTCATGATGGCCCAGCTCATTTTGCCATTGCCCAAGGAAACGTGCAACTAGTTCCGCTTCCCATTTATCATGGAAAGCCGGGTAAAGGGTTATCGATACAGATGACCGTGAAACATGGCCCTGTTACCATTCTTTCGGTGGTTGAAGGGAAAGACAAAGTGTTTTTATTGGTGGCTGAAGGAGAGTCAGTTAAAGGTCCTATCCTGCAAATTGGAAATACAAACAGTCGTTACCGTTTTTCGATTGGCGCAAAAGCGTTTATGAATCAATGGTCGAAACAAGGCCCTGCCCACCATTGTGCCATCGGCGTTGGACATATTGCTGATAAGATTGAAAAGTTAGGGCATTTAATGCAAATAAAAGTGGTTAAAATTTGCTGACATAGAAATAAGGAATAAAGCAAGAATAATAAAATTGTTGATTAATATAAAGCCTATGTGATGAGACTGTTAAAGAAAGAGAGGAACTGTTCTACCATTTCCTCCAGAATAGAAGTGTAACTAATACTTTTAATCTTAATTAAATTCAAATTTATGAAAAAAAAGAAAATCATTTATTCATGGATACAGAATGATCCATGGAACAAAACAGTTAAAGTAACGAATGTATTATTCATCCTGTTAGCGATGAGCATGATTTCATTTGCTGCCGATGGCTATTCAGTTAGCAACACAAACCCAGAGTCCGTTTTCCAACAACAAAAATCCGTTACAGGAACAGTAAACGACAATGCCGGTCAGCCACTACCAGGAGTTACGGTGGTATTAAAAGGTACTACCCAAGGAACAATTACCGACATCGACGGCAACTTTCAGATACTTAATATTAAAGCTGGTGATGTGTTGGTGTTTTCCTTTGTAGGGATGGTATCCCAGGAAATAACCGTTGGTAGCCAAACCGTGATTAACGTTACCATGGCAGCTGATGCCATTGGCCTAGATGAGGTTGTGGCTATTGGGTATGGAGCGGTAAGAAAATCAGATCTTACAGGTGCTGTTTCAACTGTTGATGCAAAAGCTCTTGAACGTAATCCTGTTGCACGTGTTGACCAGGCGTTGCAAGGTAGGGCTGCAGGTGTGCAAATTACCCAAACAAGTGGTGCGCCAGGAGCAGGTACAGTTATCAGGGTACGTGGTGGTAACTCAATTCAGGGAACCAACGAACCATTGTGGGTTATTGATGGAATTATAGTTGGTCAGGATTTCAACCTTAACAACCTAAACGCGAACGACATTAAATCGATCGAAATCCTTAAAGATGCCTCGTCAATTGCCATTTATGGCTCGAGGGGAGCCAATGGAGTTGTATTGGTTAACACCAAGAGTGGTGGTGCTACCGGAGGTAAACCACAGATAAATTTGGGTGTTTATGCAGGTACACAACTGGTTCCCGAACGACCTAAATATTTGAGCCAGGTGCAACAAATAGCATATACGAATGAAGACGCACTGTTCAGATCAGCATCGGTGCCATTCCCGAATGATCCTTCAACCTACCCGGATAACGATTGGTTTCACTTGCTATTGGATCCATCTCCTATTTATAATGCCGATCTTTCAATTGCAGGTTCATCAGAGAATGGAAATGTAAAATATTATACTTCGCTAAACTATTTCGAACAGGATGGATTGATTAAAAGCACCGGAATTGAGAAATATATCTTCAGATCCAATCTCGATATTAAATTAAGTGAAAAATTAAGCGCGGGTTTCCGTCTTAATTATTCCAGAATCCATCAGGACAATGGATCATTTGGATACACCAATTTGATTGGAGGTATTTTGCCAACCCAACCAATTTATAATGAAGATGGGACCTACAATGGTTTTAATGAGGTAATTGGCTCACCTTTCTCAAACCCGGTGGCCAAAGCGGCATTAAATACAAACGAAACCTACACAAATAATTTTCTGACAACTGCTTATTTGGAATTTAGGCCAACTGAAAAATGGGTCATTCGTTCTACGTTTAGTCCGGAAATAAATAATACCAAAACGAATGTTTTTAATTCCAGTCAGCAGCCAGACTTATTGGAGGTAGGTGATACCGGTAGCGCAGAGGTGAGAGCCCTGTCAAGTATGGGATGGAATAACGAAAATACCGCTCAATACCAAACGGATTTAGGAGAGAACCACCGCATTACAGCGCTGGCGGGTGCTTCATTTCAGAAATTTAGTGCAGAAAGTGTGTTTGCTGAAGCCTATGGTATCACATCTGACGCAACAAAGTTTAATAATCTGGCCCTTGGATCTGATCCAACGCGGAATATCATCGGAAGCGATTACGATGCATTTCAGATTGTTTCCTTTTTTGGCCGTTTAAACTATTCATACAAGGATAAGTATTTATTGACTTTGGTTGGTCGATCTGATGGTTCGTCACGCTTTGCCCCAGGTAATAAATTCGAGTTTTATCCTTCTATAGCTGGTGCATGGAGGGTGTCGGAAGAAGAATTCATGCAGGACGTAAATTTCGTCGATAATCTTAAGCTAAGAGCTAGTTATGGACGTTCAGGTAGTCAGGGTATTGATTCGTACAGAACTTTAGCACTGATGACTGCAGCCAGTACAACCTTTGGTGGCAGTCAAAACCCGGGCGTAACTTTAGGACGGCCAGCAAACCCAGCTTTGAAATGGGAAACTACCAATCAGCTCGATTTAGCAGTGGAAGCAACGTTTTTTGGTGGACGTATTTTCACAGAGCTAAACTACTATCGTAAGGAAACCAATGACTTATTATTAGAAGTTGTTGTTCCTCGTCAGACGGGATTTACAGGGCAGCTGCAGAATATAGGTTCGCTGGAAAACAAAGGTTGGGAGTTTATTATGAAAACCATTAATGTTAGTAATAAGGATTTTAGTTGGAAATCAACCTTGACATTGTCAGCCAATAAAAATAAAGTTTTAGATCTTGGGGGACAGGAGTATATTGATGTTGTCGTAGATGAAATTTTAGGATCAGGCAATACCCGTATCATTGTAGGTGAACCAACACCCGTGTTTACAGGTGTCCGTTACCTGGGAACATGGAAGAGCCAGGACGAAATTGACGCTTCCGGATTAAACCCTGCTTCTCAGGTAGTTGGAGGTCCTCGTTTTGAGGACAAAAACAAAGACGGAATAATATCTACAGAGGATTATGTCGTGCTCGGTAGCCCGCAGGCTGACTTGGTTTTTGGTTTTGATAATTCAATTACCTACAAGAATTTTGATTTGAATTTCTTCTTTCAGGGGACTCTTGGTAACGAAGTATATAACTTAAGAAGCCAAAATAGCTTGCTTACACGTGGTGAAGCGCCTAAATACATTGATTTAGCAAACAGGTGGACACCAGATAACCCAACTTCGGATATTCCAAGAGCTGGAGCAGATGCCGTTACCCAAATTGTTAGTAACTCGTTGTTTGTAGAGGATGGCTCACATCTCCGTTTAAAAACGGTGCGATTGAACTATAATCTACCGGTTCGTAAGTTAGGTTGGAGTGGAGTGGAAAGGATGTCGGTTTACGCTTCCGGTACAAACCTGTTCCTGAAATCTAAGTTCAGATTAATAGATCCGGAAACAAGTAAATACGGAAAAGATGGCGTGGGAAATATTGCTCAGGGTTTTTCAAGTGGAGAATACCCCGCCGCCAAGGTGCTGACACTGGGTGTAAATGTAACTTTTTAAGAATTGTGCAAATAAAAAAATGTAGATATGAAACGAGCCATGAGTGTAGCTCCTCACACAACTTGTTCTGCCCTAGCAGAATCTTGTCCCGCCTAGCGGGAGGGGAAGCATGATTGGCGTGTTCCATGGAATACCATATATGAACAAATAATTTTAATGAGATGAAAAAGAAACTATATATATATTCTTTATTGATGCTTTTTGCATTTGCAGGATGTGAAAGTTTCCTGGAAGAAGTACCAAGAGATATTATTGCCCCCGAAAACTTCTTTAGTTCAGAAGCTGATGCACGACAAGCTGTAACCGGTATTTATGCGATATTAAAGAATAACTCACTATATGGACAGGTGGGACTGGATCATTTTTATGATAACGGAGCGGATATTATTGAGCCCAACCGTATCGCTGATTTCGTAGCACCAATTGGAAATTATGTAATAGATGAGGCTGTTGCAGATCGGTCTATTCAAAAAATGAGTGTTTCTGACAGCTGGAAGGATCTTTATAAAATAATTCTCAATGCAAATGTGATTTTAGATCGGATCGAAGGGAACGATGCTCTTACAGAGGCTGTACAAACCGATATCAAGGCCGAGGTTTTGTTCCTGCGTTCGTTGTGTTACTGGCATATTACAAACCTGTGGGGCGATGCGCCTTATTACATAGAGGCCTTAACTATCAATGAAATTAAAGTTTTAGGTAGATCCGATAAGCAAATTATTTTGGACGGTATTATGCAGGATTTGCAATACGCGCAGGATAACATGCCCCGAAGAAACCAAATTACTGAATCACAGAGAGGACGAGCATCAAAATGGTGTGCTGCAATGATTATGGCAAAGATTTATATGCAAGAACATGAATGGCAAAAAGGCCTAAGTAAATGTCTTGAGATTATAAACCAATCTTCACATCAATTGCTGCCCACTTATGATGAGGTTTTTGATCCTGAAAATGAATATAACGATGAGATTATCTGGTCATTGGATTTTGCAAAAGACATTGTTGGGCAGTTTGAAGTTGGCGTCCCTGTATTACCAGGGAATGGAAACTGGAGACCAAGTCTGTTTAATCCCCGGTTGAGGGATGAACCTAAAAATTCAGTAGACAGGGCTGCATTGTCTGCAGCGCTTACCGCAAGGGGAGAATCTTTTAATGGTACCGGACTGCAAGTTGCTTCAAAGGATTTTGCTGAAAAATTCCCGTTGAATGATTTGAGAAGACCTTTGAATATAATGGATAGTTATTTAGGTTACGAACTAAATTATCCCTATATGCTAAAATTCATGAACCTGGATTTGGAGACTTCTCCTCGTTTTAACCACTCCGATAACAGGTTGGTATTCCGTTTGGCCGATGTTTATTTGATGGCTGCTGAGTGTGAAAACGAAGCAAATGGTCCTGCCAATGCTTATCAGTATATCGAACCGATTCGGAAAAGAGCTTATGCCACCGAGCCCGAGTGGAAATTATCTGGTCTGTCTCAACAAGAGTTTAGAGAAGCAATTTACGATGAGCGTAAATGGGAGTTAGCCGGAGAATGTATGAGAAGATATGACCTGATCAGATGGGGCATTTTATTGGATGTAGTTCAAAATCTGGAATATCGTTTTTGGACACCTAATTTGAATATTAAGCCTCATCATGTCCTGCTGCCGATACCGTTGCAGGAGTTGCAAACAAATCCTGTCTTATTGGAATCTGATCCTACAAATAATGGATACAGATAAACAGGTTGTGAACGTTAAAAGCAGAATAAATTTTTGGAATTGAAATAGTTTAATAGTTTAAAAATTACAAAAACCGTTGAGGATATACTCAACGGTTTTTATACCCATCAATTTTGATCTTCTTCCAACATTAACAAGGATGGTATTTCTAAATGTAAAAGTGAACTGTGGAATATCATTTCGTACCAAACAATAGCTTGGTTGGCCAATAAAACCGAAACCGATATAAACGGATTTACTTTTATGAAAAGATTTAATTTTGGAATTTTTATCGGTGTGCGCTTTGTTTATGCTTTGTGTGTCAAACAAAACCGTTAGTACAATATGATGTGAGCTTATTTCGAGCAACCTTTAAGTTCTGCAGAGCCCGGCATTTACTGGTATTTTATGGAAGGTTATCAGGATAAACAGGAAATGACTACCGACCCGGAATCCATGAAAAAAGCAGGAATTGGCTACAAACTTTTTCTCGAAGTAAACGGGGTTGTACCTAGGGCCTGTGAAACTTCTTAGTGATGAGTAGCAGAATAATTTTGTTCATGCCGTTAAGGAATTTGAGCGTTTGGGAATTCCACTTACCCTGGGCTCCGTGACGGGTTGGACTGACAGTGGTGGCAATTCGTTAAGCTGATGTGCTGTTAATGTTGGCAGAAGCTATAAATGAAGAGTCTGGTCCTAACGCCGAAAGTTATGAATATGTCAATTCATTACGCTTAAGAGCCGGACTTGCTCCATTAAGTGGTCTTAACAAAGATTCTTTCCGTGTAGCAGTACTAAAAGAAAGAAGAGTTGAATTGGCGTTTTAAAATCATCGCTGGTACGACCTGATAAGAACTATGAGTACTATTGAGTTGGCAGAATTTATGAATGCACATGGTGCCAGAGAGCAAAATGAGCAAACAACTGATAGGGGAGGAGTTACATTTACTACTGGTGATTACAAATTTGATGCCTTTGAGGCATTGTTCCCAATACCCGAATCTGAAAGATTGATAAACAGTAAATTAACGCAAAATGATGGGTATTGCGTTTAAAAGGGTGAAACATTAGTTTGTGTACCTGTCTGGTGATTTAGTCTGGTAAGTTAGATTTTAAATGGGAGTTCAGACTTTAAAAGCTAGCTTCCATTTTTCGGAGTTATTTTTGTTGATATTGGCTTTTTCTTCTGTGTCATTTTATGCAGTGAAAATATCAGTTTGTCAATTGATTTTCGTTTTATAAAAAGTGTCATTTAGCTTTTATCCAATGTTACTATTTGTGCATTATGGCAAATAATGAGGCATTGGTACAAAAGTCAAAAAATTAGCACAATAATGAAAAAAAATAGCCCGACAGTATTGTACGTTTAAAACAAACTAAATGCAATTTCAAACTTTTTATAAAGAGTAAAACAAAAATAACGAAATAATGATTATACCAAACTATAGAAAGTCAAATTTGGCTATTCTGCTAATGGGGGTTTTCATCCTGTTTAGCGCCTGCACATCGAAAGTTAATAAAAAGAAACACGAGCGCCCCAACATTATTTTCTTAATGGACGACCAACACCGTTGGGATGCTTTGGGAGTAGAAAATGGAGAAATAATAACGCCAACTTTGGATAAGTTGGCAAAGAATGGTGTTCGTTTTACCCAGGCGGTTTGTCAGGCTCCCATGTGCGTTCCCAGTCGAAATTCAATGATGTTAGGATTATATGCCAATCAAACCGGCGTATTACAAAATGCGCGTGGTATTCCGGATGATAAATTACCCACAAAGCCACTTGCACAGGTTTTTCAGGATGCCGGTTACGAAACAGTCGGTTTTGGAAAAACACATTGGGGCGTGCGTTGCAACACCCGTGGATTTGAAACACGATATATAGCAGAATGCTTTGAAGAGGGCGCAGTAATGATGAAAGACCTTGACCCCGATAAAAAACAACGTTACCTGGATGAAACCATTGGTTACGGGCCTGGTGAGGAAGATCCATCGGGTTATATCGGCGAAACCAGCAAGCTTCCCGAAGGCGATCACCGTGATGGCTGGGTGACTGAAAAATGCCTGGATTACATTAAGAACAGACAAGATGAAAGACCTCTGTTTTTGTATCTCTCATTTCTAAAACCACATGCAGGACATAACGTTCCGGTCGGTTTTGAGGATAATTATAATTTGGACGAAACGGTATATGCCGAACAACCTCCATGGGAAAAAGACAACTCGCCTCACGCTGAAGGAGTAAACCGCCGCGAATTGTACGAAGGGTTTTGGAAAGAGGCCTCAGAACAACAATGGAAAGAAATGACCATGCGTTATTATGCCAACTGCACATGGATTGATGATATGTTCGGACGCGCTATGAAGGCTTTGGAAGAAAAAGGCTTGCTCGAAAACTCAATCATCATTTACGTTTCCGACCATGGCGAAATGTTGGGCGAACGGTATTACCGATTTAACAAATATTGTTTGTACGATGCCAGTGTACGCGTTCCAATTATCATCTCCGGAGCTGCTTTGCCCGAAGATTGGAAAGGTAAAGAAGATGCTCGTCCGGCTGAGCTGGTGGACATTTATCCGACCTTGTTAAAAGCTGCAGGAATTGAAGTGCCAGAAAAATCTGCCGGAATGAATCTCTTGGAGAAAAATGCAACTCGTAAAGCTTCATTTTGTGCCCTGCACGAACGAAAGGACGAAGCTTCCTTTATGGTGAGAACTCAAAACCATAAGTTGATTTTATGTTTTGCCCGAAAAGAAGATGCTTCAACATATACCGAAGCTGATATTGTGGGTGGCGAATTTTATGATTTGCAGAAAGATCCCAAGGAGTGGAATAATCTCTATGATGAAAAAGCCATCGAAAAGCATAGAATTGAGATGACTGAAATAATGATGGGGAAATTAGGAACAATGAGTTGTTTGGTATCCAATGCCAAATCGGAAATACAATCGAATTAACTGAAGATAACTAAGTATGGGATATAATATTTGACACAATTTTGTTCATATTACAATCAATTCAAAATGAAAAATATATTTGTAACGGTATTAATATTAGGTATTCTAATCGGCTGCAATCGACCATATTCCAAACAGACAGAGGCTGAGGAGCATTCATATAAAATTGAACGCACCTACATTACACCAACCCGGATCGTGTGGCAGTCCGGTGATGTTAAAAATACAAAACAACTCCTAAAAGAAGGACGGCATCAGGCAACAACCAAAAAAAATGATCTTGTTGAGTTTAATAATGGTGAAAGTACGGCTGCTATTCTATTGGATTTTGGAAAAGAGATGCATGGAGGATTGGAGATCGTTACAGGAATGTTTAAAGGTAAAAAGCCAATTCAAGTGCGTGTTCGTTTTGGTGAATCGGTATCAGAAGCAATGTCTGACGTTGGCGAAGATGGTGCAACAAATGACCATGCAGTGAGAGATATGACCTTACAGTTGCCTTGGTGCGGTAAAATCGAAGTAGGTAATACCGGGTTTCGCTTTGTTCGAATTGATTTACTGGATAAAGACAGAGTATTATTACTAAAGGAAATGAGTGCTATTTCTGTGATGCGTGATATTCCTTACCTGGGTTCTTTTCAATCAAACGACGAACGACTAAATAAAGTATGGCAAACAGGCGCTTATACCGTTCATCTTAATATGCAAGAATATTTATGGGATGGTATCAAACGTGACCGTCTGGTTTGGGTGGGAGATATGCACCCCGAAGTCATGACTATTCTTGCTGCTTTTGGCGCAAATGAGGTCGTCACTAAATCCTTGGATTTAATGGAAGAAATTACACCACTCCCTGGTTGGATGAATGGTAATTTTAGTTCTTATTCTATGTGGTGGTTGCTTATTCAACACCAATGGTACATGAATACAGGCGATGTCGGTTATTTGCAAAAACACAAAGAATACATCTATGGCTTATTAGAAGTTTTAGAAGAAAATATTGATAGTGATGGAAAAGAAAGCTTTGAAGGAAGGTGTTTCCTGGATTGGCCTACCAGAAGTGACCAGATTGAAGTGAGAAAGGGTATGCAGGCTTTGCTGGCCATGTCTTTCGATGCAGGAGAAGATATTGCTCTCACATTCGGGAACGAAGAGAAAGCCAAACACTATAAGGCAGTCTCTGAAAAGTTGAAAAGCTACCAGCACGAGTTTCCCAAAAGAAAATCACCAGGTGCATTATTAGCTATGGCAGGCATTTTAGATCCCAAAGAGGTCAATGATGATTTGCTGGTGAAAGATGGCGTTAAAGACATTTCTACATTCTACGGGTATTACGTGCTTAATGCCATGGCAATGGCAGGTAACCATCAAGGGGCAATCGATGTCATAAGAGAGTATTGGGGCGGAATGCTTGATCTAGGAGCCACCTCGTTTTGGGAGGATTTTGACATTGATTGGATGGATAATGCCGGGCGTATTGACGAGATCGTTCCCGATGATAAAGTGGATGTCCATAGAACGTATGGTAATTATTGCTATGTAGGCCTCAGGCATAGCTTTTGTCATGGCTGGGCATCAGGACCAACAGCATGGTTGTCGCAATACGTACTTGGTGTAAACATAGTGGCTCCCGGCTGTAAAAAAATAAGAATCGAACCACACTTGGGAGATCTGGAATGGGTAGAAGGTACCTACCCCACACCTTATGGCTTAGTGCATATTAAACACACAAAGGACAGTAAGGGGAATGTAAAATCAGAAATAAAAGCGCCCAAGGAAATAGAGATAATAAAAATCAAATAATATGGAGCTTTCTTTCTGAATACTTGATGCATAACTGGTGTTGATTGAAATTTCATGCCCCTTCTATCTGACCTATGAAAATAAATATAAACATGAAAAGAATTATTGTAATTACACTACTTTCTCAATTGTTAGTTATAAGCACTTTCTCACAAAAGAAAAGTGAGGCTCAAAACATTGTAAATAAAGCAATGCCAAGCGAGCAATGGTTAAATGAAGAATGGCAAGCCCAATGGATTACGCACCCTAATATTACAGGTGATGAAGTGGGTGTTTACTTGTTTAAGAAAGTTCTTTCGCTTGAAGCTGTACCACAAGAGTACGTGATCAATATTTCGGCGGACAATAGGTACGTGTTTTACATTAATGGAACTGTGGTGGCGCGTGGTCCAGCGCGTAGCGATCTTAACCGTTGGCAATTTGCGACCCTAGATATTGCCCCTTATCTTAAAGAGGGGGAGAATCATATCGCAGCTAAAGTGTGGAATATGGCGGACTTGAAACCCACGGCTCAAATGAGCTATATTACGGGTTTAATTATCCAGGGAAATACCTCAAAGGAAAAGGAAATTAATACCGATAAATCGTGGCGCGTAGTTATTGATGAGGCCTATTCATTTTACATGATAAAACACCTGAGACGCTTTTATGTCGCAGGTCCAGGCGAAAAGTTTAGCGGGGAATTGCACCCTTGGGATTGGAAAACATCGGACAAAGAAATTGCTTGGAAGCAGGCCAAAGCCGGCAAAAATGGGATGCCTACAAAATACTATTCCGTTACTGGAAAAACAGATGCGCGTGTATTGCATCCGCGTTCGATAGCTATGATGGATGCCAAGCCTCAAAGCTTTGCCAAAGTACGAAAGTCTGAAGGTATAACTGATGCAGAAGGCTTAATCACGGGAGATGCTCCAGTTGAAATACCTGCGAATAGTACAGTGAAAATATTGCTTGATCAAGGGCACCTGACCAATGCTTATCCACAGTTGCAATATAGCAAAGGTGCTAAGAGTAATATCCAAATCACTTATGCCGAAAGTCTTTTTATTCCAAAGGATGGTATGCCTACCTTTGATAAGGGTAACCGCGATGAGGTTGATGGAAAAGTGATGTGGGGCAATTATGATATCATACTACCTGATGGCGGTGATGATCGCCTCTTTGAGCCCCTATGGTGGCGTTGTTTTCGTTATGTGGAACTAGAAATAACAACTGACGATGAGCCTTTGGCGTTAAATGCGTTTAACAGTGAGTTTACGGCTTATCCTTTGGATTTGAAAGCAAATTTTAAATGTGACGACCCTCGTTTGAGCGACATCTTTGAGGTGGCTTGGCGCACCCAACGTTTGTGTGCGGGTGAAGTCTTTTTTGATTGTCCCTACTACGAGCAATTGCAATATACGGGCGATACCCGCATACAAGGACTCAATACGGCCTATGCCTCAGGCGATACCGTGCTATGGAAAGATGCGATTCAGGATTACTACGATTCTCAGTTGCCTTTTGGTCTGACGCAGTCGCGTTATCCGAGCAGTCAGCAGCAAATAATAGCGCCGTTTTCTTTGGTATGGATCACTATGGTACATGACTATATGATGCATTGCAACGATCAAGCTTTCATCGAAAAGATGATTCCTACTATGCTTGGCATCCTAAATTGGTTCGATGAGCGAGTAGAGGAGAATGGGATGTTGGGCCAATTGGAAAGCTGGTTGTTTGTGGATTGGGTGGACCAGTGGAAGACGGGTTATCCACCATTAAATGAGGATAAAAAATACTCATCTGTTATTGGGATGCAATATGTGTATACCATACATAAAGCGATGGACATTTTTGAGTCTTACGGTATGTCTGGGCTAAGGCAAAAGTGGGAGCAAAAGGCAAATTTGACTCAGCAATCTATTATTGATAATTGTTGGGATGAGGACAAACAATTACTCGCCGATACGCCAGATAAAGATGTATTTAGTCAGCACGCCAATATATTAGCGGTACTTAGTCATTCGTTCCCTGCAGAGAAGCAAAAAGAATTGATGCAACGCGTAGTTAATAACAAAGAGATTGCACCGGCCTCTTACTATTTTGATTTTTACAAAGTAGCGGCATTGAAGCAAGTGGGCTTAGGCAATTTATATTTTTCCGGATTAAGCGTTTTAAGCGATTTGATCGATAATGGCTTCACAACTTTTCCCGAAAAATTTGATCCTTCACGCTCCGATTGTCATGCCTGGAGTGCTTCGCCTTTGTTTTATTATTATGCCTCAATAGCAGGTATAGCGCCTACTGAGAGCGGTTTTAAACGTTTCGAGATGCGCCCATCACTAGGTGAGTTAGACTATATTGAAGGGAAAATGCCATTAAGAGATGGTTTTATTTCTTTTAATCTTAAGAAAAAGGGAAAGAGCGGTATTAGAGGCAAAGTCATCGTGCCTAATAACTTGGGTGGTGTTTTCAATTGGAATGGTCAGAGTATTGAATTGAAGAGTGGTGAGAATAGTATTGGTTTGTAATTAAGATTTTAGATATGTTAAATAATAAAAGAAGATATGGCTTTCTTATTCTGTTAGTGACACTAATGAATATTAGTCATGTGTTTAGTCAAACACCAAGTAATAAAGAATTCGTAGAAATCTTTGATGGCCAAACGCTGGATAATTGGAAAGGTGATTCGACCTATTGGCACGTTGAGAATGGATGTATACAAGGAACGATTACTCCTGAAACTATCTTAAAAAGCAACACCTTTATTGTTTGGCAAGGTGGACAACCTAGCGATTTTGAATTACAATTGGAGTATCGTATTTCTGAATCGGGAAATAGTGGCATCAATTACCGGAGCACCTATGTAAAAGATAAACCTTACGCTTTGCGCGGCTACCAATGTGACATAGATGGCAAGAATAAATATACAGGTCAGAATTACGAAGAGAAAAAACGTACAACTCTGGCTTATAGGGGGGAGAAGGTACTATTATCCACACCTGAAGATCCCGAAGTAATTGAAAATATACGTAACAATGTGAACAAGAATTGTTGGCAAACCCGGGAGGTACTACGTCAGCTAGGCGAAAGCGAGACTTTAAACTCAAAAATTAAGAAGAATGACTGGAATCAGGTTCATCTGATCATCAAGGGAAACCGTTTATTGCACTATATCAATGGTACTTTAATGAGTGATGTGACAGATAATGATAGCATTCACAAAGTTATAAATGGATACATAGGTGTACAGGTACATGTGGGCCCTCCTATGAAGGTGGAGTATAGAAATATTCGATTGAAGGAGTTATAAATAATGATACAAGCGCAATAATAAAGACTAGGAGAAATTCCCTAAAATTATTATCATGCAAAAACTACTAATGCTGCTATCAGCTATCATCATGATGGCTTGCAGCTCTAAAAGCAAAACCGAGTCAATCCCACCCAACGTGGTCTACATACTTACCGACCAATGGCGTGCACAAGCCTTGGGCTATGCCGGCGATCCTAACGTTAAAACGCCACGATTGGGTGAATTCGCCAAAGAGGCGGTGAATTTTGCGAATGCTGTGTCGGTAGCGCCTGTGTGCACGCCACACCGCGCTGCACTGATGACGGGGCGTTACCCTACAAGTACTGGTATGATTTTTAACGACCTTTACTTGCCTAGCGATGAACTGTGTATGGCAGAGATATTCAAAGCACAAGGGTATAATACCGCACATATTGGGGGCAAGTGGCACCTTGATGGTCACGGACGGTTGAATAATGCGGCACCGGAAAGACGCCAAGGTTTCGACTTTTGGTTGGGTAGCGAGTGTTCGCATGATTATGCCAATGAACACTATTACGAGAATGATGACCCTGAGGTGAAGTACTATAATGGCTATTCGCCTTATGCCATTGCTAATGCTGCCAATGATTATATGACCGAGAGCAAAGCAAGCGATAAGCCCTTTTTACTCTTTATCTCTATTGGTACGCCTCATTTTCCTCACCATTCTGCTCCTAAGGAGATGATGGCGATGTATCCAAAAGAGGATTTGATTCTGTCGCCTAATGTGCCCAAAAGGTTGGAGAAAAAAACACGCGAAGAATTACTAGGCTATTATGGGCACTGCACGTCTACAGACATAGCTATAGGTGATATTTTGGATAAAATGAAAGAATTGGAATTGATGGAAAACACTATTTTTGTTTTCACCTCTGATCACGGAGAAATGATGGGGTCGCACGGGGAAAGACCTTACAAAAAACAGGTGGGATGGGATGAATCCATTAAAGTACCTTTCCTTATTAGCTATCCATCCATCGGAAAAAATAAAGGCGCTGTAGTCAATGCCCCCATCAATACACCCGATATTTTACCATCATTACTAGGCTTAGCCAATCTTGATATTCCCGAAACGATAGAGAGAGAAGATATCTCTGAATTAATACAAAATCCTGACCCCAATGCTGACCGAGCAGCTTTAGTTATGGGAGTTGCTCCCTTTGCTGATAATGCCAGAGGGCCTGAATATCGCCTAATACGTACCAAGCAATATACCTACCAACGTACCTTAGAAGGCCCAAGTAGGCTTTTTGATAATATAAAAGACCCTTACCAGATGAATAACCTTGTTGGGAATCCTGAGTTTGCTGAACTCCAAAAAATCCTAGATGATAAACTGAACATGTCACTCGAAGCTGTTGGTGACGATTTTAAACCGCGTGATTACTACATTAAAAAATGGGATTATATCTTGGATGAAAAGAAGAACTGTATTGATCATTGGAGTTTTGTCGATGGTAAAGGTGTAGTTCAATCGCCAAAGAAACTATAGCTAAAACTGCGTGGTGGTACCAATAAATTAAACATGAAAAACACCAACAGTCGTTATCGTACAATTGGGGAAGAGCATTTATAACTCATATTCTATGCAAGGGGCTTCTTTTATTTTAAAATATTTACAAAATGACACGAATAATACCAATAATTTCATTTTTAATATTGCTATTTTTTGGTGATTGTACCAATAAACAAGATTCAGCAGTTCCAAACGTCATCATTATAAATATTGATGATATGGGGTGGAAAGATGTTGGTTTTATGGGTAGCGAATACTACGAAACACTTAATATAGACTATCTGTCCGGTTTAGGTATGGTATTTACAAATGGCTATGCAGCAGCATCGAATTGCGCACCCAGCAGAGCCTGTTTAATGACAGGGCAATGGACACCACGCCATGGCGTTTATACGGTTAGTCCTTCCGCACGAGGAAAATCGGAAGACAGAAAATTAATTCCTACAAAAAACACACATACACTGCCTTCGAACCATACCATTCTGCCACAGGTTTTGCAGGTTAATGGCTGTCAAACCTGCCATGCAGGAAAGTGGCATTTAAGCCATAACCCTTTAGAGTTCGGTTTTGATGTGAATATTGGAGGCGGTCATAATGGTATGCCGCTAAGTCAGGCACCAACGACCTAGAGGTGAAGGTAACTAATAATTGGGTCAACCAATTGCTATGGCAAACAAAAAAAACTGTAGAAAAACGGGACACCTGGCAACTGGTACACGCCCTTGAAAAAATGCCAAACCATGGTATTTTGCCATCGGGTATTTGGGGGGAAGTCACGATATCAACTGTGAATGATAAATAAACTGTACAATGAATAATCGAATAATGAAGGAAATATTAAAAAGCTTGCTAAGCAAAACCATCTTTATAGCTTTACTACTGAATTTGATTCTATCTAATGTAGAAGCTCAAAACACGTCACTCGAGTATAATTTTCAGAACCCACCATCATCGGCAAGAGCCCTTGTGATGTGGTTTTGGATTAATGGCAACGTCACCAAAATTGGCATTACTGCCGATTTGGAAGCGATGAAAGATGTGGGTATTCAAGGTGCTCTCATTTTCAACGCTAGTTTGGGGCAACCCCAAGGATACGTGTCTTATTTGAGTCCCGAATGGCTCGATCTTTTCAACTATGCCGCTTTGGAAGCGCAACGTTTGGGACTTGAATTGAGTTTTCATAATGGAGCAGGCTGGTCATCATCGGGCAGCCCTATTGTTACGCCAGAATATGCCATGCAGACAGTAGTGTATTCAGAAACGCTACATTTAGGTGGTCAGGAATTCAATGGTCAGCTAGCACAACCGGAAACAAACCTTGGCTACTACAAAGACATTGCGGTACTAGCCTTTCCAAAGCCACAAAGCGAAGAACGCATCAATGATTTGGATATCAAAAGCCTGTCGGGCAAAGTACGTAATCATTTGGGGCCAGACGATAAATCAGTGCCTGCTTCGGCAGTCGTAAAAAAATCAGATATTATTGATTTGACATCGAAGTTGACTAGTGATGGTTCCTTAGAATGGAATGCACCTGCAGGAGAATGGGTGATTCTACGACTTGGTCATACGCCAACGGGCAAAAAAAATATTGCGGCACCTGATGGCGGACAAGGCCTGGAATGTGATAAGATGAGTCGCGAGGCTGTGGATGTATATTGGCAAGGAGCTATCATGCCCATCGTGAATAGACTCGATACGCTCATTGGTTCAGTGGTTAAACGATGCCATATTGATAGTTATGAAGTGGGGACTACAAACTGGACTCAGGGGTTTGCTAGTGAGTTCAATAGGCTTCGTGCTTACAATTGCGAGTTGTTTTTACCAGCCTTAGCAGGTTATTATGTAGAAAGTGGAGAAGAAACAGAACGTTTCTTATGGGATTTTCGTCGTACCATTGGCGATTTAATGGCTGAACATTATTATGGTTATTTTGCAGAACTTTGTCATCAACATGGGATGCAGTTTTCCACAGAACCTTATTGGGGGCCCTTTGATAATATGCAAGTTGGCGCTACGGCAGATGCCGTTTTGTCTGAGTTTTGGAGTGGACATCTGGCTTTTTTCGATTCGCCAAAATTTGTCGCATCCATCGCCAAATTAAATGGGAGCCCTATTGCCGAAGCTGAGGCCTTTACCGATATGGGTGGATGGCAGCAACATCCCGGTGCATTGAAAGCGATGGGAGACCTGGCTTGGGCGCAAGGTATCAACCGTTTTGTATTTCACTGTTATGTGCACCAGCCTTGGGATGTGGCGCCTGGTTTAACCTTAGGTCCTTTTGGTATTGACTTTAACCGTTTGAATACCTGGTGGAATCAAAGCAAACCCTTTGTCGATTATGTAGCTCGCGGTCAGTACTTGTTACAACAAGGTACATCCGTAGCCGATGTATTGGTATTTACAGGCGAGGCATCACCTAACGACGCCTTATTGATGCCCGAAATTAAAGCTTTGGGTTATGATTATGATCTGGTTGGTTCAAATACAATAAGGTCATTAACTGTCAGCGAAGGATTGATATGTACACCGCTTGGCGACAAGTACCAAGCCCTGGTACTTCCTTCAACATCCTGGATGACACCTCAGACGCTTGAAATAATAGAAAAATTGGCCAATGAAGGAGCAACCATACTTGCATCAAAACCACAAAAATCACCAAGCATGAATAGCTATCCCGCTTGCGATGAAAACGTAGCAGCCTTAGCATATAAACTTTGGACTAAAGGACTGATCAAAGAGAACTCTATCGTAGAGGTATTGCAAAATGGCACAATACCTCCTGATTTTACAATAGAAAAAGGAAGCCGTGAATCCATGGATTATATCCACCGTAAGACCGAGGATGCTGATATTTATTTTGTGGTCAACTCACGCAAAGAAAGCCGTGAGCTAGGCTGTCGATTTCGTGTGTCAGGCTTACAGCCAGAGCTTTGGAATGCGGAGACAGGTGAGATGACCAAGGCTGTTGTTTGGCAGGATAATGGTGATGGCACAACCACTGTAAGCATCCCTTTTGCTTCTGAAGGCTCTGTTTTTGTACTTTTTAGAAATCCCGTTTCGTCAGAAAAACATATGGTAAGTGCTTCAATGACCCTTAAAAAGCCTGCATCAAAACTATTGCCCAGTTTAGAAATCATAAAAGCAGAATATGGTACATTCTTGCCTAGTGGTTTGGTGGATATAACAGAAGTGATCAAAAATAAAGTCCAAAATAACAGCCTGAATATTCAAGCCACCCGTAGTCTTTGCAATTGCGACCCGGCACCAGGTTACCACAAGGAATTACGTATAGAATATAAAATTGGCGATGTCCTTTTGAAAAAGAATGCCATGGAGAAAGAATGGTTAGAGATTGCTACTTCTGATAAAGGAGAACTCGAAATTCTGAAAGCTGTATTTGGTAAATTTGAACGCGGAATCAGCGGTATTCCACCAAACAATCCGGTTTATGACGTTACAGAGAAAGTAAAATCGATGTTGGCATCTGGAGTTTATGAAATTCCGGTAAACGACAGTTTTGCCGAAGGAAAAGATATTAGAACTAAGAAAGCTTTGTACCTGACCTATGCTACCAATGGGGTGGAGAAATACGCTCATGTTTCTAATGGGGAGACTTTGAAATTGACGCAGGCAACATTAGAACCTCAATTGATTCATAAGGATGGTGTCGATTCTTGGGTAACACCTTATGCAGGGGAAATGACTTATCGTACTTCTGCAGATAAAACAAAAAAAGTAAAGGTGAAATCAGTTCCTGAACCCATGGAGTTAACAGGGGATTGGAATGTGAGTTTTCCTGTAAAAGAGGATGCATCTTTAGATGTTACCTTCGATCAATTAAGCTCGTGGTCAATATCAGGCAATGATGCTATTCGTTATTTCTCGGGTACAGCCACTTATAAAAAGCAGTTTGAGGTTTCTTCTAAATTTCTTAAAGAGTATTTTTCTTTACAGTTAGACTTGGGGAGTGTGAAAGAACTTGCTGAAGTTATTGTAAACGGACACAATCTAGGGATTTTATGGAAAGCGCCTTTCAGATTGAATTTGGATGATTACTTGCAAGAAAGCACAAATACCCTGGAAGTGAGAATTACCAACCTGTGGCCAAACCGTTTGATTGGTGATGAGCAAATGCCTTTAGATTATAAACGTAAAGGACCCAATGTGAAGCAATGGCCCGATTGGCTTTTAAATAATACAGACCGCCCAACTGAACGTGTAACTTTTGCAGCGTACAAGCATTGGCATAAACATTCTGAGCTTTTACCTTCTGGGTTGTTGGGACCTGTGAAAATTGTAGTCTCCAGGGTGGTAGAAATTTAATCTGTGGTTATGAACTATCGCATGCCATTACTTGGGAGGAATTAAAGGGTTCTGTGTTCAGGGGTTACGAGTTTTAGTTGATGAAAGAACCCCAAACCGGAAATGCGGATATGATATTGGAATACCTGCCCTGGAGTTTCCTTGGCTATTAAAATGAAGATTATTTGATACTGGTTTATCGAACGGATAAATTATTTGAACAATGAAACGACCATTAACTGTATTATTCATAAAGTACACACAGGTGGATGATTAAAAAAAGATAATGCGAGTTCCTGAATGTGCAGAAAATTTTGGCACATTTTCTTAAAACAAAAATTTTAAAAAGATGAAAAATATACTTTTTAATAAGATCACTTTTCTTGTACTATTATCGATATCTGTATATAGTTGCAAGTCATCGATGGAGAAAAACTTTAAGAATCCTCCCGGTGAATTTAAACCCATGCCTTTTTGGCATATTAATGGAGATTTAACCACGGAAGGTATCCGCAAGCAGATGAAAGATGCAAAGGATGCTGGGTTTTCAGGCGTCAGTTTGTTACCCTTGGCCGAAAAGAGTTCTACTCGCCCAGGTACTTCTCCAAAATTCCTTTCGGATAAATACTTTGAACGTTATCAGGATATGATTGACATAGCGGAGGAATTAGATATGGAAATCATACTCTACGACGATAATGATTTTCCAAGTGGAATGGCTGGTGGAAAAATGCAAGAAAAATATCCTGACCACACCATGAAACGTTTAGATAAAATTGAACATGAGTTGATTGGGCCTGTATTTTTTGTGGATAGCGTTCCCGGTATTCAGTTGATGGCCGCAGTAGCTACCAACATAGAAACTAAAGAACGCATAGAAATCAGTTCGTTTGTTAAAAATGGAATTATAGAATGGCAAGTTCCGAGTGGTAATTGGAGCATAATGCTGTTTCCTTTGATGAAAGATTCTTTCCATAAAAAATACTTGTGTATGGATTTTATGGATACTGTGGCAGTGCGTCATATGATCAATGAAACCTACGAAAAGTACAAAGAGCGCTTTGGGCAGTATTTTGGAAACACCATAAAAACTACTTTTTTCGATGATGTTGGTTTTTGGAGGCATCCACGCAATTGGACGGGGCGTTTCAATGAAAAGTTTGAAGAATTAAACGGTTTTGATCCACGCCCGTATTATCCTGCTTTGTGGTATAACATTGGATCAGATACAGAAGCTATTCGAAATGCTTTTTTTAATACACGTGCTGAATTACTGGCCGAAGGATTTCCTAAATTGGTGGGGCAGTGGAACGAGGCTAATGGACTGAATAGTACTGGACATCCTCCGGGTAATTACGACCCGACACCCATTGATATGAATGCGGATATTTTTAAGTTTTACCGCTATACTCAAATTCCGCTAACCGATGCCATTATTCGATATCAATTTGGACAAGATGGGCATAAATTGATTAGCTCTGCTGCCGACTATTACGATCGCCCTATGGTGGCTACTGAGATTTATGGTGCTTATAAGGAACATTCTTTCGATTCTTTGATGATGTATAGGGCTATGATGGATTTATTTGCTCGTGGGGTAAATATGGTTATCCCTCATGGCATGTGGTACAATCCTAAAAAAGTTTACATTTCGCCATTAGTGTCTCCATACAGCCAGAAATTAGCAGATGCATTACCTGCTTATTCAAATTATGTGGGACGAAGTAGTATGCTGCTTAGAGGAGGGCGCCGGGTAAGTGAAATTGGCGTAATGTATCCATTTGAAGGATTGGCAGGTTGGTTCTGTTTCGATAATCCAGATAATATAAGACAAGGTTTTTATGTATCTCCTGAAACAGATTATCAGACTATCAGTGGTTGGCTGACGAATGATATTCGTCGCGATTTCACCTTTGTACATCCTGAGTTTTTTATAGAAGATAATTACAGTGTTGCTAATGGTAAAGTAAAGTTGAATAATTCGGATAACTTTCAGGAATACAGTGTTATGATGTTAACAGGGAGTAATGTCATCTCCTTAAAAACACTTCAAAAACTAAAGACTTTTTATGATGACCGAGGAGCTATTGTAGCGACTACTCAGTTGCCGTACAAGGCAATAGAACTTGGTAAAGATGCTGAAGTTATAGCACTAGTAAGGGCTATTTTTGGAGTAGATCCGACTAAACAGGAGAAGTATGCTGAGCAAAGCAATAGCAATGCACAGGGTGGACGTTCTATTTTTATTCGTCGAGCAGATAAGGAAAAAATAGGGCGTGTTTTAAAGGAATATCAACCCTATCCTGATGTTATTTTTGCTGACAATCCAGAATTAAAGACGGATCTAGGAAAGCTAAATTATATCCATAAAATAAAAGAAGGGAAGCATATCTATTTATTTACAAATTCGAGCGATGAAACTATTTCAACAACTGTGCTGCTACGTGGCAAGTTGCAATCAGAAAAATGGAATCCGCACAATGGGCAAATTATAGAAGAAACAACGAGAGAAGAAGTTATTATCAATACAAAAGTTTATACCAAAGTGGAAATTATACTTCCTCCTGTGAAATCGATTTTTGTAGTAGGGAATAAAGAATAGATGCGTAATATAAAAGGTATTAATATGAAATTTTATACTGCACTTAGCTTTGCACTGTTATTGTGTTTCAATGTTTCTTTTGGACAGTCACTCCAAGACAACTTAGAACAAAACTTTAAAAAACCACCTGCCTCTGTAAAACCCAGAACATGGATGCATGCTATGGATGGCAATATGAGCAAAGAGGGTCTCACTAAAGATCTTGAAGCGATG
Organism: Saccharicrinis sp. 156; assembly: GCF_050589685.1. Lineage (NCBI taxonomy): Bacteria > Pseudomonadati > Bacteroidota > Bacteroidia > Marinilabiliales > Marinilabiliaceae > Saccharicrinis > Saccharicrinis sp. 156. The sequence goes on from NZ_JBNGOS010000009.1 coordinate 63,412, forward strand.
GAACGAGTTGGGATTGGTGGTGTTTTACTATTTAATATAGATCAAAAAATTCCTGATGGAAGGATTAAGTATAATTCGCCACAACATCATGAAATGTTAAGTCATGCAGCTCAGGAATGTGAGCGTTTAGGTTTAAGCTTTGGGGTGCACAACTGCGATGGATGGTCATCGAGTGGTGGCCCTTGGATTACTCCCGAGCAGAGCATGAAAATGGTGGTGTGTAGTGAAGTACAAACCACAGGTGGCGATATTGCGATGCGCTTGCCACAGCCCACTACTCGCGAAGATTATTACCGTGATATAGCTGTCGTAGCATATCCCGCCTTGCCCTCTGAAATGGACGATGTTCAGAATAAACCTATTATTACCTCTTCGGATGCAAACCTTGAGCCTTTAGTTTTAATGAATAATCGTTTGGATGATCGTACTGTTCTTAAAAAGCAAGGAAAATCATTGCCTTGGATTCAATATGCCTACTCAGACATGAAGAAAATACGTTCAGTCTTTATCGTTTGTAATCAACGCGATCCGATTGCAACATTGCAAGTTTCTGATAATGGTGTTGATTTTACTGATGTGCGGGAATTATTTACTGTACGAACAGGAAAGCGCGAGTGGTCAATTAACGATAGTTTTGAACCTATAAGTGCAAAGTACTTTAGGGTTACTTTTAATCAAACTATGTCACTTCACGAAGCCAAATTGCTATCTACCCAGTGCCTACATAATGTTATGGGGCGCATCAGTATGGGGCGTACTGAGGATCATGCGATGACGCCAATTGGGGAGCCTGCTGCGGATATGATTATTACTAAAGATCAAATGATTAATCTTAGTGATAAATTGCAGGATGATGGCACTTTGAAAGCTTCTTTGCCCAAAGGTAATTGGACTATACTGCGGTTTGGCTATACGTCTACTGGCGCGTTTAATAACCCAGCTTCTGATTCTGGTCGTGGTTTAGAGTGTGATAAGTTTAACCGTGAGGCTTTCAAGGTTCATTACGATGCTTTTTCAAAGAAAGTGATAGATAATACCCGGGATATAGCTCCCAATGCGATGCAATACCTAGAGATAGATAGTTACGAAATGGGAGGTCAGAACTGGACCAAGGAATACGTATCGATCTTCAATGAAAAATACAATTATAATATTATTGATTTCTTACCCTTGTATGCTGGACGTTTTGTAGAAAGTGCCAAAGCGTCAGAAGCTGTTTTGTGGGACGTGCGCCAGCTTAACTGCCAGTTGATGACTGATAATTACTTCGGATATTTTGCTGAACTGTGTACCGCCGACGGTATCAAAAGCTACATAGAACCTTATGGGTTTGGCCCAGTAAATGATCTCGATGTAGGGGCAAAGGCAGATATTAATATGGGTGAATTTTGGATGGATCGTGAAATGACGATGGTACAATCAGCTGTGTCGGCATCACATATTTATGGCAAAAATGTGACTTCAGCGGAGTCCTTTACTTCCAATCCTCAAATCAATTGGAAGGGTCACCCAGGCAGGGCAAAAGTGTCGGGAGATTTGGCGTGGACATTTGGTGTCAATGAGTTTATGTTTCACCGTTTTGCACATCAGGCCAATCCTAATGTAAGTCCAGGTATGACGATGGGGCGGTGGGGCTTTAATTTCGACAGGGTACAAACTTGGTGGGATAATGCCGGTGCAGCTTGGTTCAAGTACATTATGCGTGGTCAGTATTTACTGCGCCAAGGTCAACCCGTAGCAGATTTTTTAGTGTTTATTGGCGATGGTTCGCCTAATTCTGTTTTCCTACGTAAGGATTTTGAACCTGTTTTGCCTGCAGGGAGCAACTTCGACTGTGTAAATGCAGATGTATTGCTTAACCGTATTCGTATAAAAGATAAGGCTTTGGTTCTGCCCGAAGGGACACAGTATAAAGCCTTGGTGCTGAAAAATTCTAAAAAACTTTCGTTAAAAACCTTAAAACGTATTGACGAAATAGCCCAAGCAGGAGTGCCTATTATTGGAGAAATGCCTGAGTGGGTGGCGGGCTATCTTAATTCGTCGTCTGATAGTGCTGCTTTTGAGCAATGCATAGTCAACTTGCGCCAACAAGATAATGTGTATGATGGATTTGTGTGGGACGAGATGATGAAGGCAGAACAAATAATTTCTGATTTTACAGTTAAAGGAAGAATGGACATATCATTTGCACACCGTAGTATGGAGGATAAACAAGACCTTTATTTTTTCTTTAATCCTGATTCTGCTGCACAGCGTTTTGAATGCACCTTTAGAGTGGATGGAAAGCTACCCGAGTTATGGAATCCTATGACAGGTGAAGTAGTGAAATCAGCTCAATTTGCACAAACTAATGGGCAGACCAAGGTATGGGTTGATTTGGAATCTCAGGAGTCCGTTTTTGTGGTGTTTAGAACTTCGGCAAAAGGAGTCCCTTCTGCATCATCAAAGCCACTCGATGCCACTTGCTTTACTTTGACCAACGATCTCAAGATTCAAAAGGAATCCCTTGTAAATACAGTGCCTGTAGAGCTTAAGAATGCTTGGGTGGTGACATTTCCTGAGGTGAAATCGGAACAAAAAAGTTATGACTTTCTCCAACTCATTGATTGGACGACTCACTCGGCTGATGTGGTGAAATACTTTTCGGGCACTGCCATTTATGAAAATGAATTCCTTATGGATAGAAAGATGTTGGCAGATAATCAAAGAGTCGCCTTAGATTTGGGTGAGGTAAATATTGCAGCTAAGGTTTTCATCAATGGTAAGGACCTAGGTGTAATATGGATGGCACCTTATCGGGTAGATGTAACTGATGCGCTAAAAAGAGGTAAAAACACGATTAAGATAGAAGTGACCAATCAATGGACTAACCGTTTGATTGGTGACGAGCAGTTTCCAAACGAAACAGGATTCGACCGTAAAGCAGATATGATGCCTGATTGGTTTTTGAACAATGAGCCAGCCCCTATTAACCAACGCTCCACATTTACGATTACCAATTTTTACAATAAAAAATCTAAGCTTATACCAGCAGGATTATGTGGTCCTGTACAACTAATGCTTTTTGAAAAAGTAATACAGGAATAGCTTTATAGGCTGATTGAATGAAATGTTAAAGGAATGAGGTGCTTGAGTGTGTCTTACTCCCTTCTTCTTGCAAACGAAATAGCTGATTTTTGTGACCGGAAAACGTCTGGAAATATGAAGAAAAGTCTTTTTAGGACCTGAGGAAATCGAGGTCTTTAATGTAGTCGAAGTAGAATGAATTAAGTGTCTAACTAAGAGTAATTTGATATGAGATTGATTGTATTTTTATTTTTGAGCCTGTGTTCTGTTGTCCAGGCTATTGAAGTGAAAGATTTAAAATGTGAATCTAGAACAAATCCAATAGGGATAACAAAGGCAAGGCCTGGCTTTAGCTGGACTTTTGTTGGCGATGATAAAAGCCCCGAGCAAGGTGGTTTCCGAATTATGATGGCCACAAGTATTGAAAAGCTTAAATATCCCGATATTTGGGATACGGGACCAACCAGTAAATCAGAAACTGGCCCCTATCATTACTTGGGCGAACCTTTGAAACCGGGACAGAAAGTTTATTGGAGAGTTTCTGTATGGGGTAACAATAGAGGGGTTAAACATAGCGAACCGGCCTGGTTTCAGATGGGTGAAATTGAGAATCCAGAAAAAGCATTTGAACCACCTGTATTTGAACAAAAGGATGGCGTAGTTAAAATCACTTTAAGTGCCAATGATGAGGGTAGAACATTTGAAGGCATTGGAGGAGTAAGTGCTGGTGCTTCAACGGATTTATTATACGACTACCAAGACCCCGTTCGCAGTCAGATTCTTGACTTGCTGTTTAAACCTAAATTTGGAGCAGCCTTTCAGCATCTCAAAGTAGAAATGGGTGGAGGCGAAAACTCAACCTGTGGCTCAGAACCCTCGCATGCCATTACGCGTGAAGAGTTAAAGAATCCCGTATCCAGGGGATACGAGTTTTGGTTTATGAAAGAAGCCAAGAACAGAAATCAGGATATGATTTTGGAATACCTCCCATGGAGTTTCCCGGGCTATCTAAAAGAGAATATTTACACCAAAGAGTCGGCAGAATACTTTGTGACATTTATGGATGTAGCAAAGCGCAATTGGGATTTGGATATGGATTGGGTGGCGGCAGCCGAAAATGAGAACTATACCGATAGGGATTGGTTGGTGAATGAAGTACGCCCCATGTTGGATGCTCGTGGTTATGAAAATGTAAAGATTCAAGGTCCGGATGATAACAGTGGCGATTGGCAAATTTTTGAAGAATTTGATGGTGATCCTGCATTTGATAAAGTGATAGAGGCCGTTGGATACCATTATGTTACCGGGCGCGAGTTTACCGAAGATATGGTCGATGGTCGTGGACGTCCAACGACTGAAAAGGCAAAAGCATCGGGCAAACCCCTTTGGGCCAGTGAAGATTGGAGCTGGACAGGAAAAGACTGGGGAGGTGCAGGCGCATTGAATCTGGCTCGTTTGTACAATAAGTTCTACATACGTGACAAAATCACTAAAACCTTGATATGGGCGCCTATCGGTTCAATTTATAAATCGGTTACCTGGGATAAAGCCGGAGCTATGAAGGCGAACAGTCCATGGAGCGGTTATTATGAGGTATGGCCAACCATTTGGGCTACGGCGCATACTACTCAATTTGCCGATCCGCATAGCTGGCAATATTTAGATGGAGGATGCGGACTTTTTGATACTTCTACTTACAAAGGCAGCTGTGTCACGCTTAAAGAAAAGCAAAGTAATAACTGGAGTATGATTATCTGTACAGAAGATGCTGAAAAAATGGAGGTAAATATTAGCAAAGGCCTATCAGATAAAATAGTGCATGTATGGAAATCCGATGTAAATGAGCAATTTGTTCAGCAGAACAGCATTAGTCCAAACAATGGAGTGTTTACCATTGAACTTGATCCTAAATGTATTTACTCACTGACAACTACTACAGGTCAGCAAAAAGGGCAATATGAAATACCTGAGGAAACAGCTTTTCCATTCCCCTATAAAGAGGACTATGAGAATAGGGAAGCAGGCGATTTGCCAAAATATCATTCGGATCAAACAGGTAGTTTCGAAATTGCCAAAAGAGAAGACGGAACAAACTGTTTAAAACAAATAAACCCGGAACAAGGTTACGACTGGATGCGCGTTTACCGACGTTCCAACGTTAAGCCTAATACTTTGGTTGGAGATGTAAACTGGAAGGATTTTACTTGTAGTGTGGATGTTTTTATTGAAGGTGGCGATGTTGAGCTCGGTGGCAGGGTTCAGGGCAGTTATTTGAAAGGTTATCGCTTTATGCTCGAAAAAAGTGGGGGCTGGAAACTTGTTTTTGATAAGAAAATGCTTGCTGAAGGAAGCATTACTCATTTTGATGGAGGGAGTTGGCACAATATCAAACTTCAGTTTAAAGATAAAGAGATTCAAGCCTTTGTCGATGGAGAACTCATGACAAAGGTGAACCACGAAAGTCGATCGGGCTATGTATTATTAGGAAGCTCTTATAATACTAATCTCTTTGATAATTTGGTGATATCAGATTGAAAAATCAGAAATCAATAATTCAATTAATCTGAGATGAAAATTTTCTGAATCTTACGAGCTATGATATGCGACCTCAAATCAATAAACCATAGTATGTCTAAGGTATGAACCTATAGTTGATTAATCAATGTTAAATGGTGGATTGGTTTGTAAATAATGAACCTGCTCCATTGGGTATTCGCTCCAATTTGCTACCTATTTTTTTTATGAAAATGGGCAGCGTTTTTCTCCTGCTGGTATGTTGGAAAGTATCAAACGGGTAGTTATACGCACAGTTAATATCATTAAAGAATAAGGCTGTAGTTTAATTATGCGTTGCATTATCTATTAATTGTTGATAGGTTTGATTTATTTTCATAAACCGTTCCTTCGCAGCAATATCCTCCAGGGACATTGTCACAAAGTCCTTCATGAACTCCTTCGACCTTTTTAGCCTTTCTTTCGTTTTAAACCAATTGACATACATCTGTAAATATTTTGTCGAAACACCACAAAATTGATACTCTATCCACTTTTTCAATCTGCTATCAATGGAGTTTACGTGCTGTACGTGATAGACCTTTTGCTTTACATGCTGCTTCAGGTTTGCTCTTATTGCGTGGTGTTCTATGTTATTATCAATGGCAAATCCCTTATAGCTAACATGACTGTTGGTACAAAATTGTATCATCAGAGATTTTATGGCCAATGGCATTTGCGATATCAACCTTTTTTATCCTTCCTAGCCGGGCCACTGTCATGTCTATTTCAGAGTTCCTGTCTGCCGTAACAATAACTGCCACCTGTTCGTTGCTTATCCCTCTTTTCTTGGCGGCACCCCCTCGCTTTCTTGGTTTGCGCCCTTCTGGCTTTCTCCCCTTTGATGATTCAAGAAAGAAGGTGTCGTCACTTTCTGTAATACCGGCAAAGGTTCCTGAACCAGTTTTTGCCAAACTTGACAAGATTTTGTGACGCCAATCGAAAGCAGTCTTTTTATTAATGCCCATTCTTTTCTTTATCTTATCAAGGCTTAGTTCTTGCTCCATCAATTCTAGATACTCTGAAACAAGTTCTTTTTTGTGTATGCCAGACAACCAAGTGCCAGTATATTCAGTAAATGTCCGCTTACACGCATTGCAATAATAACGCTGGCTACCCTTGTCCTTACCATGTTTGCGATACTTTTTGCTAGAGCAATGGGGACAACTACTGATTTTATCATCTAATTTCTGTCTGCTGTTTTCTAACACTGGAATATGCAAATCTGACTCCTCTTCGATTTCCTGCAAGAGAGTCTTGCGCTCTTCAACAGTAAGTTTCAGTAGAGCTTCTTTTATCTTATCTGTATCCATGACATTTTTTTTAAAGATACAAAATAAAACGCTATTTTAAACTATAGCCAAGTTGTAATTTAACCCGCAACCTAACAATAAAATACCCTTAAACAATTCATCCGGTGAAAATGCCGGGAAGCCCTATATCATCGGATGATATTTAGGATTGATTTAGGGCTCCTTTAGTGAACCTTATTTTTAAGCAATTAGTTGTTTACATTTTAAGAATTGTAATTTACTACCTATTAACCACAAGCTATCGGTACAAACTAAACTTTAAAAAAAACTATAAATTCACTGCTACAGTTTCTCTGATATTTCTGGATGAACTACCTAATTGAATCTCAAATTCACCTGCTTCTAAAGTCCATTCTCTTTTTTCAGGATGCCAGAATGAGAAATCAGCTGTGTTTAACACAAAGCTTAAGGTATGTTTTTCACCTGATTTTAACTGTATACTTTTAAACTTTTTTAATTCTCTTACTGGTCGTGGTACAGAGCATTCCATATCGGCCACATATACTTGAACCACTTCGATACCTTCTCTGTTACCAGTGTTTTCAATTTCTATTTGAACCTTTACACTTTCTCCATTTTTAACTACAGTTGGTTTACTATAGTTAAATGTGGAGTAACTTAATCCATGACCAAATGGAATTAATGGCTCAATTTCATATTTGTCGTACCATCTGTAACCTACAAAAATTCCTTCGTTATGATCTATCGTATCATTTTTATTCGCTATTTGTCTTGCTGGGAAGGCAGGGGAATCTTCATATTTTTTAGGAAAGGTTATTGGCATTCGACCGCCAAAATCAGCATCACCTGCTAATAGGCTGGCTAATGCATTGCCATTTTCTATACCGGCATAAAACGGCAATATTAAGGCCGATGCTTGATCAAACCATGAAGTCATCTCCATAGGTGTTCCACCATAAACTATTACGGCAGTATTTTTATTTACCTCCAGCACCTTGCTGATGAGTGAATTTTGATAATCGGGTAAGCCCATCGATAACCTGTCTAATCCTTCCGACTCAGTATTGTGATCTAAACCAGCTAACACAACTACCATATCAGCTTCTTTAGCTACTTCTACAGAGTTATTCAGAATAGCGTTTAATTTGTCTTCTGCATCAGGCTTTATCCAAAATAATTGAATCGACCCATCACCTCTTTTCTTTGAAAACTGAAGTTCTATCTGATACTCTTTTCCGGCTTCCAGATGAATGTTTGTTTCGCGTTGTCGTTGAATACGGTGTTTATTAGATGCTAATTTACCATTTATAAACAGACGAACAATTTGCGTCCCTTTTATTCTAAATACATGATTACCCGTTTGTGTTGGCCTTAAAACACCATTCCAGCTTGCTTTCCACCCATCGGGAGCTAGTTTATTACGGTAGGGAGAGGCCATCTCCCAGTTAAAATCAATTTTTTTATCGGTAACACTAAAGCTCACGTTTTCATTGGTATCAGGTGATTTACCCGAATAAGTGGCTCTAAAACCCTGTACCTTCTCGCCATCTTTATTCAGATGGTATACTTCGGGAGTACCAACCGGCTGATACAGCTTGGAGATGTCAAAAGGAACGTGAGTTATTTTGTTACCAAACTTGGCTTCCAGTCCCTCCAGTGGTGAAACATCATACATTACTCCAGCTACACCTGAACTGCCACCGCTTTCTTGCGAGAATTTTTTGGTTGCCATAGGGCCAATTACTGCAATTTGCTTAAGTTCTGACTTTATAGGCAATACATTATCTTCATTTTTTACCAAAACCATACTGGCTAAGGCCACATCGTAGGCCAATTTGTGGTGAGCCTTATAATCTACAGCTTGTTTATTTGGTTTCGGACTTCCTTTAATTCGCCCGGCAAAATATACGGAACGTAAAAGTCTCCTCACCTTATCATCTAAGGCAAGCAGGTCAATATTTCCATTCTCCCACTCCTTAGTCAGTTTTTCAATAGCCCATGGACCTTTAGGTTTACCAGGCATAGATAAATCTAAACCGGCATTAAAAGCGGGTAGGGTAGATTGCACTCCATTCCAGTCGGTATATAAAAATCCTGGCCAATTCCACTCTCTTTTTAAGACATCAATAATATGTGGATTTCCCGAAGCATGAGGGCCATTAACGCGATTGGCGCCAGTCATTATACTTAATACGCCAGCCTCACAAGCAGCCTTAAAACCAGGAAAATATATTTCGTGCAAACTTCTTTCATCAATAACTGCATTTAGTTGTCCTCGGTTTTGCTCCTTATTATTACCCACAAAATGCTTAGCACTGGTAATGGCTCCTGCTCTTTGACCACCATGAACAAAAGCCACTGTCATCTGTGCATTTAAACAAGGATCTTCAGTGAAATATTCGAAGTTTCTACCACATAAGGGGTCGCGGATAATATTCATTGAAGGGGCTTCCAGTACATGAAAGTTTCGCGCCATTAATTCTTTGGCGATGGCTCCACCTGTTTGTTCGATGAGTTCAGGACGAAAACTGGCTGCCTGAGCGACTCCGGTAGGAAATAAGGTGCTTCTTCCACTCATTTGAAATCCACGCGGTCCATTGTAAAATATAGCCGGCTTAATGCCTAAACGATCTACTGCTGCCGATCCTCTTGTAGGAGGTGCTTTGCGTTCAATATCTCCCTGAACCATTTTTAACTTTTCAGGAATAGTCATCAGCTTTATTATGCTATCTACAAATAGCTCCATTTTCTCGGTAAAATATTCATTATACACTTTGGTGTTATGATAAACAGGAATCTGTGGTGCAGGAATAGCAGCAACTCTTTTATGTAAACTTTCTGTTTGCTGTTTTACACTTTGAGGTGTTCGATTGGGTTGATTACATGAACTCAACACAAACAAAGAACAAATAATAAAATTCAGGACATTTCGCTTTTTGGTAATTAGCATGATAATATTTAAATATTTAAAATTTTAAAACTTGAACAAATAAAGGGTATAGCCTAAAAATTATTTCTCAAAAACACTTCAAAATATCTTCTTTTTGTTCCAAAATGATAATGAACCAAGATTTGTTGGTATCGCTTAATTATATTCTGATAGCCGGCATTGTTTCTAGTGTAAAAGGATTCAGATGCGTAACATTGGATCCATCTCTTTGTGATCTGGATTTTATAGTGGGAAAAATGCCTTACAGAGATAGAAAAATTTCCTTTGAGTTAAAGAGAAAAGGAAAGAATAGCATTAAAGGAAAAGTAATTTTACCTAAAATAACACATGCTACTTTCTGTTACGAAGGAATACAGGTAGAACTTAAAAAGGAAGAGAAAAGTATTAACGTTAAACCCGCAATATGCCTTAGAAATTCTATTACACATAGAAATTACTTTAAAACAAGGCACTTCGTTGCATCACTTCAAATCACCAGAACGATGCTCCCGAAAGTAATCGGAACAAGTTATGCCTCGTTTCAGTAATGCCTTGTTTTATTGTACTTGCAATGCTCATGACGAACCTCCAATACATAATCCAGGTTAAATAAATTTGAGTGCTACGATAGGTTTTTAGTATGAACATATGTTCCATTTTGCGAGATTAGTTCGTCTGTGGAGAAATTATTCATGAAGTTGATAGATTCTTTCAATTTATTTTGCCTTTCAAGGTCTACATTGCTTTTTTAAGTTGGTTTTCAAACCTATTAATCAATCAAATTTAAAAGTATGGAAAATGTACAGAAGGACTTGTTGCCGGGGAAAAGGATTACAATACTTCCTACAAATAATTGCTCAAGACAAATATTCAGGGTTCTGCCTGTAATCGTTTTTTTATCCATGTTTTTATCATGTTCTAAAGATTCAGGTGATGATAATTTTAAATTGCCGGAAACACCGGATACGAGCGACAAGGAACAAATTGATCCGAACAAAATTGTAAACATTAATACAGAAAGTGTAGTTGGAGAAATGTATAACTTTTGGTCAACCCGGCCAATGGTTAATCAAACTCGCTTTACGAGCTCCAACTTTACTGGTGGCTTAGAGTCCATCAAGACCTATGTAAAAAGTTACAACCTGGTAAGGGTGTTGGGTGGCAGAACGGATGGCTTAAACAATTTTTACAAAGGAGTTGATACCAATGGTAATATCATTACTGATTTTAGTGGTTTAATATCCAGTATGCAGGGTTTTATGCAAACAGGGTTTAAGCCTAGAATTGTATTAGATAATGTGCCATGGGAAATGAATGCTGTGAGGGAAGAAAATAAGTATGGTAATACCAATCCTCCCGATGATTACATCGTTTGGAGACAATACATCAATGCCTTTTTAAATGTGTTAATCGACGAATTTACATATGATGAAGTTAAAACCTGGCGTTTTAGAGTGGCAACAGAGCCAAATTATGTACCGGAACATTGGAATGGAACCAAGGAAGAGTTTTTTAAACATTACGATATTACAGTTGATGAGGTGTTGAAAGTGATTCCTGATGCGATAATTGGTCCGGGAAACCTGCTTACTGAAGGTGCAGCTGAATGGCGTACAGAGATTATTGACCACTGTGCCAACGGAACAAACTACGCTACTGGAGAAATAGGTACACGAATGAGCTTTTTCTGCCTTTCTTATTATGAGAAGATTGACCAGAATACCATAAATTTTCCCGAAACAGTGGAACCTTACAGAACTAAACTGAATAGTTACGCTCAGTTTGCAGATATTCCTTTCGATATTCAGGAGTTTGGAATACTCAGAGATGAATATGGAAATAGAGGACTTAGCCTAAGTGATGCAACAGAATTGGGTGCAAGTTGGTATGCAACCATTGCCGATATGGCTTATAAGTATAAAATAACGGAGATCTATGATTGGGGACAGGAATCTACGGATGCTTTAGCCACCGGACGAAGAAACGTTACATCCATGTTTTTAAAGATGGTAAATGGGAATAGGCTCGCAGCTACACATAATATGAGTGGGCATGTGGGTACCATACCTGCTATTAAAGACGGGAAAATTTATTTATTGATTTATAATCACAATACCACCAGAACCAGTACAGCAAAAAAATCTATTTATCCAAAAATAGAAGGCACGCAGATAGGCAGCACAACCCACTGGGAAATGAATGAGTGGACGGTAGATAAGGATCACGGTATATTTATGCACGAGCTTTATAAGGATGTAAAAGTTGCAGGGGTATCTAATAAAACGGGTAGTAGTGCCCGTATTTATGGAAACCGGCCTGATGATTATTTCAACACTGGTTGGGAAGACATATTTAATGCTAATAAATCAAAGTATACTGAATTGGCAAAACTACCACAAACCATTAACGATTCTATTGTGGGAAAAGCTGAGGATGGGAGTCTTACCCTTAAAGTAGATTTAGGTCCGCATAGTGTTAAACTTATAGAGTTAATACCGCAGTAAAAAAGTATCTAAAATGAAACAGGTTTTTTCAATAGGCCACCTACTTTTGTTGACTCTTATTGTTGTATTTCAGACAACAAAAGCCGATGGGTTTCTTAAGGATGGGTTTAAAAATCCACCTGCATCGGCCAAATCGTGTACCTGGTGGCACTGGATAAATGGCAATGTAACTCGTGAAGGAATCACTGCCGATCTGGAAGCTATGAAAGAGGTTGGCATACAGGAAGCGCAAATTTTTAACGTAAGTTTGGGAGAGCCCAAAGGTTCCGCGGCATATTTAAGTGATGCGTGGTTGGAGCTTTTAAAATTTGCATCCACCGAGGCACAGCGCTTAGGACTTGAGCTTACCTTTCATAATGGACCAGGGTGGTCATCTAGCGGTGGACCCTGGATTACTCCCAAATATGCCATGCAGAAGTTGGTTTATAGCGAACTGATAGTTAGCGGTGGCAGAAAAATTGAAGTACAACTGCCTAAACCCAAGGTCATATTAAACTATTACAAAGATATTGCAGTACTGGCTTTCCCAAATCCCCTGAGCAATGAGCGTATAAAAGATCTGGACATAAAAATTCTTGAAGGAAAGATTCGGAATCATTTATCTCCCAATGACAATAAGATCCCAGTTACAGCAATTGTACGTAAATCCGATATCGTTGACTTAACTTCAAAGCTTGATGAAGATGGAAAACTTCATTGGCAAGCTCCTGAAGGAGAATGGGTCGTACTACGTGTAGGGCATACAGCTATAGGTACAAAAAACCGCTTTGCTTCGTATGGTGGTAAGGGCTTGGAATGCGACAAAATGAGCAGTAAGGCAGTTGATGTTTTTTGGAGGGGAGGCATCAGCCCTATCATTGAAAAATTAGATACGCTCATTGGTACAGTTGTTAAGGGTTGCTTAATAGATAGTTACGAAGTAGGAACAAGCAATTGGACTGCAGGGTTTGAGGAGGAGTTTAAACGACTTCGATCGTATGACTGCTTTTCTTATTTGCCAACTTTAGCGGGTTACTATGTTGAAAGTTTAGAGGTTAGCGAACGCTTTCTGTGGGATTTCAGAAGGACGATAGGTGATTTGATATCCGAAAATTATTACGGTCACTTCAGCGATTTGTGTCACAAAAACAACTTGCGGTTTTTTGTAGAACCCTATTGGGGGCCTTTCGATAACATGCAGGTGGGAGCAACAGGAGATATGGTAATGTGTGAGTTTTGGAGTGGTAACCTGGCTTTTTTCGATTCACCAAAGTTTGTGGCTTCCATTGCCAAACTCAATGGAAATTCGATTGTTGGTTCCGAAGCTTTTACCGGGATGGGAGGCTGGCAGCAGCACCCGGCTATGTTAAAGTCCATTGGCGATTTGGCATGGGCACAGGGCATCAATCGTTTTATTTTTCATAGTTATGTGCATCAACCCTGGCATGTGCCTCCGGGTTTAACACTGGGGCCATTTGGTATCGACTTTAACCGGCATAACACATGGTGGAATCAAGGGAAAGCATTTTTGGATTACATTGCTCGCTCTCAGTTCCTTCTTCAACAAGGTTCGACTGTTGCCGATGTGTTGGTTTTTACCGGAGAAGCTTCGCCCAATAATGCTTTGCTATTTCCTGAGATTAAGGCCATGGGCTATGATTATGATTTAATTGGTTCAAATAAGTTGGGCACTTTATCTGTAAAAGATGGATTGATTTATACCACAAACGGGGATAAATATCAAATACTGGTATTTCCAGAAAGTGAATGGCTAACTCCCGTGACATTAAAAATAATTGAAAAATTGGTAAAAGCAGGAGGTATTATATTGGGTGCAAAGCCTCAAAAGTCACCAAGTCTAAAAAGCTATCCAAAGTGCGACCAGCAGGTTGCAGAATTGGCTAATCGCCTTTGGGGTGCTACACTTATAAAAAATGAATCCATCATTGATAAGCTTAAAAACGGAAAACTTCCCCCGGATTTTAAAGTGGAGAATGGTAAGGGCAAAGGCATTGCTTTTATACACCGAAAAGCCCTAAATGCCGATATTTATTTTGTAGCCAACTCAATTAAAGAGCGACGTAAAGTAAACTGCAAATTCAGAATAAGCGGATTACAACCGGAGCTGTGGAATGCGGAGACCGGCGAAGTTACAAAGGCCGTTGTTTGGAAAGATAATGGAGATGGCACAACTAGTGTTCCCATTAAGCTTGAGGCAGAGGAAGCTGTTTTTGTCATTTTTAGGGAACCAGCATTTAAAAAGGAACACATCGTAGAATCCCATGTTCAACTCCATAAAACCAAAGTTATTCCGCTACCTGATTTAAAAATAATCAAAGCAGAATACGGAACGTTTTTACCTCAAGGATTAGTGGATGTTACAGAGGTATTGCAGAAAAAGGTAAAAAAGGATAAACTAATAATTGAAGCAAATCGCTCGCTGTGCAATGGTGACCCGGCACCCGGTTACCATAAAGAACTTAGAGTAGAATATTGTTTAGACGGCAAAACCTACCATGTAGAAGTCATGGAAAAAGAAATGCTGAAAATAGAAGCCGAAGGTCAATTAGAAATTAAAAAAGCCATTTTCGGGAAGTTTGCAGGGGGCGTATATGGTTTACCTGCGGATGTCCATTCGATTGATATTACGGAGTCTGTTTCTACAATAGTAAAATCTGGTAAAGTGGATATTTATGTGGATGAAAATTTACTAAATGGTAAAACTATTGAAAACGAAAATAATCAACTGCATATTACTTACTCAAGCCATGGCCAGGTATTTGAAAAATATGTAGAACAAGGCAGAACACTGAAACTATCGCAGGAAAGTCCAAAATCAACCATTTCATATATTAAAGCTACTAAAAGCTGGGTTACACCAACTGCTGGAAAAATGAGCTATAAAACCACTTCCGGGAAATCAAAAAGCGTTAATGTAAAGTCGGTTCCCGATGTCTTGGAGTTAACAGGATCCTGGAATGTTTATATCCCATCTAAGAAAGATGGACCAATAAATACAACTTTTTCCGAACTAAAATCATGGTCCTTATATGAAGATAATAGGATTCGACACTTCTCTGGCACCACAAGTTATCGAAAGGAGTTTATGCTCAGCAAAGAGCTTCTTAATTCCAAAACTTCGTTGGAACTCGACCTAGGCAGTGTACAAATAATTGCCGAAGTGCTTGTGAATGGTAAAAATCTGGGAATTCTTTGGAAATCGCCTTTTAGAATTAATTTGGATGGGTATGTACATGAAGGAGTTAATAGTCTGGAAGTTAAAGTAACCAATCGTTGGACTAACCGATTAATTGGTGATGAGCAGAATCCTTCCGACATAAAACGCCAAGGTCCCAAAGTAAAACAATGGCCTGAGTGGCTTCAAAATCCTGAACAGCGTTTAACGGCGCGATTAACTTTTGCCGCTTTTAAACATTGGAACAAGGACGATGAATTACAATCTTCTGGTTTGTTAGGTCCGGTGGTTATTAGACCCTATCGAATTAAAAAAGTAAAATAGAAAGCCAGCAAGTTAGATAATCATATAATGAGAAACATATTTAAGAAAAACTCTATAGTTGTACTGATAATTTTTATGCTTTTACCCTTTGCGAAGTTATCTGGTGCAGCCAGTACTAAAGATTGGGGCAAGGCCCAATGGATTTGGCAGGAAGAAGCTGGACCGGCCAATACATGGGTCGCTTTTAGAAAGACGGTAAGTCTTGATGAAGTACCATCTGAGGCCATCACACATCTATCGGTAGATACCAAATATTGGTTGTGGATAAACGGTGAGATGGTTTTATTCGAAGGTGGGCTTTGCCGTGGTGCCGGTCCTAATACCATTTATTACGATCCTGTTGATTTTGGACCTTACTTGAAAGAAGGGGAAAATACGGTGGCTATTTTAGTGTGGTACTGGGGGCGTACACGCAAGCCCCACGATGATAGTGGACAGGGAGGCTTATATGTAGAAGCTGATTGGACTTCTGACCTGAACAGCAATGCCTCGTGGAAAATGAAAGTGCATTCTGCTTATGACCCGAAAGGTGGAGGTGGCGGAAATTCTGCAAACCGCGTCAATGCTTACAATGTGAAGTATGATGCCCGAAAAGCAATGGGGGATTGGACTGAAAATGCATGGTACACATCCGAATTTGATGATAATAACTGGGATGTGCCGACCGAAAAAGGGACAGCAAATAGTCTACCTTGGGGTGCTATGGTGGAGCGTTGCATCCCTCAATGGAATGACCGTGGACTGGTCGACTATCAGGCATTAAGTATACAAGCTGGGGAAGAAAAAATAGCTGTAAAGTTACCTTTTAAGAATAATACAGATACAAGCGTTGTAATTAGTGCCAAACTTTCCTTTAATCAACAAATAACGCCGTATTTGAAAGTGAGAAGCTCCGGCGGGAAAACAATTGTAATGGATACCGATAATGGATTTAATCTGTTACAATCAATCTATACAACTAAAGATGGTGTGCAAGCTTTTGAAGGTTATACCTGGTTTAATGGTCACTATGTTGAATATGCCATACCATCAGGAGTAGAGGTTCAGGAACTGAAATATCGCTGGACGGGTGTGGGTGATATGCCAGGTACTTTTGTGTGTAGTGATGACTTTTATACCCGCTTGTGGTGGATGGCGCGTAATACCCTGTATGTTTGTGCTCGCGATAACTATATGGATTGCCCCGACCGTGAGCGAGGATTGTGGATTGGTGATGTGGCCGATCAGACTGGTGCGGTGTTTTATACCCTTGATGAACCGGGACGTTTGTTGTTGAAAAAAGGTATTGACAATACGATAGCTTACCGTAATGGTGATACTATTCAGGGCTTAGCACCTGGTTTTGGAGCCTATCGTGGTAAGAGCAGTGAGCTGACGGGACAAAGTCTACAATATATCGATCAGGGGATATGGCAGTATTACTATAATTCAGGCGACACAGCTACCTTAGAAAATGCTTACCCCGCGGTTTTAAATTACCTAAAGCTTTGGGAAATGAAAACCGATGGTTTGCCTAAGCATCGAAAGGGCTATGCTAACTGGGTTGATTGGGGCGTAGATCCCGATCCAACCCCAACTAATGTTGTATTGTATTATATGGCGCTTAAAGCAGCCCAAAAAATGGCAGCAGCATTAAATAAAAATAAGGATATGGCGTGGTATGATAGCCGCATTAATAGCATTAAGAAGAATTTTGAAAAAGTATACTGGCAGGGTAAGCGTTATGGATCGAAAAATAATCAGGTAGAAGAGCGTGTCAGCTCACTTGCTATAATTAGTGGTTTGGCAGATAAGAGGCATTACGATCTATTGGTAGATAGTGTGCTGCTTCCGATACAAAAAGCGAGTCCACATATGGAATGGTTAGCGGAAGAGGCTATTATGCTTACAGGGCAATACGATAAAGGTTTGCTTCGAATGAAGCAACGCTATGCATCACAGGCTAATCAAGAAGATTTGAGCACTTTATATGAAAAATATTACCCAAAACTTCGAGGAACCTACAACCATGCATGGAATGCCCCCAACTATGTGTTGTCGCGCTACATTGCCGGGATTAAAGCTACAGATGTGGCTTGGTCGGAATTTGAAGTAAAACCTAATATGGCACATCTTTCACATATAAAACAAATTGTGCCTTGCGTTAAAGGTGACATTTTGTTAGAAGTAAATAAAACTAAAAGCACTTATACGTTAGAACTAACTTCTCCAGAGCATACTACCGCTACTGTTTTTATCCCTAAAAATGGAAAAGAAATTTCAGAAGTGGTTTTAAATGATCAAATAATCTGGAAAAAAGGAAAGTTAAAAAATAATGTGAGCGATCTGAAATTCGATCAATCTGATGAGGACTATGTCAGTTTTAAAGTAGCAGGAGGTCATTGGAATTTTAGAGCTTTAAATAAGTAAATTGACCATAAGTAATCGCTTAAAAAGCTGTTACTTTTGCGCGATGTATAGTTTGAGAACCTTAATTAATAAATAAATGAATAACAGGAATTTAAAAGTGGTTTTAACTGTTTTGTTAGTATCTGCAACATATTTTATGCATGGAGTTGAAGCTCAATCCGCAAAACCAAACGTATTGTTTATTGCCATCGATGATTTACGCCCCGAACTGGGCTGTTATGGGGCACCACAGGTGAAGTCGCCAAATATCGATCAATTGGCTGCAGAAGCCATTGTTTTTAACCGCGCCTATTGTAATGTCCCTGTTTGTGGAGCTTCAAGAGCCAGTTTGCTCACAGGTATTTTACCTACAAAAACACGTTTTGTTGATTATTTGGCAAAAGCCGAAGTGGATGTTCCTAATGCGCAGACTTTACCAGGGGTGTTCAAAGAGGCAGGTTATACGTGTATTTCTAATGGGAAGATATTCCATTATAATAAAGACGCTCAGGATAAAAGTTGGAGTCAAAAACCGTGGATGCCAGATGTTTCTCATAGGGCAAGCTTTGATCCCGCTTCCACTCAGGAGCTGACAAAATCGGGTAACGGTCGTGTATACGAAGCACCAGAAGTGGAAGATAGTGTATATCCTGATTATAAAATAGCCAAAAAAACCATCAGCGATTTGCAACGTTTTAAAGTATCAGGAGAGCCTTTCTTTTTAGCATGTGGGTTTTTCCGGCCTCACATGCCTTTTTATGCCCCAAAAAAATACTGGGATTTGTATAAAAGAGATGCTATTGAGATAGCTCAGAACCGTTATCGTCCCGAAAATGCCCCAGATGCATTAAAAGGGAGTGGTGAATTTAGAACGTACACCTTTGGCACATATACGCCTAACACTGACGAATTTCATAAAATGATGCGTCATGGGTATTATGCTTGTGTCAGCTATGTGGATCAGTTAGTTGGTGAGGTGCTCAGTGAACTTGAAAATCTAGGTTTGGAAGAGAATACCATCGTCGTGATATGGGGAGACCACGGTTGGCATTTGGGAGAGCACGAGTTTTGGGGAAAACACAACACCTTACATAATGCCTTGCAAGTACCTTTAATCGTGAAAGTACCAGGAAAGGCTCAAGGTCAACACACTCAAGCATTGGTTGAGAGTGTTGATATCTATCCTACGCTATGTGATTTAGCAAATGTGCCTGCGCCTGATTACATCATGGGAGAAAGTTTCAAATCCATTCTTGATGATCCCAACCAGCACTTTAGGGATGCCGTTTATGCACGGTTCAAAGTAGCAGATGCCATTGTTTCTCAAGACTTTAATTATTCGTTGTATGAAAACGGAGAGGAGATGTTGTACAACCTTAAATTAGACCCTGAAGAGAACATGAATGTTGTTTCAGAAGCAACTTATGACAAGTTGCTTGAAGAAATGCGAAATGCCCTAAAAGCGAAACAAAATCAAGCTGTTAACTATAAATAGAAATGGCCGAACTGAGTTCTGAAAACGAATAAAATAATTATCATGAAAAACCCAATATTCTTATCCCTCATCCTACTAGTGTGCTTCACTACCGTAATGATGGGGCAACCGAATGTTATCCTGATTATGGCTGATGATTTAGGCTGGACCGACTTAAGTTCTCCAAACACCAGCCTGGGCAACGCCTCTAAGTATTATGAAACCCCAAATATAGATAGACTGGCGAAGCAAGGGATGTCATTTACTTACGCCTATACGCAGCAAAACTGTCAACCTACCCGAGCCGCACTCCTCACTGGACAATATGCCACAGGGCCTCAAAACGGGGTGTATAATGTGGGTAGCCTGCATCGCGCTTCCAAAGGCCTTCGTGCTTCTACAGCTATCATTCCTCACAATCAAACCAACTATTTGACAAAGGAATGTGTATCTATGTTTGAAACGGTAAAAACGGTTGGTTATCATACTGCATTTTTCGGAAAATTACATGCTATAAAAACTGGAGAGCATGCTGAAAGTTATCTGGGTGTTGACCACAATCTGGCGCTAAGAAAAGAAACCAAAGCAACCGTAAATGGGAAAAAAGTGAATAATGAGTTTTTTGCGCAAAAAGACGATACTAAAGGCTGGATGTTTAGTCATGAAGGTTTAAAACCCTATGCTCAGCCCTATGATGCCAGCTATATAAAAAATGTATTGGAACCTTTACAAAATGGTAACGATCCTTGGATATTGGAAGGAACACCAAAACACCTTACCGATGCCTTAGGAGATGCAGTAGTAGATTATATTCAGGAAAGGACACAACAAAACACGCCATTTTTTGCCTATGTTCCTTTTCACGCCGTGCATGTGAGTATACTTCCCCGTCCTGATCTGGAAGCAAAGTATAAAGCCAAAAAATCAAAAGATCCGCGTCACTTTAGGGCAGATTATGCTGCATTTGTTGAACTGCTAGATCAAAATGTAGGTCGCATCTTAAATGCACTTGATGATCCGAATGGAGATGGAGATATCTCCGATGGAATTGCTGACAATACCTTAGTCGTTTTCTATTCAGATAATGGTGGGTTCATGGGACCTACTGATAATACCCCATTACGTTTAAGAAAAGGGACTTATTTTGAAGGTGGAGTTCGCGTTCCGTTGATTTTCAGATATCCGGGTACTATAGCCCCCAATTCTGTTAATACAACTCAAGAGGTTCATGCTATTGATCTTTATCCTACATTGGCTGATATGGTGGGAGCCGAACTTCCGGACCCTGGTGTACATGACATAGATGGAAAATCGGTGGCGAGTATTTTAAAAGGTGAAATGGAAGTAATTGAAAATAAAACGGAGCTTTATTGGCATTTTCCGGGCTATATGGATGTGCGGAATTGGCCTCAATCCGTTATTCATTATAGACATTCTAATAATCAACATTATAAACTTTTTTATAGTTATGAGGATGGATCATATGAGTTATATAACCTCAGTAATGATATTGGTGAAACGACCAATCTATTGGCAGGAAATCCAGACCAAACGACCTTTGATTTAGCCCTGAAAATGAATAATAAGCTTAGAGAATGGCTCATGAATAGGAGTGCACCTACAGGTACATGGAGAAATTCAGGGGAACCGGTGGCTTATCCCCCATTGAATATGGGAAATTAGTTCAATACAATCCAAGTAAATGCTATCAAATAATAATAAAGAACAATGAAACATATTACATATCAAAACAGGTTCAGCTGGATATTAATCTCGCTACTCATGGGCATATGCTTTGTAGGTAATGCTAAGAAAGTAGCAAAACCTAATATTATTTTTTACCTGGCCGATGATCAGGACATATACGATTATGGATGTTATGGTAATGATTATATAAAGACACCTGCCGTTGACCGATTGGCTGGTGAAGGTATGGTGTTCGAAAACGCCTTTACGGCACAGTCCATTTGCGCACCCAGTCGTTCGCAGCTTTATACCGGCAATTATCCTTTAAAGAATGGTTGTTTTATCAATCATTTTAGAACGAAGCCCGATATAAAATCAGTTACGACTTATTTGGGGGACTTGGGCTATGAAGTGATCCTTGCTGGGAAAAGTCACGTGCAACCGGCATCGGTGTACAATTGGGATTTGGAATGGCATTCAGTCGAAGGTCGTGGACCACGTAAAGATATTCCATTGGATAGTATTCAGGCTTATTTTAAAAACAGCAAGAAGCCATTTTGTATGTTCATCACCTCGTACTATCCGCATGCCGAATATTTTGATGAGCCAAGTAAACCAGCAGATAGCATTCAGTTCTATCCCTTTAATGAGGATAAGAAAACAGACCCTGCAGTATTAAAGAGAATAAGTGGTTATTACCGTAGTGTGGAAGAAGATAATATTCATTTAGCGCAGGTGCTTCAATATGTGGATGAGGAGTTAGATGACAATACCTTGTTTATTTATAGTGCTGATCATGGGGTGTCCGGGAAATTTACCGTTTACGACCGTGGATTGAATGTGCCCTTTGTTGCCCGCTGGCCAAAAGTGATAAAAGCCGGTTCTCGTACCAGTGCTTTAATTCACTATACCGATGTGGTGCCTACCTTTATAGAAATGGCAGGAGGAAAGGCTATCCGAGATGTTGACGGAAAAAGTTTTTTACCTGTTTTAAAAGATGAAAGTGCTGAAATTCACGAGTATGTTTATGGTGTACAAACCAATCAAGGTATTTTGGCAGCTTCCGTATTTCCTGCGCGTATGATCCGTAGTAAAAAATATAAATACATCCGCAATTTTAATTCTGTTGAAGTACTCGACCAGAATTTTGGGGATAATACATATGTCAATGCCTTTTTGAGCATTGGGGCAAATAAGCATAAGAACATGCCTTATGAGGAGTTGTACGATATTGAAAAAGATCCTTTTGAGCAAAATAATCTGGCTCAAAATGCATCCTACGATGCTATTAAACAAAAGCTGGTTGTTGAATTAAAGAGATGGATGAAAGAACAAGGTGATATTTTAACAGGAGAACCGGGGTATATGCCACTAATCTGGACACAAAAATTCCTTTTGGATCACCCAAGAAGTAACTTAAGCGTACCCGATAGTCTTGTAAATACCCTTAAAAAGGAAGATTACCTGATATTGGATTATTAATAAGTTATAGGATTGTATAAAAATAAAAAGATGTTTAAACCTAAATTACAATTAGCCTTAATCTTATTGGGAATTGCAGTTTTAAGTGCTTGCACAACACAAATGCACGAGAATGATTTGCCTGAAGGAAAGAGGACGAAGTATAATTTTAACCCGGACTGGAAGTTTATAAAGGAAAACCCGGACAACGCCCAGCAGCTTAAGTTTGATGATGCAAACTGGACACCAGTAAGCTGTCCGCATACTTTTAACGATATCGATACCTTTGACGATTTAAGTCCCGGGCATCACAATGGCGAACACAACCAGTGGAGGGGAACTGTTTGGTATAGAAAATATTTTACCTTGCCGGAGACAGAAAAAGGTAAAAAAGTATACATCGAATTTGAAGGTGTACGTCAAATAGCGGATGTATATATTAATGGAGAGTATTTAGGGAAAAACCAAACCGGATTTATTCCTTTCGGATTTGATCTAACACCATACATTAAATTTGGCGAAGAAAATGTAATTGCCGTTAAAGCCAATAACGATAGAGGCGACCATTTTAGGGATAATTTTCCTTTGGTGTGGAATCATGAGCACTGGCACCCTACGCATGGGGGAATTTACCGTAATGTGTATTTACACACGATGGATCCGGTACACATCACTTTGCCCTTATACGATAACCTTAAAACAGTAGGTACTTATGTGTACACCGAGGATGTGAGCAAGCAACATGTTACGGTTATCGTAAAGGCAGAGGTGCAGAATGAAGATACTACGGATAAACACATTGTTTTTGAGTCATACATTGTAGATGAAGAAGGTAATGTGGTACAAAAAAGTGAAGCAAAGCAAACATTAATGGCAAATGCAAAATTTACTTTTGAGACTAAAATGGGCCTCGAAAATCCTAAGCTATGGTATACTCGTAATCCCTATATGTATAAGGTGGTTTCTGTGATTAAGGATCAAAACAATGTATTAGATACGTACAACACTCCGTTGGGAATCAGGAGCTTTGAGTTTAATAAAGATACAGGCTTTCATATTAATGGAGAACATACTAAACTTCACGGTTGGGGACAAAAACCAACCAACACCTGGGCGGGTTTAGGAGCTGCTTTACCCGATTGGTTGCGCGATTTTACTTTTCGATTAATGAATGAAGCTGGAGGAAACTTTATTCGATGGGGACATTGTGCCGGATCTCCTGCCGAGATTGCCATGGGAGATAAATATGGTTTTGTTACCTTGATGCCTGGTGTAGCAGGCGAATCGGAAGACGAAGGTGAAACCTGGGACATCCGGATAGCTGCTTTTCGCGATATGATTGTGTATTATCGTAACCACCCTTCAATAATGATTTGGGAAGGGGGTAACTGGGCCGAGTCAGCAGGGCATTATGAAGAGATTCTTGATGTGATCAATACATATGATTCCAACGGAAAACGCCTGATGGGTAACCGGCGAGCTGATAATGCAAAGTGTTCGGAGAAATATATTAGTATAGAAATAGGAACAGAAGGATGGGAAGGTGAATATCCGAACCTGCCTATCATCGAAAGTGAATATTGTCGTGATGAAGGTCCGCGAAGAGTGTGGGATGAATATTCAAGAGATGATAATTTTTTTAGTCATCCTAATTTTAAACGAAATACATACAAGTTTGCAGCAGAGAAATTTGCTGTGCGCCAGGCAGAGCATTGGTGGGAAAAGATGGGTAAAAAGCCTTACCATTGTGGAGGTGCCAACTGGATATTCTCCGATGGTCCCCATGGAGGCCGTTGTCCAACGGAGGTTACACGCGCCAGTGGAGAGGTGGATGCGGTACGTTTACCCAAAGAAGCCTTTTACGCATTAAAAGCCATGTGGCGTCCTGAGCCGCAGGTGCATATTGTGGGGCATTGGAACTATTCAGACGACACCAAAAAAACGATGTATGTTATCTCCAACTGTGCAGGAGTTAAATTGTATGTCAATGATGAATTAATTGGAATGGATACCGTACCTGATAATGGCTATGTGTATCAGTTTGATGATGTTCAGTGGAAATCCGGAGAAATAAAAGCGGAAGCTTATATCAATGGTGAATTAAAAGGAACGCAGGTAAAGAAAACGGTTGGCGAGCCTTTCGCTATCAAATTAACGTCTATTGCAGGACCAAAAGGTTGGCAAGCGGATGGTTCAGATATTGCTTTAATCGATGTTGAGGTGATTGATAAAGAAGGTCAACGCTGTGTGCTAGATAGGGGACGCATTGATTTCACCATATCCGGTCCGGCTATTTGGCGGGGAGGTTATAATAGTGGAAAAGAAAATTCAACCAATAATTTGTATTTAGATACTGAGGTAGGTATTAATAGGGTAGCAGTACGTTCGTTGTTAGAGGCCGGTAAAGTAGTTGTTACAGCCACGCGTGAGGGCTTAAAACCAGCTAGTATACAACTGATTTCTAAAGCGGTGAATGTTGAAGGTGGTTTAACCACCCAAATGCCCCAGGTTTTTGATGTCGTAGCCAAAGAAGAACCACTTCCCGTGCATACACCATTCATACCGCCTTATGTACCGGGAGTAAGCAATAAAAGTAAAATATTTACAAAATTTAGTTATACAGGTGACTCTCCGGCTATGTTACGAACCAATATATTCTGGGGAAAGAAACCGTATACCGATTTAAATTATAACTATACGCGAATTCCAACTTATTTGCATGGAGCGGAGTATGTACGTCTGCCTAATTCAGATAGCCATTATTGGGCACGTGATTTATTGCAATTTATTGCGGGAAAAGATATTACCCTTTATGTAGGGCATGATGACCGTGTGCCACGACCTGCGTTTTTAAGAGAAGAATATTTGGATACAGGTGAGGATTTTAAATTGGGTGATGTAACCATGTCGTTATTCAAACGTGAAGTAAAAGAAGGGGAAAGTGTTGTGATGGCAGGAAACTGCGACGGTGCTGCTCCTGAAAATGGCAGGATGTACGTGGTGATAGCTAAAAAGAAATAGCTGTTATTAGGCACATCATTCAATCATAGAAAAACTAAAAAACCAGAATTTCTTGGTTATAAAGAAATTCTGGTTTTTAGTATTGTATATTTTTTTTAGTCTATTGTCTCAAATCTTAAAATCTACTGTCCGGGCTATTGCTCAGTCCCTTTGTTGACTTTGATGTCATGATAAAACTCAGTAGGTGTTTTTCCATATTTTTTCTTGAATGTTCTGGCAAAATAAGAATGGGAGTTGAAACCGACATAAGTACCAATTTCTTCGAGGTTGTATTTATTTTCTTTCATCAGTTCTATTGTTTTCTTCATACGGATATCCCTAATGAATTCTGTGATACTCAGTCCAGAATCTTGTTTTACTTTTCTATGTAAGGAACTTCTGCTTATATCAAGATCCTCAGCTAATGTTCCTACACTAAACTGAGGATTAAGAAGGTTTTCCAGAACAAGTATTTCCACCTTCTCAATAAATGTATATTTCTTTTTAATCGTACTTGAAGGTCTCTCTGCCTTTCCTTCTTCTCTTATTTGATTTGATATTTCTTTTCTGGTATCCAGAAGGTTTTGAATACGAGCAAACAATAAATCTATTTCAACAGGTTTTATTAAATATGAATCGGCCCCATGTTTTATTCCTTTAATCTGATCCGATTTATCGGCCATTGCGGTTAATAAAATAATAGGAATTAGTCTTGTTTTGGAATTTTCCTTCAATTTTTTAGTCATCGACGAGCCATCTAATACAGGCATTTTTACATCAGAAACAATTAAATCAGGAATAATTTCCTGAGCAATTTCATAACCTTGTAAACCATTGGAAGCTGTTAAAACTTTATATCTTCTTTCTAAGGTTTTTTTTAAGTATTTTTTTAAATCAACGTTATCTTCAACTATAAGGATTACAATGTCTGATTGTAGCTTTTGTTGGTTACTATCCTCTTCTGAAGGTTGATAAGTTAAAAAATCTTTGGCTTCTTTTTGGATGACATGAGTGTATTCGGCGGGCACACTATCCGAATTAAATGGCAGGCTTATGGTAAAGTTGGTACCTTCACTTTTTGAGGATGTAACCGAGATGTTTCCCTTATGTAGTTGTATAAATTCTTTACAAATATGCAGGCCTAATCCTGTGGCCGAAGATTGAACACTGTCATGCATAGAAAAACGTTCAAATATTTTAGGTAATTGATCGTCGGGTATGGGGTTGCCATAATTTTTTACTTTTATTTCCAGGGTTTCCCCTTCGAAGGATTCCCCAGTATAGTACAAGTTTTCATAGTCTTTATTCGTTTTGTTCGATGATTCTATCGTTAATAGTATATTGCTTTTATCATCTGAATATTTGAAAGCATTAGAAAGCAAGTTAAAGACGATTTTCTCCATTTTATTATTGTCAATATTCATTTCCAGGCTTTCAAAACGAGAGGAGAAAATGAAATTGATATCTCTTTCAGATGCTTCAAAAGTAAAACAACTATATACGTTTTTACAGATTTCTATAATATCAATTTTATCAGGGTTATATTTAATCTTACCGGTTTCAATCAACCTAAAGTCTAAAAATTCATTGGTTAATCTTAACAGCCTGTCGGCATTTCGTTTAACCGTTATGAGATGCTCCTGGGTACTGTTATCGTATTTAAACTTTTGAATTAATAAATTGATAGGCGATAAGATTAATGTTAATGGTGTTCGTAATTCATGAGAGATATTGGTAAAGAACTTTTGTTTTTCTTTAAAAAGCTTTTCATCAGATTCATGCTTAAGGCGTTCCATCAACAATTCTTTTTCCATATTTATCCTGTAGTATGATTGTTTTGTAACTATATAACCAATAACCAGAATAAGAATAAAGTATATAACAAAGGCATACCATGTAAGCCAAAATGGAGCTTTTATGTAAATAGGTAATGACAATGGGTAGACTGACCAAATTCCATTGTTGTTTGAACCCAATATTTCCAATGTATAACGTCCGGGAGGAATTTTAGTGAATGAAATTTCGCTTTTGGTCTTCAGGTCAATCCAGTCATCCTGATAATTAACAAGTCGGTATTTAAAATTATTTTTGTAAGATTTAATAAAATTGTTGGCTACAAAACTAAACGATAGGGTGTTTGCATGCGACGGAAGTTTAAGTTCTTTGATTACGTTAATATTTTTATCTTTTAACTGTTTAATGGAACTTTCATAAAATGGTTGGTTATTGATGAAAATCTCGGATAACATCACATCCGGGGCATGTGGGTTTAGGTTAATATAATCCGGATCAATAACATTAAAGCCGTTGTATCCCCCAAAGAACAAAGTGCCCTGTTTTGAACATAGCGAAGCATTGGGGCTAAAATTCTTTCCTAAAACACCATCGTTCTCATTAAAATTAAGAATCTTTTCAGTTCGGGGATTGTACATCTGAATACCTAAATTTGAGGCTATCCATATATTCCCGGTTCGGTCGGATATAATACTAAAAACTTCATATAACTCATCGTTCCATTTTTTTGGAAGTTTTTTAAAAGTGTTGGTAAGGGTGTCTAAGATTAAAATACCCTTATTGTTTGTACCTGCCCAAATCTCACCCTGGTCTGTTTCACAAAGAGAATGAATTACATTTCTAAAACTTTCATCATCTTCTCCCAGATTTTTAATAGCATCACTATCTGTTTTTTTTACACATATCCCTTGAATAGTTGCAAACCAAACGTTGCCTTTATGGTCCGTTAATGCGGATTTTATATTGTTTGTTAATAAGCCGGAGTCATCGGTAGGGATTCTCTTAAAGTTATTCACTGCCTTGTTTTGGGGATTATAAAACGTGGCGCCTTGTCCGTTCGAGCAAATCCATATGCCATCATTAAACGGTTCAATTTTGTGTATAATGGGTGCTTTGCTGGCAAATACTTTTTCATCTTTCTTAAAGTTTTTTTCGTTTGGATTTTTGTACCATAAACCACTATTAAAAGTACCCAGCCATATTCTACCCTTTTTATCAATAGCCAATGACTTAATGTTGATTAGTTCTCCATGATTGTTATATAGTTTGATGGAATTTACGGTTTCTGTTTTTGAATCATAAGTTTTTAATCCGTCGTTTTCACTGCCCAAATAAATAATTCCTGATTGGTCTTCAATAATAGAGGAAATGATATTCCGCGTTATATCACTGTGGTAGGGAATTTTTTTAATGTGTCTGAAGGAATAGTTGTACTCACTATAATGTGCTAAACCTCCTGCCCATGTAGCCACCCACATACCATTGTTTTTATCCTTTAATAAATCTAAAATACTGTTGTGGGGCAGATTGTTAAACTCGTTTTCTACAACATAATGGTTCTGTTTTTCGTTGAGAATATGAATTCCCTTATATGTGGCCACCCAAATATCGCCGTTGTCCCTAGATTCAATTTTTCGAATATTGTTATTGGATAGATTAAATGGAGCAGGTTGACTTTCACTGTAATGTTGTATAAAACTTCCATCTACACCCACCTTATCTATTCCTTGATTAGTGTATCCTATCCATATATCATGATTGTTGATACAGATGGAACTAATTGGAGATTTCCTAAACGATTTCCACTGGTCGATACTTTTCAGAGTAGAATCTGTTTTAAAAATATGGCCGCCACCCAAACCAATCCATATGTTTCCGTTATCGTCTTTTGTAAAAGTCCTGCACTGAACATCTTTTTGTTCGTCGTAAAAAAAGTGGATGCTTAATTGTTTATTAAACTTGTTATACTTATAGAAACGGTGATTGATAATGCATAAGTAAACAGAGTCGTTGGCTTGTAATATATTGTTTACATAATGATTTTTGCCCCTAACAACGGAAGGGTTTAATTTGATTCGTGTAAAATCATTAGTCTCGCGATTAAATGTGCACAAGCCATTATCTGTACATATCCACAAGTGATTATTATTATCCAGATAAACTTTTTGAATATTATTGTCAGGTAAGGTGTTTGTGTTACCTTCTATTGACCTGTAATGATAAAACTTATGGGAATTGTAATTGTAAAGCCCATTGCTCGAACCAAACCAAATTAAACTATTCTGATCCTCCGCAATGGAGGTAATACCATCAAAGGCAAAACCTGACTCGGGCGACTTCTTTTCAAAGTAATAGGTTTGGGCAGATAGGAATAGGTTTGCAAAAACAAAAAACAAAGCAATCAAAAGAGACTTATACATATTAACTCAAATTAACAATTGACACAAAATTAATAATTATTCACTGTAATTATCAGAAACCACTCTTGTTTAATCATATAATGTTTGTTGCAATATGAAACATTTGTTCAGGCATGGCATATTCTTACTAGTTAATAATACAATGATTCACCCCTAAATGGTTAAAAGCCTTTAAAATTGTAGCATAAAGTTAAAAAGGGTGGAGCAAGAGGGAAAAACCGATAAGATCATAGTGAGAAAACCTGTTTCGCCAATGTTTTTATACTGAGAGTTGTATTTATCATGAATTTTAAATTAATGAGTATGGACTAAATAAGTGAAAGTGTATAAGAGATATGGTGTAAAGGTTTATATCTCTGATAGGTTTTAAGAAATGAATGTTAAATTTAAGTGTAAATTAAATCAATAAATTTATGAAAAGAAGTAAGAACTGGGTTCCCATTATTGGGAATTATAAAAAAATAGTTCTATCCATGAATTTGTGTCTAATATTAATTTTAGGCTCATCGGTTTCTATAATGGCTAGCGAAAAGGAAGAGACTAAAGTTAATTCTCCATTTGTTGTTGTACAACAAGATGAAAAAACTCTGACAGGTACAGTTAAGGACCCACAAGGAGAACCTGTGCCGGGAGCTGCCATTATGGTAAAAGGAACTACAATCGGTACAATTACCGATTTTGATGGTGTTTTTAATTTGTCGGTACCTGGAAATGCTAATGTGATATTAGTTTCATTTATAGGTTATGCAAACCAGGAAATCACTATTGGAGCACAAACCAATTTTAATATTGTATTAAAAGATGATACCGAAATTATTGAGGAAGTAATGGTGGTAGCATACGGTGCCCAGAAAAAGGAAAGTGTTGTAGGTGCCATATCTCAAGTAAAGGGAGAGGCACTAACACGTTCAGGACAGTCAACCATCTCCAATGCGTTGTCAGGTCAAGCTCCCGGTGTAGTAACTGTTCAGCAATCAGGTATGCCAGGAGATACGGATGCTAAAATATATGTACGTGGTCAATCTTCATTTAGCGGAGATAACCAACCGTTAATTTTAGTAGACGGTGTAGAAAGAAGTATGAGTAATATTGATCCGTCTGAAGTGCAAAGTATTTCGGTACTTAAGGATGCCTCGGCTACTGCTGTATATGGTGTTAAAGGTGCAAACGGGGTAATATTGGTGACTACAAAGCGAGGACAGTTAGGTAGGATGGAGATTTCGGTTAATGCCGAGATGACTTTTACGAAACCTTCTTTTAAGCGCGAGGTCGAAAACTCCTATAATACACTTGTTGCCATAAACGATGTATATAGAAATAAACAAGAATGGGGTAAAGTTGTAAGTGACGAAATTTTGGAGCATTATCGTATTCAGGATATGCCGTATATATATCCCGATTCTGACCCTTCTGATTTTATGCTAAAAGATTGGGGTAAAGATCATAAAGTAAACGTTTCTGCCAGGGGAGGTACAAAAACATTAAAGTACTTTGTTTCTTTAGGAGCAGTGCACGAAGGTGGTTTGTTTAATTCCGATCCACAAACGCAATACGATGCAGGTTATAGCCATGATCGTTATACTTTCCGTATGAACTTCGATTTTAAACTTACAGAATCTACTACGGTAAAATTATCTTCAGGAGGTAACATTGGACAAACCAATACACCCGGCGAGACTTATACTTATATACCTAGTTTTATCATGTACAACTCTCCTTATGATACACCATATATCTATCCAGCTGAATTTGTAGAGCAGTATCCTGATGAAGATTGGCCTTATTTAGGAGATCGTTTAGCAGGGAGTAACATCGAGTTAGGTGAAAAAACACCTTATATCTTGCATAACTACTCTGGTTCAAGTCGTAATACCAATCATCAAAT
Organism: Saccharicrinis sp. 156; assembly: GCF_050589685.1. Classification (NCBI taxonomy): domain Bacteria; kingdom Pseudomonadati; phylum Bacteroidota; class Bacteroidia; order Marinilabiliales; family Marinilabiliaceae; genus Saccharicrinis; species Saccharicrinis sp. 156. Next base: position 95,345 of record NZ_JBNGOS010000009.1, read on the forward strand.
AGGAACCGATTTTACCTTGAAACAAGATCTGGGTTTTATTACAAAAGGGCTTTCTGCATCTGCGATGATTTCGTATAACAGCAAAGCCTACTACAATGCAGGTAAAATTAATTACTCCGCTGATTATTATGTATTTCAATATAATGGAGAAGATGATTACGACTGGACAAGGTTTATTGCTAAATCAGAAGATAATGAATCAATTATAAGACCAGCCTACTACAGTGCAGGAAGAAGAAACGGTAATCCAGTTAAAGATATGGTGTACCAAACCAGGTTAGATTACCGTCGTAATTTCGGATCCCATAATGTAAGCGGGCTTGCTTTGTTTAAAAGACGCGAATGGCAATCAGGATCTGCATTCCAACATTACGAAGAGGAATGGGTTGGACGTGCAACCTACGACTTTAAGAACAAATATATGTTAGAGTTGAGTGTGGGTATTAGTGGATCTGAGCAGTTTGCACCAAATAACAGGTTTGGTATTTTTCCTGCTTATGCTATAGGGTGGAATGTGGCTAAGGAGCCTTTTATGGCTGATTTGTTACCGGCTATGAATAATTTTAAAATTCGTTATTCGTATGGTGAAACGGGTAGTGATGCTACTATAGCTGGCTTTTTATACGAAGAAGCTTATGAAAACTCAAAAGGTTATAACCTTGGAGATATAAGCAGCAGCAGTGAGGTAAAAACCATAAAAGAAGATAAAGTAGCAAACCCATACGCACAATGGGAACATTCCATTAAAAATAACTTAGGTTTTGAAATGGGTTTCCAAAATAATACTTACACTTTTTCGGTGGACTTATTTAATGAGAAGCGTGATGGTATTTTGATGGAGCGTAACTCAATTTCAAGTTTGTTTGGTCAAGATATGAAAGCTCAAAATATTGGAGAAACAAAATCTCACGGTTACGAGATTGTGGCAGGTCTAAATAAACAAGTAAATAAAATTCGATATTGGGTAAATGCCAATTTTAACTTTAATGAAAACCGTATTGTAAAAAGAGATGAACCAGCAGGTACTCCTGATTACTTAAAAACGGAAGGAATGCCCATCGGTCAGGTAAGAAGTTCGTACAACATTGGTTACTACCAGAATATGGATGAGTTATTAAACTATTCTGTTGGGATGAGTACGCTGGATGTTGTTGGTAGAGACATGGTATTGGATTTTAATGGTGACGGTGTAATAAACAGCAACGATGTTGTACCATATGGTTATGCCAACCGTCCTAGTTATACATTTGGGTTAACTGCCGGATTGGCAGTGGGCAACTTCGATTTCAACTTCCTGGTTCAAGGGGCTACGCAGGTTACCAGAAGCGCGTTGCAACCAAACCCGGTTAACAACTACACAAAACAGGGAATCTTAATAAAAGGAAGGACTGATGTTTGGACACCTGACAATAGAGATGCTGAGTATGCCAACTGGGGCGTTTGGAGTGGGGCTCAAAAGAATAGAGTTCATGCAAAATATGCGAGACTTAAATCGGTAGAGCTAGGGTATAACTTCAAAGGAAATGTAATTAAAAAAGTGGGTTTGTCTTCTGCTCGTCTATATGTTCAAGGAACGAACCTGCTAACTTATGCACCTGAAATTAAGCTGGGTGACCCGGAAGCAGAGCCGAGCGCTACTGTTAATAATAATTATCCCTTACCTAAAAGGATAAATTTAGGAGTAAAAGTTAATTTCTAATGATTCTTAAAATCAGAAAAATGAAACGAATATTATATATATTATCTGTCATGTTGTTGGTGATGCTGACTACAGCATGTGAAGATTATTTAGATAAATCTCCGGATTCCGAATCCTTTACCAAGGAAGAGGTATTTAGTGATTATACTATGGCTCAGCAGTTTGTTGATCAATTGTTGATACCAAGTTATTGGGATTGTGACCCTTGGGATGACAGAGCCTGGGCAAGTGAAAAGGAAACAGCAACCGGTCTTCCATTACAAATGAATGGATCGCGCGACCGCATTACTGATGATTGTACACCAGCGCATTTAAAATTAACATCTGATAAAATGTATAATATCAGAAGAGGAGATTTTATTGCTGCTCAAAATGATAGAGATTTTAGATGGATGCCAAACCAATGGCGCAGATGGGATGTAAAATGGAAAGCGATACGTATCGCAAATCTATCAATCACCAATATCGATCAGTTGATTGATGCCACTGAAGAAGAAAAAGCCAATATTTTAGGTTTAGCCTATTTTATGAAAGGACACTTTTATTTTCAGGTAGTACAGAATTGGGGAGGTATGCCATGGCTTGATGGGCCTATGGATCCTTCTGGTGATATGGATTTACCACGTGATGACTACGCAACAACCATGCAGAATATTGCAGAGTCGTTTGATATGGCAGCAAAATACTTGCCAACGATTGTAGCTTCAGCAGAATGGGGACGCCCTTCAAGAGTAGCCGCTCTAACTTATAAAGCAAAAGCTTTACTGTTTGCAGCCAGTCCTTTTGCAAACCCAACTAACAATCAAAAAATGTGGGAAGATGCTGCCATCGCAGCTGGTGAAGCATTAGCTGCCGCAAAAAGTTCTGGTTACTATCAATTAATAGAAAAAGATAAATGGCGCAATTTATTTCATGGTTGTGTAGAGGAGACTTTCCAGGAAATCTTATTCGGAATCTTTCATAAAGATAAACAATGGAAAAAAGGTCAGCCTGATTGGTGGTATTCAGGCATTAGATCCAAAGCTTTTGGTAGTGGTGCCGCTGCGGAGTCTGTAACTGAAAACCTGGCTCAATGTTTTACATGGAGCAATGGTGACCCTATTGATCCAACGACAGCCGAATATAAAACAACTCCTTATACCGGAGATGGTATTAACCATACAGGTAGAGACCCAAGGTTTGATATGTCGATTGTGTATAACGGTCAAGCAAACCCAATGACAACCAGACTGGGCAGAAACGTTCAAATCTGGAACGAATCATACGATAATAAAGCAGCGGAAGAACTTAAGTTGGATGCTCAAGGTAGTTCTCAAAAAGGATATACCATTACAGGTTATTATAACTGGAAACTTAAAGCGGATGCTAATTTTAAGAACAATGCCAAAACATCACACATGTTTAACTTTATTCGTTTAGCAGATTTATACTTGTTTTATGCAGAAGCGGCTAACCGCGCATATGGTCCAACCACTCCGGCACCAGGTTTTAGTATGTCGGCAGTAGAGGTTTTAAACGAATTAAGAGCCAGAGTAGATATGCCTGCGTATGATAATTCTACTCCAGGATTAACCATTGGAAGCATTGACGAATTTGAACAAAAAATCCGTAACGAATATCGTGTAGAAACAGCTTTTGAAGATAAACGTTTTTACAACCTACGCAGATGGCGCATTTTAGATAAAGCAGAAACGTTGGAACAGATGGGGATGTATATTAAAAAGACTGGAGCAGATGAATTTGAATATTCTATAGTTCGTATAGACGAAACTTATCAGCTTTATTATCAAGAACAACATTATTTATTCCCAATCGAGAATTCAGATACTTTCTTAGGACCTGATTTCGTGCAAAACCCCGGATGGTAGTAGGGATTGACTGTTTATTTAATTAAAAAAGTAATAAAAATGATATTATATAAATATAGTTATAAAGCAGTGTTCGCGGTAGTTTTGGGTATGTTTTTTCATGCAAATGCTATTGCTCAGGATGCTGCCGTAAAAACAGAGAACCCCAAAGATACTGTCATCAATAAGATTGAAGTATTATTTGGCGAAAGAAGTGAAGACCGTTTTGTCGGAAATCAGAATACTGTTTCCGGAGAGGATTTGGAAAATTATCCGACTTTGGATGTTCGTGAAGCTTTAGCTGGGAAGTTGCCGGGATTGTTTATGTTACAGAAGAATGGTAATATCGGTTATGATATTACAACCATTGATTCTGATGAGGATAATTTCATGACGTATATACGAGGTAGTTATGGTGACTATATTGTATTGATTGATGGCTTTGAACGTCCGTTTGCTAATTTAAGCATGGAACAGATTAAGGACATTAAGGTGCTAAAAGATCCGGTTACTAAATCAATGTATGGAGGAAGAATGTCGAACGGCATTATCATGATTACAACCAAGCGAGGAGTGGTTGGCAAAAACCAGTTTAAAGCAAAAGTTCAGCGGGGTATTAAAATGCCAACCAGGTTACCTGATTATTTGAATGCGGCTGAATTTGCTACTCAGTACAATCAGGCACTCAGAAATGATAATGCTGGTGAAATTCCGGACGGACTAGGGTATAGCGATGAAGCTATAGCTGCGTATGCCAGCCAGTCGAACCCATTACAGTATCCTGATGTGGATTATTATGATGAGTTTTTGAATAACTCAATGGACATCACTCGTGTAAGTACCGAGTATTTTGGAGGCACAGACCAGACCCAGTATTATTTTCAGGCAGGTGTTCAAAACGAAGGTGGTTTGGAGAAGTATGGCAGCAAACAAACTACCATGAACATATACAACTTAAGAGCTAACCTGGATGCTGAGTTTAATGAGAATATAACCGTATTAGCCGACTTTAGTGGTTACCTTGGAGATAGAGAATATTCTAAGGGATTTGGTGCATACAAGTCCAATTCAACAAATAATGACGATGATCGTCCTATCATTGCAGGTTTTAATACACTGTCATCTCGATACCCAAATGCATACCCTGTTTTTGTGGCACCGGATAGTTTGGGAGGTACATCAACGTTTAAAGATAATCCTTATGGAGCACAGGTAAGAAGTGGATATATCAAAGAGACTTATGCGCAGATGCAAGCCAATTTAGGGTTTGTTTTTAAACTGGATAACCTGGTAGAAGGTTTACAAGTTAAACCTAATTTTGCATTTGACATATATCACCAGCAAAACTTAAATAGCAGCAATACAGTAGGTATTTACGAAATTGGCTCATTTGATGAAGAAGGTAATCCTATAGCTATAAATGAAATACAAGCTGAGAAACTGGCAACCAGCCAAACTATTGGTGATGATGAATATTCTAAGCGTTGGGCGCTAAATGTATTGACTTCGTGGAAAAAAGAAATGGGAGACCATAAAGTGGATGCCGATTTGCTTTTTCTAATGTCGAAAGAGCTCTTGGCAAGAAGGTTAGATGACTACAGAAGGCAAAATGTTACCTTGCGTTCAAACTACACATTCAAAGGTAAATATAACATTGAGGGAGTGCTTAATTACGCAGGTTCCAGTAGTTATGAGAAGGACAACCGATTTAAATTATTTCCTGCGTTAGGAGCTGGATGGGTTGTTTCGAAAGAAGACTTTTTAAAGGATAATTCATTAATTGATTATTTAAAATTAAATGCCACTTGGGGCATTATGGGAGATGGTAATATAGCTCATCGTTTATGGATGGATAGTTGGGATGCCAGTTCAGGTAATTATACGCTTAATAAAGCATCTCTTCCTTTGTCGGGTTCTCAATTTGCTCAAATAGCTAATAATAATCTGGATTGGCCGACCATACGGGAGGTAGATGTTAATATCGAAGCTCGTTTGTTAAAGGCACTAGGTTTAAAAGTTAGTTATTTCGATTACTTAACCTCCGGTACTTTAAGTAAAGGTGGTAATACAACACCATCTATATTAGGAGGCAATGTGTTTTTGCCTCAGCAAAATTTTGGAGAAACAAGTTTGAAAGGTACCGAAGCAGAACTTTATTTCAGAACCAAAACTAAAAATTGGACCTTTGATATAGGTACACATATGACCATGTCAAAAAGCGAGAAAATAAAGATTGATGAAGCATATGATCCAAACTACAGTAGAGTAGGTGATGCTACCGATGATATCAGAGGTTATAATGCCATTGGTTTTTATACACAAGCGGATATTGATAATGCTATTACAGGTGATTTAGCGATTCCTTCTGGTGTGAGTCCCTCCGATTTAAGAGTAGGAAACATCAAATATGAAGATGTGAATGGAGATAAAGTGATCGACAAGTACGATGAAAAAGTAATTGGTAACTCAACTCCTCGTTTAATGTATGGAGCCAATATGAAAATCGGATATAAAAACCTGCAGTTGTATGCTTCTTTCTTAGGTTATGGAAAATATGATCGTAGGCTGAACGGTAATTTAAATGACGGATCAACTTTAAAGTATTATCATGCATATAGTACTCGCAAATACTCTAAGGCTGTTATAGAGGGGCTTCCTAACGGAAACGATCATCCATTACTAACAACAGGTACACCAACTAACGATACAAAAAGTTCAACTTACTGGATTGTAAATGGTTCGTTTTTAAAGTTAAAGAATGTATCCTTATCTTATACTTTACCTAAAAATGTAAGCAATTCTTTAAAGTTAGGTGAGGTTAAACTTTATGTATATGGTAGCAACCTGTTTACAGTATCAAAAATCAAGGATTTAGATCCGGAGTCTCTAAGCGCAGGTGTAACTGCATTCCCATTGTTTAGCACTTATGCTGGTGGATTATCAATTTCATTCTAAATCACAAATTTAAAATAGAATATTATGAGATTACTTAAATATATATTTCTAACAATCATAAGCATGGCAACCTTGGTTTCATGTGATGATTTCTTAGATACGGTAACAGACTCGTCGATACCTACCGAAACAGCACTGCAGGACAGGGATATCTTTCTAGGGTTCTTTTATAAAGCATATCAGGACTTACCAGAACGAGTTAATTTTAGTTATGAAGCTGCTACTGATAATGCCATTGTAAACAAGGATTCTTATAATGAATCAAAAGCAGCCAGAGGTGGTATTACCACCCAAAGCAATCCTTTAGATGATGATATTTGGGAAACAAATTACAAGAATATCAACACTATAAACTGGTTTTTGGAGAAAATGGTGCTTGATGAAACAAAGGCTGTGCCTACGCCTGTTCGATTTGATTTAAACGAAGATGTAAACCTTAAAAAGTTTTACTTGACCTTAGGTGAAGCTTACTTTCTGAGAGCCTGGTATCAAATGGATTTGTTGGAGAAATATGGTGGAGTGGCTGAAGATGGAGTTGCTTATGGATTTCCAATTACAACCAGTTATCTTGAGTATTCTGATGATTTAAACTTACCAAGAAATACATACGCAGAATGTGTTCAGCAAATTTCAAACGACTGTGACAAGGCTTTTGAATACTTACCACTGCAATATTCAGAAAGTACCGGTAGCCTCGATGTTGGCTTATTAACTGATGCAGGAAGAGGATCGGGTATTGCAGCCCTGGCACTAAAAGCAAGAGCTTATTTATATCAGGCAAGCCCTGCCTTTAATGTGAGCAATAGCAACGAACTGTGGAATAAAGCGGCAACTGCTGCTGCAGAGGCTATCGAGGCAATTGGCGATGATGACTTAATGAGTTTATCGGCTTATTACAGCAAAAACAACCTGAACAATGGTACTGACTTTACCAACCCGGATTTGTTTTTTAGAGGACCCATTGTTGAAGATGATAATACTTTAGAAAGAGAGAATTTTGCTCCGAGAATGAATGGAGGTCAGGGGAAATTTAATCCCGCACAAAATTTAGTGGATGCATTTCCTATGTCTGATGGGTACCCCAAAGGGACATCTCCAACAGTTACTTTTGACGAGGATGCACAGTTTGCAGGGCGCGATGCTCGTCTGGAAAAGGCTGTTGTGCATCATGGAGAATCATTTGGAGGAATTACATTAAGTACTTTAACTGGCGGATTGGATGCTTTTGGTTCTGACCAAAATGCGACAAGATCGGGTTATTACCTTCAAAAGTTATTGGATTCAAGTGTTAGTTTAGAAGCCAATAATCAAGTTAAGACTACCAGAGCGGTGTATCTTTTAGGTCGACCAGAGTTATACTTAAACTTTGCCGAGGCAGCTGTTCAAGCTACCGGAGACCCTGATGATGCTCAGTTTGGTTATAGCGCCAGAACTATTTTAGCCAAGGTTAGAGATAGAGCATTAGGGCAAGGAAATGATCAGTATTTGCCAACCGTTACAACAAAAGAAGCTTTTATTGATGTTGTGAGAAACGAACGAAGAGTAGAGTTGTGTTTCGAAGATTTCAGGTTCTGGGATTTAAGAAGATGGAGTGCCGGCGTTGAGGACAAAAGTTTAATCGAAACGCCTGCTTACGGCATATATTCTGAGAGTCCGGTTGAAACAAGGTCGTTTGCATCTCCATACATGCCTATTCCATATACTGAAATTATTAAAACAAGTGGTACTCTTATAAATAACAAAGGGTGGTAGTTTTGTTCACTATTTAAAACTAGAAATGATGAGAAAAATAATATTTGCACTGATCGTTATTGCATTTACCGGATGTAAATATGATGATGAGTACTTAGATCCAAGTTTGGATACGATTGCATACTTTGCTTCTTTCGAGAACCATAGCCGTACCGTAGTTGTTGGCGAGGGATTGAACTTTAAGGTAGGTGTAGCAATGGCTGGTGAATTGACGAATACAGAAGACAGAACTGTGGATTTTATGATTTACCAAAGCGGTCTGGCTTTTGAGGAGGAAGATGATTTGCGCGAGCTAATGCCAACATCTTTTTATAATGCAGATGAATTAAGTGGCACGTTTCAAACTATTATTCCTAAAGGGGAGTTCTTAGGTTTTTTCGATGTGGTGATGGATTCAGTGGCGTTTTTGAGCGACCCATTGTCGTTGGACGGAACATACACGCTTCCGGTTAAAATACTTGCTACATCTTTAGATTCTATTGGTAAAGATTCTGTTAATATCTCAGTTAAATATATGTGTGGAGTCGATGGATACTATTTATTCGACGAATCCGTTATTAGGCGCGAAATAGAAGGGACTGTGCTTGAGGATAAAACAACAACCGAAGAATATAAAAACGAAAGCGATGATAGTGCCTGGAGACTGGCAACCTTAGCTCCTTTCCAGGTAGAGGCCACCGGTGCAACTACATCATTTAATGGTGGTTTAAAGTTTAATATCACGGTTCAGGATGGTAATGTTTCATTACAATCTATCGAAGGAGAGCCAGTGGTAGAGGCAGATGGCGAAAATACATATGATTCGTCAACAAGAGACTTTATGCTTAACTTTAAGTACCAAAAGCCTGAAGTTGGCAATGATACAATCTATCACGTTTCTACTAAACTTGTTTTCAGAAACAGGGTAAGGGATGGTGTTAACGAAACCAGAGATTATTTAAGTTATTTCAATAATTAAAATTTTGCTTACATGCCTTAATCGAATATTCAGCCAGAATATGGCAGAACTTTCAGGGTAAGGCACTAATAATGAATTAGGTTTTCCAACTGACCCCTCTAATATTTCTAATTGGAGGGGTCATGTTTTATACTCAAATATCAGACTATCTTAAATTTGTTCCTCAATGAAAAAAATACTACTATTAGTTATCCTTGTTATTTCAACGTTTGAATTATCAGCTCAATTAAAACATGCCCTTCGAGATGCTCATGGAAGACATGTGATAGGTCGCGGATTTGTTGTCGTAACCAATAATACTTTTTTCTCTGAAGATGATTATACCCGAATGGTTCGTCTTGGGGCAAATTATCAAGTGGTCCGTTTGGAGCTGGGTAAACTGGGCGACTTCCCCGGAGCCAGCCTTGACCCTAATTACCTGTTGAAATTGGACACCCTGGTGCAATTAGGCGCAAATGCCGGAATGAATACAGTATTTAAAATGACTGTTTATGGGGTGAAAGAGTTTTCCTGGGAAAAATTCTGGGTCAACGAAGACAAGGTACACGAAAAATACCTGGATGCTTGGAAGGTTGTTTGGAATCGGTACAAAGATATAAGTGCTGTTGTAGGCTATGATATTGTCAACGAACCGAGAAAACTTGCTATGGATATTAGTTATGATGACTTAACAAATCAATATCTAATCCCTTACTATCAGCGTTTAATTGATACGTCTCAAAAAATAAATCCTGACAAATACTGCCTTGTTCAATCTATTTTTATGAACAAAGGCGAGGCAATAAATGGTAACCAATATGCAGAGTTCTCTAGCCCTATTAAAAGAAAGAAGATTCTGTTTGCACCACATATTTACCAAAATCAAAAGGAGTTAGTTAAACCAACCCTCTTAAGATTCGAGAAAGAATCAAAGATATTAAAAGCGCCTGTTTTTATAGGTGAATGGGGTTTCCCTACTTTTAGTAGAACCGACTCTACCATGTCAGGCAGGCTGGGTCAATTAAATTATATGGATTTTTACATTCGAACTGCAGAATTGTTCGATAGCCTGGGCATTAATACCATTAAGGCATGGTTTTCAGGTAATCCCAGAATGCAGAACTTTTTGCCGGGCGGACCTTCAACCTGGGCAATTTTTACCGATAAACATGCAGTGGGTACCGCAGAACGAAAATATATAACCGATATAATTGCTCGTCCGTATCCTCAAAGCATAGCCGGGGACATTCAATCGTTTAAATACGATTTTGCAACCAGGAGCCTCGATGTGTTTATTAAAAGTGATAATTCTAAAGGGGTTTCAAAAATATTTGTTGGTGCAAACAGACATTATCCAGACGGATTTACTGTGGTGATAAACGATTCATTTATACTTTGTCATAATCCTTTAAAGACAACTGGATTAGATGTCGTTAAAATGGATATAGGAAGTAATCCGGCAGATGTATGCTGGAACAGTGCCAGACAACAGCTAATGATACAAAAGTGGCCGGTTGATAATAACGATGTTCACTTGCGTATTATCCCTGGAGTAAAGGATTATAAAGAATAGTCGCTTTTTACGTTGATCCGATTTTTAAAAATCAAAGTATATGAAGGTTAAAAGTTATATCGTTATTACAATTTCAATGTTAAGTATAAGTTTAATATCATTTATAGATATAGAAAACGAAACGCTTCAAATTTCAAAAGAGTACAATCAAATTAAATTGGCGGAGAGGCCAAATATCCTGTGGTTGGTAACAGAGGACATGGGGCCTTGGCTTCCTGCATTCGGTGATTCTACTGTTTTAACACCTAACTTAAGTCGGTTGGCAGAAGAAGGAATCATATATCCGAACTTGTATTCCGTTTCGGGAGTATGTGCCCCGAGCAGGTCGGCTATTGCTACCGGTATGTACCCAACAGGTATGGGCACAAACAATATGCGTACAGGATCTAATACTGAGCAAACGGGGCTAAAAAAGTATGAAGGAGTGCCTTCTTCAGACGTAAGGATGGTTAGCGAATTACTTCGTGTAAATGGATATTACTGTACAAATAATTATAAAGAAGACTATCAGTTTAGAGCGCCATGTACAGCCTGGGACGAAAGCAGTCCTTATGCACATTGGCGCAATAGAAAAAAAGGACAGCCCTTCTACGCCATATTCAATTTTACGGAAACGCATGAATCCGGTTTGTTTGAACCTTATGGTTACAGATATATAGAAACCAGGCATTACCAGGCAGGTGATACAAGTTATAAATGGGCATCCGGACGAATGACAGAGGAAGAAACATCAGTTCACTTATCTAAAAATACTGAATTCAAAATCCCTCCGTATTTGCCCCAGAATGAGGTAACGCACAGAGATATGTATAAGATGTATAACAATATTGTTGAAATGGACCGACAGGTTGGAGCGGTGTTGAAACAATTAGAGGATGATGGTCTGTTGGAGAATACAATCATTTTTTTCTACGGAGACCATGGAGGCCCCTTACCAAGGCAAAAACGATTAATTTATGACTCCGGACTGAATACACCTATGATTATTCGCTTTCCGAATAAGCAGCTTGCCGCAAGCAAAGATAACCAGTTGATAAGTTTTGTGGATTTTGCGCCAACACTGCTTTCTCTAGCTGGGATTACCCCACCCGATTATATGCAAGGACAAGCTTTTTTAGGAGATGATAGAGAAATAGAAGTAAGAAAATATATCCATGCAGCAGCCGACCGTTTTGATGAAGTAACAGATTGCTTGCGTGCTGTCAGAGATAAACAGTTCAAATATATTCGCAACTACAGGCCGGAGCAAGGATATTATTTGCCTCTCGCTTACCGGGAACAAATTCCTGCCATGCAAGAGCTATTGCGTTTGCGTGATGCCGGTAAATTGGATAGTATTCAAATGCAATGGTTTCGCAAAACGAAACCTAAAGAGGAATTGTTTGATTGTGAAAATGATCCTTATGAGTTAAATAATCTGGCGGATAATCCCGATTATAAGGAAAAACTAATGGAATTAAGGACTGAAATGGATCGTTGGATAAAAGAAATTGGCGACCAACCCAACCTGCCTGAAGCTGAACTTATTGAACAACTATGGAAAGGTAGTAAAGAGCAGCCTCAAACAGCGAAGCCTTTGATTGAATTCAAGGATGGCAAAATTACCATTACTTGTGCCACAGAAGGAGCATCCATAGGATATAAAGTTATTGAACAAGGTAGAAATGTACCCCAAAGCTGGACGGTGTACCAAAAACCATTTGGTGTTGCCAAAGGAGCTTCATTAATGGTAAAAGCACATCGGATTGGTTATAAGGCAAGTCAGGTTGTCAAATCAAATTAAAACCCGACTTGCATATATGTTAAAAACCTAAAATCAGCTAAATATTCTTTGCTTAATATGAACAAGTGTAGCATGCTGCTATAAATGTTCATTTTTGACATAAAACTTTCGTTTTAAGCAACATTGCTACAAGTGAAACTCCTCTAGGTTTCTTTACTTAGATACTGTAATCTCAATTAAAGGTATACGCAAGCCATTCGTTATAGAAAGGCAAGTAATTGTATGGGATAATTCTAATCTAATTACTAATTAAAAAACTTAAAAGGATGAAAAAAAATTTACGATTAACGAGTTTAGTAGCATTTTTAATGCTGGGTATTTTTGGTGTAAGTGCACAATATCAAGGAGAAGGTCAATATCGTTTGAAAAATTTTGGTCAGGAAACCTATATGTCTTATGATGCAAACAGTGATGATATTTTAGCAACAGATGTTATTACAGGATCAGATATTCTTTTTAACTTGGTTCCTAATGTTGCTAATTCTGGTAAATTCAATTTGTTTACGGGTGATGGACAACGTTTTTTAATTGGAGTAAATGGAGGGACCGCAAAAACCAGTGATTTAACTGGCGATATAAATCAGGCAGACGCGCTTATTACTGTTGAAACGGTTGATAATGTGCATGGCAATGGCGATACTGAAAGATATTATTTAAGCGTAACGCCTGCAAGTGGACCAAATACAGGTGTTGTAAGGGCTTTTAATGTTAAAAGTAGCGATGCATTTGACATTGGTATGGGCCTCTACACAAATAAAAACCACAACCATTATAAGTGGATTTTAGAATATGTGGGTGGTGTTCCAACTGCTATTGGTGATGAGGTGAAAGAATCAACCAATTATGTATATCCAGTACCAAGTACCAATGGTATTTTTAATTTAAAAGAAAGTACAGACTGGGCTGTGTATTCAATTTCAGGATCGGCTGTTGCTGAAGGTAAAGGTCAGTTAGTGGATATTTCAACTTCGCCTAAAGGAGTATATATCATAAAGTACGACGGAAAAACGCAGAAAATTATGTTTTAATAAGTAGTTTTTATATTTGAAAAGTGAAGAAAGCTGTCTTAACCAGGACAGCTTTTTTTATGAGCGGAATTCTAGTGTTTCCCTGACTTAAAAACATGAATTCACGGGTCCGGTTTCGGTGAGTAGAACGTTCAGGAAGTTCTATGGAACGGTTCTGTGCCGCAATGTGCGTATAAGGAGTCGTTCCTTAACTCCTAAAATGGCGTAAAGCGCTTAAAAGTTAATACTGTAGAGGCAGATGCCGACCAAGCTTACGAACAGCACATATGTTGCATTGTGAAACATTTATTCACTTGTGACCTAATGTTTACACAATGGGGCACAAAACTTAACAAAGATTGCTTCGCAAGTAACTTATTTAGTATTGTGAATCAGAAAGGCAAATTTCGATTCAAACCAACCATTCATCTATTTATAATTTACGATTACGGTATAAAAAATGGCACAATTAAGGACAATGTTTTTGGGACTGGCAATATTTTTCGCAACCATAGGTTGCTGCCATTTCACTTTTGCAAAAGGAGCACAACCCAATGTGGTAGTTTTTTTAGTAGATGATTTAAGAGCAGAACTAGGATGTTATGGAAGTGATATTGTTAAAAGTCCTAACATTGATGCACTGGCTAAAGACGGTGTTTTGTTTAACAATGCCTATGCGCAACAAGCCATTTGCGCACCTTCGCGCATGAGTATACTGACTGGTTTGCGACCGGAGTCCATTGGCATTTATTCCATATTCACCCCACTTCGTAAGGTGCATAAGGATATGGTGACTATGCCTCAGTTTTTCAAAGAGAGAGGTTATACAACAGTTAGTGTAGGAAAAGTTTATCATCATGGGCATGATGATATGGAGAGTTTTTCTATACATATCCCTAAAGAAATAAATTCATGGGTGAAGCCTGAAAGTTTAGTCATCATCGATAGCTTAAAAAAGGCAGGAGTCAAAGGCAATGGACCTCCTTTTGAATGTGCTGATGTAGGTGATGACGCTTATAAGGATGGGCGTGCAACAACCAAAGCTATTGAGATACTGCATAAAATTAAGGATAAAAAATTCTTGATGTTCGTGGGCTTAACTAAGCCCCACCTACCATTTAATGCACCCAAAAAATATTGGGATCTTTATAACAAAGACGATTTAACAGTGCCTGAAAAAACGACACCTATAGGTATGCACCAACTGGCATTAACCCGCTGGGGAGAATTGCGAAATTATGATGGAATTCCTAAAGAAGGACTTTTGGATGATGACCTGTCGAGAGATCTAAAACACGGCTATTATGCCTGTGTGAGCTATATGGATGCGCAAATGGGAAGGATAATGAAGGCTTTGGAAGAGTTGGACTTAAGAAAAAATACCGTGGTTGTGTTAATGAGCGATCATGGATGGAAACTAGGTGAATATGGAGCGTGGTGTAAGCATACGAATTTTGAGTTGGATGTGCATGTGCCCATGATTATCAGTCGGGAAACAGGTTATAAAGACAGGGTTACTAATGTAAAATCCGATGCATTAGTCGAAAATGTCGATTTATTTCCCACAATAGCTGAGCTATGGGGATTAAAAACACATCCTCTTGAAGGTAAAAGTTTATTGCCATTGGTGGATAACCCAAAATTAAAATGGGATAAAGGGGCTTACAGTTTATATGCAAGAGGTAAGGCCATGGGTATTACTTGTACGGATGGCGAGTGGCGTTATACCGAATGGCGTAACGGCATAACGCAAGATGTAAAAGGAGCTGAGCTTTATAGATATGAAGAAAACCTTCAGGTGGCAAAGGAGAATTTTGCAGGAAATCCTGAATATAAAAAGGTAGAAGTTAGAATGAAAAAACTACTGGAGAAGCAATTTCCGGTTGACAGAACCTCTTTCTATCCAGACGAAAATTAGAATCAAAAAAAATCTACAAAATGAAAATAGTTAAAACGAAAATTGGGTGGTTGTTGTGTGTATGGCTATTGGCAGCTTCTTCTTTTGCGCAATCCTTGCAACATCCTGTAATTTGGACTACACCAAAAGACAAACCTACAGTATTAGCGAAAATTGAAAATTATACCTGGGCCGAAAGTATAATCACAAAAGCGAAAGCGGCCATTGATGATAAAGTCAATACGCATGTAAGCAACCCGGATGCTATTTTAAATACCATACCTGTCCTTGCATCAGATGATAATTTATCTGAAGCTGCAGCCAGTTCAAATAATGCTAAGCATTCCAAAGTGTTGAATTATGCATCTTATGCTGCCATGGTGTATTACGTAACAGGTGAAGAAAAATATGCGCAATTTGCAGCAGATATCCTATGGTATTATATCGAACAGCTAGCTCCGAGAACTCCTGCAAATACAGCAATGAGTGGAAGTAACTTTTATGATCCTCGGGCCGGATATGTGCAGTTTTCCATCGCTTATGATTTTATGGTCAATTATTTGAAGCAATCGGGCACCAAGGTATATCAGAAATCTACCAGTACTAAAGTGGCTTTTGATAATGTTATGGCGCAAAAAGCAGTTTATAATGTTGCCATGAATGCCTTGCATGAGCATGGAGGAGCAGATACTAAATATGGCAAAGTGGTAAGCAATCACCCTATATTAAGGGCTCCCGGTGTTTTGTTTAGCATTCTGTGTGTGGAAGATGATAATGAGCGAGAAAGGATGTTTGATGTGTTCTGGCGGGTTGGAACAAAGGAGCAGAATTCATTTACCAAAAGCATCTTACCAATGTTCGGGGAACAAGGTATTTGGCCGGAAGCGGTAAGCTATAGCTTTATGCAAAACATTACATTGGTACTAAATATTGTTGATCGCCTTAAGCCGGAGTTGAATGTGATGGATGATAATATGCGAATTCTCGATGGTAATTTTCTTTTCGATAACCTCAGGATGCCCAATAGACGTTTTGTTCGTTATGGTGATTCTCATAGAGACATTGACAAAACCGGTGAAATTTACCGTTATACCTTAAATTTGGCTACCAGAAGAGGATATGATGCTTATATACAAAAAGCGAAAGTCGCTTTAAGGCATGGTTATGATGCTGAGGGTGGCTATAATCCCATTGTTCCGATTACTACTTTTGGTAACTACAGGGCTTTTGATCAATTGTTCTGGGGTATTGATATTCCTACAACCATTGAAGGTGAAATAGACTTCCAAAAACCAACTGTTATAATAGAGCATGCCGGTGTAGCTCTTCAGCGTAATTATGTAGAAGAGAACAATGAAGATTACGGATTGTGCGGTATCATTGGAGGAGCGCATTATGTACATTCGCATTGTACAGGTATAACCATGGAGCTTTACGGAGCTGATTATATTATGGCAGCAAATGCGGGACTGCCCAAAACCCTGGCCGAAAGAAGCGAGCCTGAACATGAAAACTATTTTTGGCGTCATGCGGGTAACAATACCATGATTGTAAATGGAACAACACACGGAACTCAGCCAGGATCCTGGAATACGGATTCTTATTTAATGATGAATACCACAGTAAATGTCGCTGCCGAACCAAAACATTTGGAGGATCCCATAAATCCTAACTTCAGTTTTGCAACCCAGTTTTTAGATGACAAAATAAATGATGACCAACAGCAACGAACTTTGAGTACGATCAGAACAAGTGAAACAAGTGGGTATTATTTTGATTTGTTCCGTTCAAAATCTCTTGGTGCAAATAATTTTCATGATTATATCTACCATAACCTGGGCGATGCTATCCATATCACAACCATGGATGGAACGGAGCTGAGTGTCTCCCCAACTACCAGGTACCAAAATGACATAGGTGATTTTCAAAAATCTCCGGGATGGAGATTTTTTGAAGAAACAAATGTGACAGATGCAACCGATGAAGCTATTCAGGTACGTTTTGATTTAAACGAAACCAATACCTATATGAATATGTTTGCCCCTGCTGGTATAGCGCGTGAGTATACCAAGGCGCTTGGGCCTGCAACCCGTGAAGCAAAGGGTGGGTATATCAATAAAAAAACACAAATACTAGCCGTAAGACAACAAGGTGAAGCCTGGAATAAACCTTATGTACATATTTTCGAACCTTCAAAATCTACCAACTCAAGTGTGAAATCTGTAGAACATTTATATAGTGGAGATGTAATTGTTGGCGCTAAAGTTTACAGTCAGATTGGTGATAAAGTAGTTACGGATTATGTGATTTGTCAGGAGGATGCCGCAAAGGTGTTTACATGGACCGAAGAGGGGATAAGTTTTACGGGAAGATTTGCAATTGTACGTTCAGAACAAAAACTGGATAAGGCATATGTAACCTTATATATTGGCGAAGGAACGAGTCTGGCTTATGGCGAACACTCACTTGATGCGGATAGTGACAAAAAGGGGCAAAAGGTAATTGAGGTCGATGCCGATATGAGTCGCATTATAGGTTTTAAAGATCTTGAAAATAACCAGGAAGTGGCCAAAGGATCTAATATAGATGTTGAAGCGATTGTGGGTGCTGATTTTACCGAAGCAACCCTATTTGTAAATGATGTTAACGTTGGAACGTTAACCGAAGCTCCTTATGTTTGGTCGTCAGTTCCCGAGTTAACAAATATGACGGAACTGGAATACCTGATAAAAATTGTAGCTAAGGATGCACAGGGAGAAGTGGAAGAACGCACACTTACTATTTTAACCCCTAATCAATGGGCTTATACCGATGATAATCTGCCTCACCCAATTCCAGGAAGAGTGGAATTCGAACATTATGACAATGGAGGCAAGGATATAGCCTATTGGGACAAGTTAAATCAAAATTCATCCTCATTTAGACCGGATGAGATGGTGGATATCAGTTCGGATGGTACAAAAGTCCGTGATATTAAAACAGGTGAATGGTTGGAGTTTACGATTGATGTTACGGAATCAGGAAATTATGATCTGGAGGTTCGACATCAAACACGTCGTAGCCCCGCATTTAAGCAGCTCACGGTGTCTTTTCCCGAAGAAAACATCACTTTTTTAAGTGATATAGTAATGACTAACACAGGTTCTGGTAGTTATTTAACAGAGACTATTGGGAATATTTATTTAGAAGAAGGAACCCATGTATTACGGTTTAATATGCTGGAATATGGCTTTGATTTAGATTATTTTGAGCTGACCAAAACCTCAGATGCTTATAAAGTCACTTTTAATGGGGGTGAAAATATTACAAATGCATACTCAGGTAATGATGGAACTTGCGAGCTTCCTGCAACACCTACACAGGTAGAAAAGGTATTTGTAAACTGGGTTACAAGTACAGGTGAGACGTTCGATGAAAATACAGTGGTAACAGAAGATATGGAAGTGACTGCAACATGGACATGGAAGACATTTAGTCTGAATATTGTATCTGAGCATGGTCAGGTAGCTGTAACTCCCGAACAAGACGAGCACGTAATTCATACGGAGGTGACCATAACCGCTACTCCTGATGAAGGTTATGAATTCGTATCCTGGTCGGGGGATTATACAGGAACCGATAATCCATTGACATTAAAGGTAGTATCCACTTTAAATATGACTGCTAATTATCAAAATAATACCGCCGTCAAATCCCATGTGGAAAATATCCTGAGAATTAGTCCAAACCCTTCTGAGGGGGTGTTCACTATTAAACTAATTCAAAGTGAGAATGCAGAATATAATTTGTATAATCTCAATGGAACAATTGTGAAAAACGGAATTTTCTTCTCTGAAGCAGAGGTTATTGTGGAGAGAAATATAAACGGACTGTTTATGCTGGAAGTAATAACCGAGCGTGGAAGAGAAGTTCAAAAAGTAATAATAAGATAGTTGTTAGGTTAACTCCATAATACACCACAGCAAAGGTCTTAGGACAACCTGTTGCTGTGGTGTATTTAAAAAGACAAGATGATTAAGTTTTATGGAAGAACAGAAACTTGGCAGTCAGTAGAAAACAACAATAAAGTAATTACAAGATATTATTTATGAATTTTCAATATATTAAAATATTTGCTTTAATCTTTTTAGCCTTATGCAGTGCATTAATAAATGCACAGTCTTTAAAGCATCCAGTGATATATACAACGGTTGATGAGCGAGAGGAAGTTTTAAGTAAAATAGAAAAATACGACTGGGCAAAAAGTATCGCTTGCCAATTGCACACGCAAGTGGATCCGCACATAAAAATCCATCAGGCTGATCCGGGAGCTATTTTAGGAGAAATTCCTGTTTTTGCAAAGAATGATCATCAGAATGCGGAGTCTCAGGCGGCACCATTTGCCCAGGGGCATAATAGAATATTGTCTTTAGCCGCTAAAGCAGGGATGCTTTATTATATAACCGGGGATGAAAAATATGCACAATTTGCGGCAGATATTTTAGCGGCATACGTTGATGAAATAGCCCCAAGAACCCCGCAAACAACTTCGATTTGTGGTTTTGCATTTTATGATGCCAGGACTACTTATGGGCCTTTTGCGCTGACCTATGATTTCATTTGGAATTATTTGAAGAAGCCAGACCTTAAAGTATACAATAAAGCAACTAATGCTTATGTATTGTTTGATCAGGTTAAAGCGCAAAAAGCAATGACCAATATTGTGGGTAATGTATTACAAGAGTATGGTAAGCCGGATCGCCATGGTAAGTTCATTTCAAACCATCCTATTTTAACTGCAACGGGTGTTTTGTTCGGAATTCTTTGTGTTGAAGATGACATGGAACGCGAACGTTTGTTTAATGTGTTTTGGGAAACAGGAACATGGCATCAAAACTCATTTAAGCATACCATTTTACCGATGTTCTCCGATCAGGGTATATGGCCGGAGTCATTAAGTTATAGTTTTATGCCCATAATTACCATGGTATTAAATATTGTTGATAGAGTTAAGCCAGAAATGGATGTGACTGCTGACTATATGCATGTTTTCGAAGGTAATTTCCTTTTTGATTATTTAAGAAATCCAGACAGAAAATTTGTCCGATATGGGGATTCAAAACGAAATAATGATAATACGGCTGATCTATACAGGTATACCTTAAGCATCGCAGAAAGAAAAGGTTATGCTGAATTACAACAAAAAGCAGAACTCGCACTGCAGCTATCATATAAAGCTCAGGGAGGCTATCATCCACGTATAACACCAAATCAAATTTTCAATAATTTCCAAGCACTTGAATTATTTTGGGGTCTTCCTGTTCCAAAGGAGGTAGAAAGTGATATGGATTTTAATAAACCCACCGTGATTGTTGAGCATGCAGGTGTGGCTTTACAACGGAATGCCGTGGAGAAGGACAATGAAACCTACGGTTTGTGCGGAATAATTGGCGGAGCGCATTATGTACATTCTCATTTGACGGGTATTGCAATGGAATTGTATGGAGCTGGTTATGTAATGGCTCCCAATGCAGGTTTGCCTCCTTCGGTAAAAGAACGTAAAATTCCGTTGCACGAGCATTATTTTAGGCTTTATGCTGGTAATAATACTGTTATTGTAAACGGGACATCACATGGCCGTGATGAAGGGTCGTGGAAAGGCATGGCCAATGTTTGGCAAAATACAGTCAAAAATATAGCGTCTGAGCCCAAACATTTGGAAGAGCCAATTTGCGCAAATTTTAGTTTTGCTACTCAGTTTCTAAAGGATGAAGTGAATAATTGCGACCAGCAACGTACCTTAAGCACCATCCGTACCAGTGAAACAACCGGATATTACTTCGATATGTTTCGTTCAAAGTCTAACGATGAAAACAAATTTCACGATTATATCTATCACAATTTAGGAGACAAAACACAACTAAGTAATAAAAATGGTAAGGTTCTGGATCTAAAACAAACCAACAGATACCAAACCGATATAGGTGATGTTGTCCACTCTCCTGGCTGGCGATATTTTGAAAATACGGAAGTTTCTTCTCCAACAAAAGAAGCCATTAAGGTTCGTTTCGATATAAAATACGACGACAGATATATGCATATGTTTATGCCAGCAGGTGTCACACGTGAATATACCAAGGCATTGGCTCCTCCTAGCCGCGAGGCCCGTAATGGATATATTGATAAGAAAACGCAGGTGCTGGCTGTTCGTCAGCAAGGTGAGGCATGGAACAAACCTTATATAGCTGTTTTTGAGCCTTCAACCGAATGTGAATCGAGTATTCAAAGTGTGGAAGCATTAATGAATGGCGATAAGGTGGTTGGGGCTATCGTGGTTTCAAAGGTGAAAGATAAAATAATAACAGATTACATTATTTGCCAGGATAGTGCAAAAGATAGTTACATTAATAAGAAATTAAAACTGAAATTCGACGGCTGCTTTGGAATTGTTCGTACCCAAAGCAAAGGAAACAAAGTACAGGTTAGCTTATACATTGGTGAAGGGAGTAAGTTGAGTTTTGGAAAAAATGAATTAACTGCTGGTGAAAATAATAAAGCATTTAAAGAAATTAACTAAGCATATGACGACACGAACTAAATTCAAATTTATTTTAATCTTATGTTTGGTTTTGGCTGTGTTTACAGGTTATAGCCAAAGAAAAACAACGAATTTTAATAAGCAATGGAAGTTTATCCTGGATGAGGATAAGGAAAACTTTGCCAAAGAAAACTTCAATGATGCAAGCTGGACGCCTTTAGATGTTCCGCACGATTGGGCGTTTGAAAAAGGAGTGCGAACAGGCGGTGATCAGGGACAGGGTGGAGGTTACCATGATGGCGGAATTGGCTGGTATCGAAAATCGTTTCAGGTAAAAAACAAGAGCCTTTCAAACACTACTTATGTCAATTTTGAAGGCGTATATATGAACAGCGAGGTATGGATAAACGGACAACATTTAGGCAAGCGACCGTACGGTTATATTAGTTTTCGTTACGATATTTCAGAATATTTACAGGAAGGTAAAAATACCATTGCGGTAAGAGTGGACAACAGTTTAGAACCTTCTGCACGCTGGTATCACCCTTGCGGAATTTATGCACCTGTTCAACTGATTGAAGTCAATCCACTACATATTTCGCCAAACGGAATTTTCGTAACCACACCGGAAATATCAGAGGATAAGGGTAGCGTTAATGCTCAGGTGAAGTTAACAGTTTCGGGGAAAGTGCCCCCAAAGACAATCCTAAAAACTTCCATTCTTTCTTCGGATGGCAGAGTGATCGCAAAGGCCAAACATAGTGTTTCTGATACATCAAAACCATTTGACTTAAAAATGGATGTGAGCAAACCACAGTTATGGAGTCCGGAAACCCCTGCCTTATATGTGCTGGAAACGAAGGTAATGGTGGGCAAGAAAGTGATTGATGTGGTGAAAACAAATTTTGGGTTCAGAACCGTTAAATGGGAGCAGAGTACCGGTTTTTGGTTAAACGGTGAGAATATTAAGCTAAAAGGAGCCTGCGAACATTGGGAAGGTGGCCCGGTTGGTGGAGCCTGGACTAAACCAATGCTGCGCTGGAAATTGCAACTTTTAAAAGATATGGGGTTGAATGCCATTCGCCCTTCTCATAACCCAACCCCTCCCATGTTTTACGATATTTGCGATGAAATTGGTTTGTTGGTGATGGACGAAATTTTTGATGGCTGGCACAAAAAAGCGCCTCAGGATTATGGAAAGCAGGCTTTTAATGACTGGTGGCAACGCGACATCAAGGAGTGGATTACCAGAGACCGTAACCATCCAAGTATTTTTGTATATAGCCTGGGTAATGAAACACATAGCGACATTGCGCCCGAGTTGGTAAAATTCAGCAGAAACATTGATAATACCCGCTTGTACACTTCCGGCGCCGGTAATAGTGAAGACATGGATATTATTGGTGTGAATGGAGGTTCCGAGAACCAATCTTTTATTGAAAACAAAAGCTTCGATAAACCTTTTATCTCTACCGAAGCACCACATACCTGGCAAACCAGGGGATATTATCGTACCCACACATGGTGGCGCGATAATGAATTGCCCAATACTTACCCTCTACCAAATCTAACGGAAAAGGAGATTTTCTTTTATGAAGGTATCGACCCCCAAAAATGGAAGAACAGAAAACAACGTTTTAATTCCTCGTATGATAATGCGACGGTTCGGATTTGTGCCCGAAAAAATTGGGAGCAGATGCGTGATAATCCATGGCACAGTGGTCATTTCCGTTGGACAGGGTTTGACTATTACGGGGAGGCAGGTTTGGTTCATGGCGGTTTACCATTTAATTTATTTATGGGAGGAGCACTGGATGTGGCAGGTTTAAAAAAAGATCTGTATTACTTCTATCAAAGTCAGTGGACTAATGAAACAGTATTGCATATGCTTCCTCATTGGACCCACCCTCGCATGAAAAAAGGTACGATTATACCTGTTTGGGTTTATTCCAATGCCGATGAAGTAGAATTGTTTTTAAACGGTAAGTCCTTAGGCAAAGATAAGCCAGGTACCGTGTGGGATGAGATGCAGTGCGATTGGATGGTGCCTTACGAGAAAGGGAAATTAGAAGCGGTAGCCTATATCCAAGGAAAGGAAGTAAAACACCTTGAGGTAAACACAAGTAAACAACCATCAAAACTAAACCATACCGTTCAAACACTAGAAGCCGAAGACGGTTTTCCTGCAAGTTATATTTTAACATCAGAGGGTTTGGATAATGAAGGAAACTTATTTCCCTATGCCGAAAACAGAATATACTATCGTCTGCAAGGGGGTATTCAAAAGGTTTCCATGGAGAATGGGGATCCTATTGACCCAACGAGTCGTACAAAATCCGATTTTAGGAAAATGTTCTTTGGGAAAACAAGGCTGTTTCTGGAAGGAAATGATCATTGCACTGAGGCTTCTGTGATCACCGCCTCCATACTTGGAGACAAAAACCTTTACCTATCCAATGAAATTGCGATAGAAGCAAAACAAATTCCTGTTTTAGGTAATACAGATTTTCCTGAACTAAGTATCAAATACACGACTGATGGTTCCGACCCTAAAACGAATGGTATTAAATATCTATCTCCTTTTGAGGTTTCGGATGGAACTACCGTGAAAGCTATTGTCCTGCAGAATGGCATGGTGGTTTTATCCATGGAAGAGGTCTTTGGAGAAAACGAGGGTTTGTTCTGGGGAGATCAACATTCGGCTGATATGTGGATAGGAAGAGGTGTAAATATTGCTGCGGAAGATGCGCTGTTAGAAGGTGAAATAAAAGTTAGTGATAATGCACATCGTTATAAAGGTAGCGGCTTTGTAGTTTTTAATGGCCAGGATGGCGCTATTACTTGGTACAAGGAAAATGATGGTGAGGCCGGTGATTTTAGTATACGCTTTAGGTACATGCACAACAACATAGGAAAATTGCACCCCATGAAATTATTTGTCAATGACGAATATGTTAAAACGTTCGAGTTTAAGGCAACCGGTGGTTGGGAAAAAGAGTGGAAGTTTGTGAACACCATTGTCAATTTTAAATCGGGAGCCAATAGTATAAGATTGGAGACCACAGGACAAAGTGGACCCTATATAGATGAGTTATTTGTGGATTAATAAAATAGAGATTGAATAATATTTAAATACAGAACAATGAAAAAAGGTATAATTTTTTTGACGGCAGTTATCCTATTCACAGGATGTCAACAAAAGCAAACAAAGCAGTTGAGCAAAAAAGATGCAGAAATTGCAGTTAAAGTTGAGAAGCTTTTAAGCCAAATGACCTTAGAAGAAAAAATAGCCGAGATGACCCAGGATGCACCTGCCAATGACAGGTTGGACATTCCTGTTATGAAATATGGAGAAGCATTACATGGATTATGGCTTGTTCTTGACTATTATGGGAATACTACTGTTTATCCGCAAGCCGTAGCCTGTGCTTCAACTTGGGAACCTGAGCTCATCAAAAAAATGGCTTCTCAAACGGCGCTGGAAGCCCGTGCTTTAGGTGTTACTCATTGTTACTCTCCTAATTTGGATGTTTATGCAGGAGACGCTCGCTATGGTCGTGTTGAAGAATCTTATGGTGAAGACCCTTATTTGGTTTCACGAATGGGAGTTTCATTTATCCAGGGTTTACAAGGTACAGGTGATGAGCAATTTGATGAAAACCATGTTATTGCAACGGCCAAACATTTTGTCGGATATCCTGAAAACCGCCGAGGTATAAATGGTGGATTTAGCGATATGTCTGAGCGTCGTTTACGTGAGGTTTACCTTCCATCGTTTGAGGCGGCTGTAAAGGAAGCACAGGTAGGTTCCGTTATGCCGGGTCATCAAGACTTCAACGGCGTTCCATGTCATATGAATACCTGGTTATTAAAGGATATCTTACGAGATGAGCTTGGTTTCGACGGTTTTATTGTTTCTGATAATAATGATGTAGGTAGATTAGAGACCATGCATTTTATTCCTGAAACCAGAACAAAAGCGGCTATCTTAGGATTAAAAGCGGGTGTAGATATGGACCTGGTAATTGGTAAAAATGTTGAACTGGCAACATATCACTCAAATATATTGAAAGATACGGTAGAGCAGGATCCTTCATTAATGAAGTATATCGACAAAGCCACATCACGTATTTTGACCGCAAAATATAAATTAGGGTTGTTTGATACAGAACAAATAGAGATTGACGAGGAAACTGTAAATGCTGGTCGTGAAGAACATCGTGAGTTTGCATTGGAAATAGCGGAAAAATCTATTATCATGCTGAAAAATGATAACAATCTCTTACCTCTTGATCTATCAAAAATCAAATCTTTAGCTGTTATTGGACCTAACGCCCACGAAGAAAAACCTAAAAAAGGAACCTATAAACTATTGGGAGGATATTCAGGATTACCTCCATACTACGTTTCAGTTTTAGATGGTTTAAAGAAAAAAGTAGGTAAAAAAGTAAAAATAAACTACGCCAAAGGCTGCGATATTGATAGTTTTTCAAAAGAAGGATTTTCTGCAGCTGTATCTGCTGCAAAAAAGTCGGATGCAGTTGTTTTAGTTGTGGGTAGCTCTCATAAAACGTGTGGTGAAGGTGGAGACCGTTCTGATCTTGATTTGTATGGCGTTCAAAATGAATTGGTAGAGTTGATTCATAAAACAGGTAAACCTGTTATTGTTGTTTTAATCAATGGTCGTCCATTAAGTATAAATTACATCGCCGAAAATATCCCATCTGTGCTTGAGACATGGTATGGAGGTATGCGAGCAGGTGATGCTGTTGCCAATGTTATTTTTGGTGATGTAAACCCAGGTGGTAAACTGACAATGTCTTTTCCTCGCTCGGTTGGACAGGTACCTGTAACATATCTGGAACGTCCTGATTTTATTGGTTCGGGTAAAGGGTTATATCGATTTAGTGATAAGTCTCCATTATTCGCATTCGGTTATGGATTGAGTTATACA
The DNA here is from genome assembly GCF_050589685.1 of Saccharicrinis sp. 156. Taxonomy (NCBI): domain Bacteria; kingdom Pseudomonadati; phylum Bacteroidota; class Bacteroidia; order Marinilabiliales; family Marinilabiliaceae; genus Saccharicrinis; species Saccharicrinis sp. 156. The sequence continues at coordinate 122,266 of NZ_JBNGOS010000009.1, forward strand.
ACTTTTGAGTATGGAACACCAAGGTTAGTAAAGTCGGCTATTAAGGTAGGTGATGCCACAACAGTATCGGTAGATGTTACCAATACAGGTAAACGGGCAGGTGACGAAGTAGTCCAAATGTATGTGAGAGATGACTATGCTTCTGTAGGCCGTTATCTTAAAATGTTAAAAGGATTTGAACGTATCAACCTTAAACCAGGCGAAACCAAAACAGTAGAGTTTAAATTAAACCCGGAAAATCTGGCTGTTTTAACGCAGGACATGAAAAAAGTAGTTGAGCCCGGTACTTTTACAATTTCGATAGGTACTTCATCAAGGACAGAAGATTTAAAGACAGTAAAATTAAGGGTAATCGAATAAGTTAAAATGTCTGGAACTATATATCTTAGTTGCCCCTATGATTTGATATGTCTGGATATTACCGCAGAATACGTATAGTTAGCCTATTGACCTATCCATAGCGTATTCTGTGGTTTGTTTTTTAGTTATTTGGATTATAAAATGCACCTAGTGTCTTAAAAATATTAACAATGAAATATATTGTAAAAGAGCTTGCTGTAACTATTTTGCTGGGTATGTTTGTTACATCTGTTTCTGCTAAAGTAAAAGTGGGTGAAACAGTTTGTGAGTACCACATTAATCCAATTGGGATAGATGTGTTAAAGCCCAGGCTTAGCTGGAAAATGTTTTCGGATAAGCAAAATGTAACGCAGTCTGCTTATGAAATAAGAGTAGCTGAATGTGAATCTAATCTTATTAAGGGAGATAAAATAACCTGGAGCACTGGCAAGGTCTTAAGTGACGAATCGGTAAGTGTTGAATACGCAGGTCCAGCATTAAAATCATCACAAAGAGTTTATTGGCAGGTTCGTGTTTGGGATAACAACGGGAAAGTGAGTGACTGGAGTAGGCCTGCTTATTGGGAAATGGGCATTATGTCATCTGATGAGTGGAAAGCGAAATGGATAACCAAAAATGAAAATAAGTCAAGTAAGTCACTTCCCGCTCAATATTACAGAAATGAATTTTCAACATCAAAAGAGGTGAGTTCTGCTCGTGCTTACGTAACCTCCTTGGGTTTGTACCAATTGTTTTTGAACGGAAAAAAAGTAGGCGACCAATTATTTACGCCGGGTTTTACCAGTTACAAAAAACGTTTGCAATATCAGGTTTATGAGGTCACAGGTATGCTTCAAAAAGAAAATGCCATTGGAGCGATGGTGGGTGATGGATGGTATCGTGGGTATCTGGGATGGGATGGCGATAAAGCGTATTATGGCGACCAGCTTTCATTGTTGGTTCAGTTAAAGGTGAATTACAAAGATGGAACAAGTGAACTGATAACCACCGATGAAAACTGGAAAGTTTCGTATGGGGCTATTCAGGAATCGGACATATACAATGGTGAAAAATACGATGCTACCCAAGAAATGGATGGCTGGGCTGACAGGGGGTTTAATGATGATGACTGGGAAACAGTAGAGCTTATTGATCATACAAAAGATATTTTGGTTGCATCAAATGGTCTGCAGGTTCGAGCTATTGAAGAACTTAGACCCATTGAAATAATTACTACGCCTAAAGGAGAAACAGTTCTTGACCTGGGTCAGAATATGGTAGGATGGGTTCGTCTGAAAGTAAATGGTGAAAGAGGAGACAAAGTAACGCTTCAGTTTGCAGAGGTGTTGGATAAAGAGGGAAATTTCTTTACTAAAAACTTACGTTCCGCCGAGGCTACAGATTCCTATACCTTAAAGGGAGGAGGTGAAGAGGTTTATGAGCCTCATTTTACTTTTCATGGTTTCCGCTTTGTAAAATTAGTTGATTATCCGGGTGTGGTAACTAAGGATGCTGTTACAGGAATTGTAATTCATTCTGATATGAAGCAAACGGGTAATTTCTCATGCTCTAACCCTTTGATTAACCAGTTGCAAAGCAATATTCTTTGGGGGCAGAGGGATAATTTCTTGGATATTCCAACGGATTGCCCTCAGCGTGATGAGCGTGTGGGTTGGACTGGTGATACGCAGGCCTTTAGTATGACAGCTTCTTATAATTTTGGAGTAGCTCCGTTTTATGACAAATGGTTGAAAGATTTATCGGCAGACCAGCAACCGAACGGTGAAGTTCCAAATATTATTCCTGATATGTGGAATAATAAATTTGGAGGTTGTGCCGGTTGGGCAGATGCAGCCCTTATTGTGCCCTGGACAGTTTATAAAGCATATGGAGATAAGCGTATTTTAGAGCAGCAATATTCAAGCATGAAAGCCTGGGTTCAGTATGTCAAGAAAAATGCAGGTGATGATTATATATGGAACCAAAGACGCCATCAATGGGGAGATTGGTTGAGTTATAATACCGATAAACCTGGCTATCCGGGGGCTTATACCGAAACTGATTTAGTAGCGACAGCTTATTATTGTTATTCAACTTCGCTTTTAGCTAAAATTGCAAGGGTATTAGGAAAAAATGAAGAGGCAAAGGAGTACGAAGAATTAGTAAAAAAGATAAAGGCTGCTTTTGCTAAGGAATATATCACTCCTAATGGTCGTTTGGTCTCGCATACACAAACAGCTTATGCTTTAGCCATCACTTTTGATTTAATCCCGGATGAACTTAAAGAAAAAGCTGCTCACTATTTTGCTGAGGATGTGAAAAAGTTCAAACATTTAACAACTGGCTTTTTAGGAACGCCCATATTAAATAGTAGCTTGTCTGCCATTGGTCGCGACGATTTGGCTTTTATGTTGCTAAACCGTAAAGAGTATCCGGGTTGGTTATATCCTGTTACGCAAGGGGCTACAACCATTTGGGAACGTTGGGATACACAAAAGCCAGATGGTACTATCATTGATGGTATGAATAGCTTTAATCATTATGCTTATGGAGCCATTGGAGAATGGTTGTATAGTTACGTAGCAGGTATTAGTATCGATGAAAATAATCCGGGATATAAACATATTTTATTTCACCCACATCCAGGTGGTGGATTAACAAACGTTATGTATGAGCTTAACACCATGTACGGAGAAGCTAAATCAGCCTGGGAAATTAAAGGAGAGCAATTTATTTATGAAGTTGTTATTCCTGCTAATTCAACAGGAACTGTGACTTTGCCTAATGCCAAAGGGAAGCCGGTAATGGTTAACTCAAAGCCCATTAAAACAATGGTTAAAACAGATATCACTGAATCAGCAGGTGCTTTAAAGTTGACGTTGGGATCGGGTTCCTACAAGTTTGTTTACTAAAATTTCATCTACATATATTTAATGGAGAGGTTGTTAGTCTTCGGATTAGCAACCTTTATTTTTTTATTACGGTACCTCTCAATTCTGTAGGATTTTGTCCAACTTTTTTCTTGAATAGACGACTGAAATAATGGATACTCTGAAAGCCCAGTTCATAGCTTATTTCCTTTATGTTTTTATCGGAAGTAAGGATGAGTTCTTTGGCTCTCATAATCTTTAAATCCAAGTGATATTGATGTGGTGAGATGCCTGTGTACTTTTTAAACATCTTTCTAAAATAGGAGTATCCTATACAGTTCTCTTCCGATAGTCTTTGAAGGTCTACTTCTCCCTCAATATGTTCGCGCATATGAAAACGTGCTTCCTGAATCAGTTTCTCGATAGGTCTGCCGGTAAAGTTTCTTTGTTTTTGCCAGGCTACTATATAACCTAACAATTTGATGATAAGACCTGCCGCAATATGCTGGTTGCCCGGATCCTCGTTTTTAATGAGTTCAAATATTTTATAATAGGTATCAATAAAATCTTCACGCACACCACAGTTGATAACAGATTGTCCTTGAAGGATTTGGTTTTCCTGAAGAAAATGTTGCGCCAGCTTTCCATCAAAACCAATATAGTGTTCTAGCCAACCCTGGTTTTTGTTAGGTCTGTATCTGTGCCATTCATCTTTTCGTATAATCATTAATGAACCAGCTTTAACGATAAATTTCCCTCTTTCGTTTTCCAGCACTCCTGATCCTTCTGTTATAAAGTTAATTTGGTATTCTGGCAAAGTACGGCCATTATTCCAGGTAAAGTAATACCCACTTGGGTGTTCCGGCGAAGGGTAGGTAATTCCGGCAGGAATAGTTGATTTTCCGGCAACATTTAAATATAAGCCCCAATTTTTGTCTTCTTCACTGGCTGTTATATATTTAAAAAAATCTTTCATTGTTAGTCCAAAAAGTGCAAATCAAACGCCATTTTGTGTATTGTAAGTGCGTGTGTATCTATATATTTTTGTATCAAATAAGTTTTTAAACAGAGATAAAAGTATTCATTTTATTATACTAAAAACAAAAATATGCAAGCATTATTAGGAATTATTTTTCATTCATTGGGTGGGGCGTCATCAGGAAGCTGGTATATGCCATATAACCTTGTAAAAAAATGGCGTTGGGAAATTTACTGGATAGTAGGAGGTCTTTTTTCGTGGTTAATAATGCCATACATAGCAACAGCACTAACTTCTCCCGGATGGCTGGATATTTTGTCAGCCACAGACTCGTCAACAGTTCGCCTTACCTATATCTTAGGTGTATTGTGGGGCATAGGCGGCCTGACTTATGGTTTGGGAATCCGTTATTTGGGCATGTCTTTGGGTAATTCGGTATTACTGGGGATAACATCGTTGGTAGGGTCTCTGGGCTTACCTATTCTCCGTAATATAGGTAGTCTGGGCGAAATTCTGCCGGAAGGAGATTCTTTTACCGATATGCTCTCAACAACCAGTGGACAAATCGTTTTGCTCGGGATACTTGTACTTATGGTTGGGATTGTTTTATGTGGCAAGGCCGGCCTGATGAAAGATAAGGAACTTGCAGACGTAAAAGAGGGTGTAAACAGTGAATTTAAACTTACTACAGGTTTAATAATTGCTGCGATTTCGGGCATATTGAGTGCTTTTTTTAGCTTTGGAATAGATGCTGGAAAAGAGATGGGTGAAGCCGTTCGAGAAATAGCAGTTACTAATGACTTCTCTTTTGTAAGCGATGGTAAATATTTGTTTGAGAACAATATTATCTTTTTGGTAATCCTTTGGGGTGGTTTAACAACCAATCTCATTTGGACAGTTGCCCTGATTCTTAAAAATAAAACGGGTGGCGATTTTGTCGACACCAAAACTCCATTGTTAAAGAATTACCTTTTTTGTGCATTGGCAGGTACAACATGGTTTTTGCAGTTCTTCTTTTATGGTATGGGAGAGACAAAGATTGGTAATGGCGCCAGTTCATGGATATTACACATGTCCACAATTATCCTTACAGCCAACTTTTGGGGTTTCTATCGTAAGGAATGGGCAGGCGTTTCTAAAAAAACCAAAACCACGATTTTGCTCGGAATTGGTCTGATCCTGTTATCGGTAATAATTATGGGTATTGCCAAGACCGATTTCGCCCACTAAAAAGTATCCAATAAATCGAGGGGCCTTATTATGCACTTAAATCAAGGGCAGAAGGGGGAATACATCAAGAGATATAACGAGATATGGCCGGAACTATATCAGTTGTTAAAAAGAGCGGGGTGAATGATTATTCAATCTTTCTGGTGCGTTAGTAAAAGTATTTTAATTAAAACAAACAGTATAATTCAACATAAAATGGCAAGTAAAGAAATGATTACAAAGGCCTATGAGTTGGCCAAAGAGCAGTATGCAGCGTTAGGAGTAGATACCGAAGCGGTATTGAAGAAAATCAATGACATTAAAATCAGTCTTCACTGTTGGCAAACGGATGATGTATCAGGTACCGAGAACCCGGATGGACAGCTTTCCGGTGGTATTCAGGCTACAGGTAATTATCCCGGTAAGGCCCGTAATGCTGCTGAAATTATGGCTGACCTGGAGAAAGTGATGTCCATGCTTCCGGGAAAACAGCGTGTTAACGTACATGCCTTATATGGTGATTTCTCCGAAGGTATGGTTGATCGTGATGAAATTAGCGTGAAGCAGTTTCAGGGATGGATAGATTGGTGTAAAGAGCAAGGTATTGGTATGGACTTTAACGGTTCATTCTTCTCACACCCTAAAGCGGATAGCGGTTTTACTTTGTCTTCTAAAAACGAAGAAATTCGTAAATTCTGGGTAGAGCACCTGAAACGTTCTCGCGAAATCGCTGCCGAAGTAGGCAAGCAATTAGGTACTCCATGTGTTTTGAATACCTGGATTCCCGATGGATCAAAAGATACACCAATCGATCGTAACGGAATGCGTGCCCAATTAACCAAGTCGCTTGACGAAGGAATGGCACAAGATTTCCCTAAGGAACACATGAAGGATGCCGTGGAAAGTAAAGTGTTTGGAATTGGAGCTGAGTCTATGACTGTTGGTTCACACGATTATTATTTAGGATATGCCATCAAAAACAACAAAATGATCTGTTTGGATAACGGTCACTTCCATCCAACAGAAGTAGTAGGTGATAAGATTTCATCTTGTCTTCAGTTTGTTGATGAAGTATTGCTGCACGTAACACGTCCAATCCGTTGGGATTCTGACCATGTTGTAACGCTTAACGAAGAGGTGCAGTTAATTGCTTCTGAAATTGTACGTAACGACTTTATTGATAGAGTAAACGTAGGTCTTGACTTTTTTGATGCTTCTATCAATCGCATTGGTGCTTATGTGGTAGGTACCCGTGCTGCCCAAAAAGCATTTATGATAGCCATGTTAGAACCTACTTCTACTTTAGTGAAATATGAAGAAAACGAGCAGAACTTTGAGCGTCTGGCTCTTCTTGAGGAGTTGAAAACAAAGCCATTTGGTGCGGTATGGGATTACTACTGTATGAAAGAAGGAGTTGCTGTAGGTGAGGATTATATCGCTGAAATACAAGCTTACGAAAAAGAAGTATTGTTAAAACGATAAGTTATATATAAGGCAGGTTGAAGAATTGTACTTGTTTGCCCAAGTCATTCTTCACCTGCCTTTTTTAATACAATGGCAGGTATGCCGATACCCTTAATGTCATGTTTGTCATTCTCCTAAAAATCAGTGTATCTAAGTAATTTAAAAATGGATAAAAATATTGATCGATTAATAAAAATATCCCAAACCTTCGGGAAAAACCCTGATTATATCATTGCCGGAGGCGGAAACAGTTCCTATAAGGATGAGGATAGAATGTGGGTAAAAGCCAGTGGGACTTCCATGGCCGATATCGATGAGAACGGATTTGTATGTTTGGATAGGAACAAGATGCAAGTGTTGTCTGAGAAAACCTATAGCGACGATGCAACGGCACGAGAGCAGGAGGTAAAACAGGATTTGCAGAATGCTATTTTATTTCCTGAAGGAAAAAGGCCGTCGGTTGAGGCCAGCATGCACGAGGTTATTCAGTATGCATTTATTATGCATACGCACCCAACCCTCGTAAACGGGGTCTTGTGTGCCAAAAAATCCAAAGAAATGATTGAGGACCTGTTCGGGGACGATGTGGTGTATGTACCCTATACCGATCCCGGTTATGTGTTGTTTAAAGAGGTCGTTAACGCTTTGCTAAAATACAAAGACAAAAAAGCTAAAGAAGCCCAAATTATCTTCCTGGAAAACCATGGGGTGTTTGTGGGGGCCGATAGCTGTGAGGAAATAGAAAAGATCTATACTGAGATAGAAGAGAAGTTAAAAAGCAAGGCTTCTTCCTGTCCGCCCGATTCGGGCAAGGGCGACAATGAAGCGTTGTTGAAGCTGGCCGGACAAATAGAGTTAAATGGAGAGGAGAGCAAAGTTTATGCAGCTGTTGATGACAGTGAGCTAACCAAATCATTTGTTAAGGATGCCAATAGCTTTGCCAGTGTAAGTGTTCCTTTTACACCGGATAATATCGTGTATTGCAAATCGAAATATTTGTTGGTTACAGATAAGGATGATGTGAATGCCAGGATTGCTTCTTTTAAGAAGGAGTGTGGATATAACCCAAAGGTAATTGCATTGGAAGGAAAGGGACTGGTATGTATCGAAGAGAACATGAAATCGGCAAAGATTGTATTAGATGTGTACAAGGATATGATGAAAGTGAGTTATTTATCTGAATCGTTCGGGGGGCCGCGCCCTATGACCCAACAACAAATCGATTTTATTGATAATTGGGAAGTGGAGAATTATAGAAGAAAAATATCTAAAGAAAGTAAGTAATGAGTGCGACTAAAGTTATAGCGGTATTTGATATTGGTAAAACAAATAAAAAGATTTTGTTATTCGATCAGAATCTTAAAGTGGCTTATCAACATGAGCAAAAATTCGAAACCTCAGTCGATGAAGATGGTTTTGAGTGCGATGATATCAAGCTGATACAGGATTGGATGGTAGATACCCTGAGTTCTATTATAGACGAAGGGAAGTTTGATATTCAGGGCATTAACTTTTCGACCTATGGGGCATCATTGGCCTTTTTAAATAAAGAGGGTGAACTATTAACACCTATTTATAACTATTTAAAGGAGGTAAATTCTGATATTCAAGAGACTTTATTTTCAAAGCATGGCGGAGTAAATGAGTTTTGTCGTCAAACGGCTAGTCCTGCCTTAGGTTTGTTGCTGAATTCCGGTATTCAAACACTTTGGTTGAAAAAGGAGAAGAAAGAGATTTGGGACAAAGTGCATGATGTGCTTCACTTCCCTCAGTACCTTTCATATGTATTGACGGGTAAAATATCTTCAGAACCAACCTCTATCGGTTGTCATACCTTTATGTGGGATTTTGATAACATGCAATACCACCCATGGGTTAAAGAAGAAGGGGTTGGCCTTCCCGAGCCGGTCAATAACGACACCGTTTATACTTGTACCATAAAAAGTAAAGAAATAAAAACCGGGGTGGGTATCCATGATAGTTCAGCTTCCCTGGTTCCTTATCTTGCTAATTCGAAAGATAAATTTATCCTGGTTTCAACAGGGACCTGGTGCATCAGCATGAATCCTTATAATGACGAACCATTAACTGCTGACCAACTAAAAAATGATTGTTTGTGTTTTTTAACACCTCAAAAACAACAGGTGAAGTCGTCACGTTTGTTCATGGGTTATTTTCATGAGAAATTAGTTGAAAAGCTAAACGCCTATTTTACAACAGATGCTAATTATTTCAAATCGGTAAGTTATCAGCCAGACCTTATAGAAACCTTGAATAAAGAATTCAGCGATAGTAAAGTCTTCTTCCCGGAAGGAATAGCTGGTTTCGATAAAGGATTGGATATGATAGATTTGTCAGTATTCCATTCGTTCAATCAGGCCTATACACGTATGGTGATGGAACTAACGGATTTGTGTATAGCTTCTATTGATTTAATTATCCCTGCCGACGATAAAACGGAAATATTATACGTTTCGGGAGGATTTGCCCGAAACCCTATATATATCAAGCTCTTGTCGGATCATTATGCCAATAAGAAGGTGTTTACTTCCGAAATTGATAATGCCAGTGCACTGGGAGCCGCTTTAGTTATTGCTGACAACCTGCATGGTTTTGAAAGCAGTAATATAGATTTGACAAAAGATACAAAAACTCTAACTTAGTGTGAAGCGCGTTAATTTAAACGGACTACACTCTTCACACTAAATTAATAAACAAAATAAAATGAACGCATCAAGAAAAATTTATTTGCCCCCATTGAGTATTGTGGGGCCTGACTCTTTAAAAGAATTAGAAGAAGAGTTTAAGTCAAGAGGGTTCAACAAAGCCTTATTAGTAACGGACAGCATGTTACTGGAAATTGGTTTGGCCAAGGAAGTAGAAAGCATTATGGAGGCTGCCGGTTTAGATTATGTAGTATATAGTGATGTTAAACAAAACCCAACTGTTGAGAATGTAAACAAAGGTTTAGAGGTGCTTAAAGGGAACGGTTGCGACTGTATCGTTACTTTAGGCGGCGGATCACCTCAGGACTGTGGTAAAGCCATTGGTATTTTAGCAAGCAATGGTGGGGCTATCGAAGATTATGAAGGAATTCATGTTTCAAAAAAGAAGTCTTTACCAATTATTGCGATCAATACTACAGCAGGTACGGCCAGTGAAATTACCATCAACTACGTGATTACTGACGAGAAACGTAAGGTAAAGATGGTGATGGTAGATAAAAACTGTTTGGTGGATATTGCCGTTAACGATCCTTTGTTGATGTTAAACAAACCTGCGGCATTAACTGCAGCTACCGGTATGGATGCATTAACGCATGCCATTGAGGCTTATGTTACCTTAGGTGCTTACGAATGGTCTGACACACTTGCCATAAAAGCCGTTAAGCTGATTGGGGAGAGTTTAAGAGATGCTGTAAAAGACGGTAAAAATGTGGAGGCCAGAAGTAAAATGGCCTGGGGGCAGTTTATTGCAGGACAGGCATTCTCGAATTGTGGGTTAGGTTATGTTCACTCAATGGCTCACCAGCTTGGAGGTTTGTACAATCTGCCTCACGGTGTATGTAATGCAGTTTTACTTCCCTACGTAGAGGAGTTTAACGCAGACGCATGTGGCGATAAGTTTAGGGATATTGCCGAGGCGTTGGGAGTAGATACTGCCGGAATGAGTACCGAAGAGGCAAATAAAGCTGCTATCAAGGCTATTAAAAAGCTATCTGCAGACGTTGGGATTCCAAGTGGGCTAAAGGAATTAGGCGTTGACGAAAAGGATTTTGAGTTAATGTCGAAAAACGCATTGTTAGATGTATGTGCCGGGGGTAACCCTAAAGAAGTAACGCTTGAGGATACAATTAGTATTTATAGAGCTGCGCTTTAATTTAAAAAAACGGATTTTTTAGAATTAGATTTTATGAACAATCAGGTATTGGATATTCAGGTAGTAATAACAGATATAACAGTATATTAAAGTGGTAATTGGAAAAGGGATACTGCTTTATAAGTTGAGAAATCCTGAATCTTGATACTTGACACTAAATTTTAGCAAATGAAACAACTAGATGTAGCGTTAATGCACCCCAAAGTGCAGATAACAAAAGTAATTAGCAGGATTTATAAAAATGGAATGACAACCACCTCAGGTGGCAATATTTCCATTAAAGACGAGAATGGTGATATCTGGGTAACGCCATCTGCCATCGATAAGGGCACATTAACGGAAAAGGATATCATTTGTGTGAAAAAAGATGGAACCATCATTGGAGATCATAAACCTTCATCCGAGTTTCCGTTTCATAAAGCCATTTATGATGTGCGCCCTGAGATTAAGGCTGTGATTCATGCCCATCCGCCAGCCTTGGTCTCGTTTAGTATTGTAAGGGATATCCCTAATACCAATGTTATACCGCAGGCTAAGCAAATTTGTAGAGAAATTGGTTATGCGCCATATGAGTTGCCAGGCAGTCAGGAGTTGGGGGACAATATCGCTGCGCAGTTCAAAGGCAGTGATATCATGGCGGTGATTATGGAAAACCATGGAACCGTATTGGGTGGTTCCGATATGATGGATGCCTACACAAGATTCGAGACCTTAGAGTTTTGTGCCAGAACCATTATCAATGCGAAAACAATAGGAGAGCCTGTGTATCTAACGGATGAACAAATCAACAAGTTTGATTCGCAAATCCCACATGGTTTTGCTAAAAACGATGAGGTAACCTATCCACCGGAAGAACGTGAAATCCGTCAGGATATTTGTAACATAGTTCGACGTGCCTGCGACCAGGGGTTGATGATTAGTTCGTACGGCACGGTATCTGTTCGCTGGAAGGATAATGACTTTTTGGTAACACCTCCCAATGTTGCCCGATGGGATATTATGCCCCAGGATATTGTTCAAATAAAAGGAGGCAAGGCAGAACCGGGAAAAACACCTAGTCGCTCAGTGGCTCTGCACCAAAAAATTTATGAGTTAAACCCTCATATTAATTCTATCATACTTACACAGCCTCCTTATTTAATGGCTTATGGCACAACAGGGGTTAAGTTTGATGTAAGAACCATTCCTGAAAGTTGGATATTCCTACAGGATGTACCTCTTCTCCCATTTGGTACCTATTTTGAAGGAGACTTAAAAATTCCGGAGTTGTTAAGTGAATCCGTGCCTTCCGTTTTGATCGCAAACGATTCATTTTTAGTTACGGGAGATAAATTGCTGCAAACCTTCGATAGGCTGGAAGTTGCAGAATTCAGCGCCAAGTCGCTGGTTATGGGAGCCCCATTGGGCAAGTTGTTCCCGATCAACGATGAGCAGGTAGAGGCCTTGAGAAAGAAGTTTTTAGGGTAAATATTGCTAAATGTTTATTGTAGTTTGTAAAGGTGGGCTAATAGGCTCACCTTTTTTTGAGTTAAATTATTTCATGCACTGAAAAACAGTCTCACATGACGAGTGATTAACTAAAGTTCTAATTATTAATACGCCGATTTCAGATGCCCTGGGAACAGATTGATATGATATTAATTTAGACTCGGAGATGGTCGCTGCATACTTTTATTATCAGTAGGCGTGAGCAGAGTTATCAAGCTAACAGCCATGGAAGAAGTAATAGTGAAGCGTACAATTGTAGAGGATATTTTGATGAGGAAGGTAACCTATTCATTGTTCGCCAAAGTAATACGGTAGCTAAAGATCAGAAGGTTGATGTTAAAGTTGATTATACATACAATTACACAATTGATGGAAGCGAAGATGCCGATAACGTTGCTGTCCATATTGAGTATGTGGCAGTATCAAGTGAAGAATATGATTTAGTTGCCTATGGAATAGCTGTTGATTTAAGTGGTTCTCTGGCAGTAAATGGGATGACGATTGAAGAAGAAGTGCGTAATTAACACAAGGGGTATTGTTTACTAGTTAGTGATTTAATAAAGGGATTAATGTTATGTTATGATGATTTCCAAATAACATCGAAGAAACAATTCATTTTCTGTTTAATGATTCAATTAAACACACGCGAAAAGGAGACAACATTCTCCCTTCTTTTTTCAGGTTTCAAAAATTAAAAACATCCATCTGCCAAATATTACTCTCTTCCGGCCATACAAACTCTTTAAACCCGCCATGTGCATTAGAGATCCTGTTACGCAATCCAACCACTTCAAAACGAGTCGTTGCACTGAGTTCAACACACCGGATCGGTGCTCCTGAAAGTAATCGGGACAAGTAATGCCTCGTTTCAGTAATGCCTTGTTTTATTGTACTTGCAATGCTCATGACGAACCTCCAATACATAATCCGGGTTCAACCTGAACATATTACTAGTTGTTCATCCCAAATAATAAATCTTAGTTGTTTACTAAGACATTGTGAAAACAAACAAGAATAAAATTTTAATTCATAGATGAAAGTTGTAAATTAAGCAATGCTATTAATTGTTTGTTGGTACTAGTATAACCTTATTTAAAGACATGAAAATAAAAAGTATTGTACTATCCTTGCTGTTGGTAGTAGCGGTAATGAGCGGGGTTTGCGCTCAGAATATTGAATTATTGATCAAGGATGATGTGGCTATGTTTTATCCGGAAAACTTTGATGCCATGAGTCATCTTCCTTCTTTTGCTTTACTAGAAGAGCCCCAGGTTATTGGGGAACTGCCTTCGGAATGGAAAACGAAAGTCGAATTTTACCAATCTTCAAACAGAAGTTATGCCCAGGTATCAGTCGGGGAGAATGTCGATTTATATGGTACGGGAGAAGTCACGGGAGAATTGCTGCGTAATGGAACTACCAGGACTTTGTACAATACGGACAATTTTGTTTATGAACGCTTTCACGGTTTAAGATTGTACCAATCACATCCCTGGGTATTGGGGGTTAGGGACGACGGTTCTGCTTTTGGGGTATTGGCCGATAATACCTGGCGCCAGGAAATTTCATTGGGAACGGAGATTGTGTTCTCGGCGGAAAGCACACCGTTTAGGGTTTTCGTAATTGAAAAAGAAACTCCACAGGAAGTAGTAAAAGAGCTTGCCGAACTGACGGGCAAAATGGAGCTTCCACCGCTGTGGAGCCTGGGTTATCAGCAATGCAGATGGTCGTATTATCCTGACACCAGAGTTAAAGAGATTGCAGATACTTTTCGTATAAAAAAGATACCATGTGATGTGATTTGGATGGACATTCATTACATGGATGCGTATAAAGTGTTTACATTTTCACCGGATCGTTTCCCTAATCCGACGGAAACTAATAGGTATTTGCACAATAAAGGTTTTAAATCCATATGGATGATTGATCCGGGAGTGAAGTACGAAGAAGGTTATAGTGTTTACGATTCGGGTAAAGAACTGGATGTATGGATCAAAACTAAAGATAGTGTTGATTTTAAAGGAGTGGTATGGCCGGGAGAATGTGTCTTTCCTGATTTTACCCAGACCAAAACCAACAAGTGGTGGTCGGGGCTATACAAGGATTACATGGCAACGGGAATAGATGGTGTTTGGAACGATATGAACGAGCCCGCAGTGTTTGGGACACCAACTTTTACCATGCCCGCGGATAACATACATTTGGGAAGTGAGGTATTACAAAAAAACATGCACCTGAGATATCACAATGTGTACGGTATGATGATGGTTAAAGCTTCCCGGGAGGGAATTCTGGCTGCCAATCCCAAAAAAAGACCGTTTGTTCTTACGCGTTCTAATTTCTTGGGGGGTCAGCGTTATGCGGCAACATGGACCGGGGATAATGAGTCCAGTTGGGAGCATTTAAAAATGTCTATACCCATGAGCCTTAATCTAGGGCTTTCAGGTCAGCCCTTTAACGGGCCGGATATTGGCGGTTTTGAGGGGAATGCCACGCCTGAGTTGTTTGGGCATTGGATTGCTCTGGGCACTTTTTACCCTTTCTCGAGAGGGCATTCCATTGAAGGTTCCAAACCACATGAGCCATGGGCTTTCGGAGAAGAAATAGAAAATGTGTCGCGCAAAGCAATTGAAAGAAGGTATCGTTTGTTGCCCTACCTGTATACCCAGTTCTACGAATCTTCAAAAACCGGAATGCCTGTAATGCAACCGGCTTTTTTTGCCGATGTTCGAGATCTTAACCTTAGGGGGGAAGACGAGGCTTTTTTATTTGGCCCGGATTTATTTATTGTTCCCAAGTGGGCAGATGAGGTAAGCATGCCGAAGGGAGATTGGAAATTGATTTCAATTATTGGTGAGGATAGTTCAAAAGACCAATATTTGCCCGATGTAATGATTCGTCCCGGAGCCATTGTTCCGTTGGGTAAGGTCATTCAAAACACCACACAGTATTCAATAAAAAATTTGGAATTGATGATATATCTGGATGAAAATAATAAGGCATTGGGAAAGGTATATTACGATGAAGGAGAGGGGTTCAAATACAAAAACGGAAAGTACATCTATCTGACCATAGAAGCTGTTAATAAAGATAATAAGGTGAGTATTAAAGTTGTTGATGCAGAAGGGAAAGGATCATTTGATAACGTGCTTACATCAATTCAGGTTCTGTTGGGGGATCAGATTTACAAAGTTAAAGGAAACCTGATGAAGGGCATTACTTTTAGCGTGATAGATATCTAAGCGTTAAATCCAAAAAGCACCTAAAACATAAGTCTTTGGTGCTTTTTTATTATTGGGAAATAGAAAATGTTAAGTTTTTATTTGGCAGAAGTAAGGGTAATCACCTTGTCTTGCAATCCGGCAGAACTTGCCTTGATATTTATTTTACCATTTTTTTTGCCCGATTTAACAATGACTAAACAAAATCCGTTAAATAGTTTGATCTTATCAGCTTGCAAGGGTTCAAGAGACGCAGGGTTTCCGTTGCCTACAGCAGCAATACTTCCGGCTCCGTCGATACTAAACTGAATGTGGTTATCTGCCAATAAGCAAGGATTTCCATCTCTATCCTCTACAGAAACAGTAATAAATGATAAATCTTTTCCGTCAGCGAAGATTTCAGATCTATCGGCTACCATCCTTATTTGATATGGATCGTTTGATGTTTTAATTTCTTTCATCGCAGCTTCCATGCCTTCTTTATAGGCGACTACTTTGATGGAGCCCGGATGGTAAGGTACTTTCCACGATAATCGGTATTTCGACATATAAGTCCCTTTTTCAAAAAAGTGGAATTCCGCTGGAATAGGAGTCATGTCTACACCTTTTATCTTTTTACCCATTGATTTTCCATTAACCAAAAGCTCTACCTCGTCGCAGTTGGTATATGCAATTACCGGAATAGTATCTCCTTCCATACCTTCCCAATTCCAATGCGGGAGTACATGAACCATAGGTTCTGTAGTCCACTGGCTTTGGTATAGGTAATATCTGTCTTTGGGGAATCCACATAAGTCAACAGGGGCAAAGTACGAAGAATGCGAAGGCCAGTTGTCGTTCCAATATCCGTGTGTTGAGTTATCACGTCCTCCGTAAGGTGTAGGTTCTCCCAAATAGTCAAAACCAGTCCACATAAATTCCCCCAACGATTGGGTTACTTTTTCCTGTTGTTCAAATTCTACATCGGGTGGGTATGCCCAGGGTGGTCCAACAATGGCATCATAACTCGAAACCTGGTTCGTTTCCTTTTGGGGCATAGCGTCAATTGGTAAGTGGTAAACACCACGACTACTTGTTTGTGAGGATGTTTCCGATCCGTAAACAATGTAGTTTGGATTCATATCCATCACTTCCTGATAATTTAATGGCCAGTAGTTTAAACCTATAATGTCAATATAATCGGCCAGTTTATTTTTAAACGGAGCAGGATAATAATTAAACCCGGCAGTTGTTGGACGCGTCGGGTCTTCGTTGTGACATATGTCCGTTAAGCGTTTGGCGATCTTCCAACCATCTTGGCGCCCTTGCTCCAGAATTTCGTTTCCAATACTCCACATAAACACGCAAGGGTGGTTTCTATCGCGCTTAATCATATCACGCAAATCTTTTTCGTGCCACTTTTTAAAGTACTTGTTATATCCATTCGGGACTTTGCCAATTTCCCATTCATCGAAAGCCTCCACCTGAACAACAATACCTAATTTATCGCAAATTTCAAGTAATTCGGGAGATGGTGGGTTGTGGCTGGTACGAAGGGCATTTACCCCCATGCTTTTCATAATTTCCATCTGGCGCTCTTTGGCTCGGTAATTAATAGCTGCGCCCAAAGGACCTAAATCGTGGTGCATACAAACACCTTTCAGTTTAACGGTTTTTCCGTTGAGCATAAAACCATTCTCGGTAGAAAAGGAAATTTCCCTTATGCCAAATGTTGTTTCGTATCGGTCTATAGTTTTAGCGTCTACTTTTATATATGAAACAGCTTTATATAGGTTTGGAACGTTAATGTCCCAAAGTTCCGGATTTACAACCTCTACATTTTGCTGTACGGTACCTGTTTTTCCCGATTGAATTACGATGTCTGAGTTAAGAGTTTGTAACAAAGCTCCGTTTGGTGCATAAATTTTGGTGGTTAATACAGCCGACTTCTCTACTCCATTTCCGTTGGCAATATATGTTTCAATGTTTACAGATGCTTTTTCTGAACTTACCTTAGGTGTAGTTATGTAGGTGCCATATTGCTCAAAGTGTAACCTGTTGTTAATCTTTAATCTTACATTACGGTAAATGCCGGCGCCGGTGTACCAACGTGCAGCCAAATCTTCTGGTTTTAGTTTTACGGCAATAATATTTTCCTCGCCAAACTTTACAAATGGTGTTATATCAATTTCAAATCCGATATAACCGTAGGGTCTATGGCCTGCAAATGCTCCGTTAACCCATACCTGGGCATTGTTCATCGCCCCATCAAATTCCACGGAAACCAGCTTCCCTTCTTGCTCTTTGTTGATTTTAAAATGTTTCCTATACCAACCGGTTCCGTGCACAGGAAGCCCACCGGTGCGTGCATTGTACTTGCTGTCGAATGGGCCTTCAATAGCCCAGTCATGCGGGAGTTGCAAATTTCTCCATTCGCTATCATCAAAATCGCTTTTTTCAGCATGTTCAGCTTCACCCTTAAAAAATAGCCAATTCTCGTTAAAACTGGTGTCCTCCACAAAATTACTTTGGCTGCAGCCAATCAACAATAAAAAAACGGGAAGGCTAAAAAAACACAACAATCTTATTCGGTTCGGGTCATTATTTTTTTTCATGGCTTATTTTAATATGGGATTTTTGTATCAGTAAAATTATAGTTAGCTCATCTGATTTACGAAAAATATAATAGTTTTAAGAGGGGAGTAATTATTATTATAGAATGGTTCAGAACTTAATTATTGTACCCCCTTATTAAAGATCTTGTCATAAAGCTTGTGGGGTGTAATAGGCTGAAAGTCAGGTTGTGTTGTAAGGAGCATAAAGCGAGAGTGAAATTTTAAAGGAATTTACCCCTCACATAAAGTCTAAAAATTGCATATTTGAGATGGGCATTTTTGCTATGTTTGACCTACTTTTGTGTCAGGATAAATTCATGAAAAATACAAAATGAAGAATCTTATATTAATATTGTTATTCACCGTTTCAGTGTCGGGATTAGCCCAGGAAAATGGTTTTAAATGGGAAGATTATACCTTACCTGCCGAAGAGCGAATTGATGCCATGATTGAAGCGATGACCCTGGAAGAAAAAACCAGCCAGTTGTTGGATCAGAGCAAAGCTATTCCCAGGTTAAATATACCTGAATATAACTGGTGGAATGAGTGCCTGCATGGGGTTGCCCGCAACGGTAGGGCTACTGTTTTTCCACAAGCCATTGGATTGGCTGCAACTTTCGATCCGGAACTGATACAAAAAGTTTCTACCGCTATCTCGGATGAGGCCAGGGCGAAATTTAATATTGCCATTAAAAACGAAAACCGTTCCAGATATGCGGGTCTTACTTTTTGGACGCCTAATATCAATATTTTCCGTGACCCTCGCTGGGGCAGAGGTCAGGAGACTTACGGAGAAGATCCATACCTGACGTCTCAAATAGGTATCGCATTCGTAAAAGGTTTGCAAGGGAATGATGGAAAATACCTGAAGGCTGCGGCTTGTGCCAAACATTATGCAGTTCATTCGGGCCCTGAAGAGTTGCGCCACGAATTTGATGCCATCGTGTCGCCGCGTGATTTATATGAGACCTATCTGCCGGCATTTGAGGCTTTGGTGAAAGAAGCGGATGTGGAGATAGTCATGGGAGCATACAACCGCGTACTCGGAGAACCTGCCTGTGGCAGCCCTTTTTTATTACAAAAAATCTTACGTCAAAAGTGGGGTTTTAATGGACATATTGTTTCCGACTGCGGGGCCATATCCGATTTCCATTTGTACCATAAAGTAACTAATGATGCGGCCGAATCAGCGGCTTTGGCTATCAATAGTGGTGTTGATGTGAATTGTGGAAATACGTACAAACAGCTGGTTGAAGCAGTTAAAAGAGGATTGGTTGTGGAAGATACCATTGACGCCAGGTTACGATCATTATTGCGTACCCGCTTCAAGTTGGGTCTGTTTGATCCTGTTGAACTAAACCCTTTTAATAAGGTAGGTGAAGAAGTTATTTGTAGCGATAAACATAGTGCTTTAGCTTTGGAGGCGGCTCGTAAGTCCTTGGTGTTGTTGACCAATAAAAATGATGTGTTGCCGCTGGATCCCAATATTAAAAATTTGTACGTCACAGGTCCGCAGGCTAATAATAGCGAGGTGCTATTGGGCAACTATTACGGAATGAGCAACCGTTTGGTAAATATTCTTGAAGGGGTAACAGCAGCGGTTGGTGCAGGAACCACCATAAATTACAAACAAGGCTGCCTAGCCTATCGCAAAAATGTAAATCCGATGGATTGGACTACGGGTGAAGCAAAAGCTTCTGATGCCATCATTGCCGTACTTGGGATTACTGGGGCTTTGGAAGGAGAAGAGGGCGAGGCGATAGCTTCCGATACAAAAGGAGATAGATTAAATCCGTATCTTCCTCAAAACCAAATTGAATTTTTAAGGAAACTTCGTAAAAACAATAAAAAGCCTATCGTGGTGGTAATGACCGGAGGTAGCCCTATGGTGATCCCTGAAGTAGAGGAATTGGCTGATGCGATACTTTGGGCCTGGTATCCGGGTCAGGAGGGAGGTACTGCAGTCGCTGACGTTCTCTTTGGTAAGGTATCTCCATCAGGCCGTTTGCCATTGACTTTTTTGAGATCGATCGATCAATTGCCGCCATACGAAGATTATAATATGAAAGGTCGTACCTATAAGTTTATGGAAGATGATCCGTTGTTTCCGTTTGGGTTTGGTTTGAGTTATACCAGGTTTGCATATGAAAGAATGGAGTTAAGTGCCACAAAAGTAAAGAGAGGGGGATCTGTTACGGTGGAATGCGATGTTAAAAATATTGGAGACAGAGACGGAGAAGAAGTGGTACAGGTTTACTTGACTCAGCCTGGGGCAGGGACAACGGCACCTTTTAAGAAACTAATTGGATTTAAACGTGTGGTTATAAATAAAGGTCAATCCGCTCATGTTTCATTTGAAATAACACCTGATTTAATGAAGCAGATTGGCGAAGATGGGAAAGAGTGGCTGAAAAAAGGGGAATACGCCATTGTTATTGGCGGCTCGTCACCCGTTAAGAATATGAAAAGGCTAGGCATTACATCCCCGGTAAAGGCTAGTTTTATACTGAGATAATATCTTTGTTAGGAAATGATAATTTATAACTTTGCCCTGCTACCATTCGGTAGTGGGGAATTTTTATTATGGGCAGTTGTGTTTTAAATCTTTTCTCGCCGGAGGAGCTTAATTATTCCTTGAAATGATTATTTTTAGTCGAAGAATTAAAAAGTGTATTTTATGCGTGCTATTCTATTATCTATCCTAATTATCTTCTCACTATCCATTGGGGCTCAGTCCGATTTTGAAAGGCTAGATACCCATGATGGACTTTCCCAAAACGACATTAACTTTATTTTTCAGGACTCGAAAGGCTTTATGTGGTTTGGAACGGTTGACGGACTGAACCGATACGACGGGCTGAGCTTCGTTCATTACAAAATTACCACGTCAATGGAATATCCTATTGGGAGTAATTTGCCTTTTTGCATGGTGGAGGATGAAGAAGGCAATTTTTGGATTGGTACAACGGACAATGGTATTTGGTACCTTGATCGACGAAAAGAACAATTTCATCAGTTTCCGTTGGAGCATAAAGGGGTACGTTTATTGGCAGGTTTACATGTTAACGGTCTGTTTTTAAATTCGGATGGCTATTTATGGGTTTCATCCAAGGATGGAGTGAGTGTTGTTGATACAAAAAAGTTTAAAAAAGAGGAATATGATAGTAAGGTTTATGAGGCTGATATTAATGGTGGGGATGAGCGTGCCCGGAATTTGAGCGTCATAAACATGATCACGAAAGATAAAAACGGGGATGTCTGGATGTGCGGGTCAAAAGGGGTATTCAAAATAGATGGGAACGGCTATGATAATCTGAAACTAAATAAAATTAAATTGCCTTTTGCATCGGGAGGTTACTTAATAGTTGAAGTTGATAGTGGGTTTATTATTACAACCTATAGAGGTGTTTTTTATTATGGTGATGACCCAAATTCCAATAAAAAAATTGTAAAGAAATTGGAGGATAATTACTTCAATAGGTTTATTGCTACCAGTAAGGGTTCTTATTTTGGAGGAAATAGTAAAGGTCTTTATGAATACAAGTGGGACAATAACAACCTTGAGTTAACTTTGGAGAATCATTTTACCTACGAATTTAACAACATAAAAAGCCTTTCCACCAACAATGTATATGCGCTTTACGAGGACCGATCAGGTTTACTTTGGGTGGGTACCAATGGTGGTGGACTGAATAAACTGGATTTAAATGAAAAAAAATTCGATCATTATTATCAGACTTCAAATCAGGGAAGCCTGTCTCACAATAAAATAAGAGCCCTTCACGAGGATAAAAAGGGAAATCTCTGGATAGGTACCGAAGGGGGTGGTATTTCCTTTATTCATAAGGGGAAAGTAGGAGGGTATGAAACGGGTTTCGAACATATTAACGTGTCAGAAAATGTGGCGCAACAAAATAATGTTTACTGCTTTGCGAATGTGCCCGGGGATGACCATAAAGTAATTATCGGGACTGGTTACCCGGTTAAACTTGCGTTAGGAAAACCATTGCCTAATGGTAAGATAAGCCTGCAATATCTTCCGGAAATAGTTCATAATCCGGTGTTTAAAATCTTTATCGATGAAGATGATAATATATGGTTGGCCACGTATCAGGGTGGCGTTTATCGAATGGGGTATGACACCCAAACGCAAACGTTAGATGTATACAACCATTTAACCATGAATGGGAACCCTAAAACGTCTTTATCATCTAATGTGATCCGTAACATAATTGAAGATGAAAACGGAGATATTCTTATTGGTACCGATAATGGTTTAAATATTATCAGAAGTTCGGAAAAAAATAGAAAAAATCCATATGTACAAGTGGTTAAAAATAGATATAAAGACGCCAGTTCTTTGGCGCATAATTATATTTTGGCCATGTATTTAGACTCAAAACAACGTGTTTGGGTTGGTACAATGGGAGGGGGGCTTTGTTTGATGCATGATAATGGTGGCGATGATATCACTTTTAAGAGATACACCTCGGAACATGGCCTGCCCAATGATGTAATAAAAGCAATCGAAGAGGATGAAAAAGGTCAGTTATGGATATCCACCAATAAAGGATTAACGCGTTTTAATCCAAACACGGAAGAAATAAGAAACTATTCGGTATCGGATGGGTTGCAAGATAATGAGTTTAGCGAACTAGCTTCTTGTAAAAGAGCAAATGGAGAGTTTTTATTTGGTGGAGTGAGTGGCTTTAATAGTTTTTATCCCAATGAAATAACCGATAACCCTTATGCTTCTGATATTGAATTTACCAATCTCACCATCTTAAATGACCCTATATTACCCGGTGTTGCACGAAACGGTCATGTAGTTCTAGCACAGGAATTGCCATCCACCGACTCTTTGCGATTCCGTTATTCCGAAAATAGCTTTAGTGTTGGTTTTTCTGCGCTGCACTTTGTGGCTCCTGAAAAAATTAGATACAAATATATATTGGAAGGTTTTGATACGAACTGGAACGAAATTAAAAGTATGGAGCCTATAGCTAAATATACCAATATACCGCCTGGCAAATACGTGTTAAAAGTATTGGCTACTAATAACGACGGTATTTGGAACTCTGTGCCTGCCAGCTTGTTTATTGAAGTGATACCTCCGTTTTGGCAATCCTCATGGGCATTAATGCTGTACACTTTGCTCTTGTTTTTTATGCTGATGTTCTTTCGAAGATACTCTGTAATTGCTGTAACTCAAAAAAATGAGTTGATGATGGAGCACTTCAAAAAGGAGCAAATGGAAGAGTTGGTTCAATTAAAACTGCAATTCTTTACAAATATTTCGCACGAGTTCAGAACGCCATTAACATTAATACAAACCCCGCTCGAAAAATTGATGGAGAAAGGTGGGGAACTCGATGAAACATTTCGTCAAAAGAGTTACTCTCTGATGATGAAGAATATTTCAATACTCAATCGATTAATCAATCAATTGATGGAGTTTAGAAAGTTGGAAAGGGGTAGTATGCCTTTGGAAGTTACTAAAGGAAACCTTTACGATTTGGTTAAGGAGGTAGTGGATGCTTTCCGTGAAATTGCTCAATCAAAAAACATTCAGTTTGAGATGAAGAGTATGTATTCCATTGTCGAACTATGGTTCGATTCCGATAAAATTGAAAAAGTCCTTTTTAACTTATTATCCAATGCTTTTAAGTTTACGCGCTCCGAGGGGAAAGTCTCAGTAGAGGTGAGCGAAGAAGAAATGGACGGTCAGGAGTGGGTTAGGATTGATGTGATTGATAATGGGCCAGGCATAGATAGAGATAAGCTACCATTCCTTTTTAATCGATTTTATCAGGCTGGCAGTCATAAATTGTCAAAGGTGTCCGGCGCGGGTATTGGACTTTCATATGCTAAAAACCTGGTGACTTTGCATAAAGGCTTGTTACAGGTGACAAGCGAGCCGAATGTGCAGACAAAATTTTCTGTATTTCTTAAAAAAGGTAAGATGCACTTTGACACGGGTGATTTCTGTGAACAAACAGTTGGTGATCAACAGCGCAAGGTAAACCTAACACAGGAAGTGCATTTAGCAAATCAAATTGAAAAAACAGATACGAAAGTACTTGTTAACGAGGATAAACCAACTGTGTTAATAGTTGAAGATAATCATGATGTACAAGAATTACTAAAGGAAACGCTACAGGATGATTTTAATTGTATTCAGGGCTATAATGGTAATGAAGGTCTTGATTTAGCCATAAAGTATACTCCAAATCTAATTATCAGTGATGTGATGATGCCAGAAATGGATGGTTTTGAAATGTGTGAAAAAATAAAGATTGACGAAACCATATGTCATATCCCTATCATTTTGCTGACCGCAAAATCAACGGACAATGATAAAATTGCCGGTTTTGTTGGTGGAGCAGAAGCATACGTGTCAAAACCATTTAAAACGGATGTGTTGTTGGCTCAAATAAAATCGATATTAGAATCCCGCAATAAGGTAATTCAAAAGTTCTCAAAGAACTTAAACGTGGAACCCAAGGAAGTCACGTTTACGTCTATCGACGAAAAACTGATTGAGAGATTGTTGAAAGTAGTGGAGATAAACATTGGGAACCCTGAATTTACCGTAGTACAATTGGCAGACGAAGTAGGTATGAGTCAATCTATTCTTAACAAAAAGCTGAAAGCATTGGTTGGGCAAACCGCCAATGTGTTTATTCGTACAATTAGACTAAAAAGAGCTGCTCAACTGCTGAAACTTAACCGACATTCGGTGACTGACATTGTATACGAGGTAGGTTTTAACGATGTAAAGTATTTCAGAGAGTGTTTTCGTAAGCAATTCAATGTAACACCATCTGAGTATGCAAAGCAAAACAGTGAGCAGTAATCCGGTTATTGGTCATAGGATTATAGTCAATAGTAGCTCGGTAGTAAATAGAGTTGAGGAATGAGAGCAGCTGTAAGGTATACATGTCTTATGTTTTTTAAGCTCTTCGTTTAGCCTTGAGGTTGGGAAAAACACCCTGCCGGAGGTGGAGGGATGGGGCATTTATATCTTGCTAACAACCAACAACCAACAACCATTGAACATAGACCGTTGATTATTGACTGCTGCCTGCTGCCTGAGAGGGGTCATTCTAAATCCCCCTCTTGTTGCCAACAATATCTCCCCTGCCAGGTAAATACAACATTATCACCCCTTTTCACAAAGGTTTCTGTTTGCTAAAAAATGTAATGGATGTTTAATTTTGTTTTACACTTTTTACACGCTTTTAATTGAATGCAAACCATTCTTTACGAATTGTTAAACGATAACAGGAATCATATGAAGAAAAGTATATTTATTGTTGCGTTATTTGGGCTGTTGGTGGTAGCCTGTCAGACCAAAGACGTAAACAAAACGGTAAATAATACTCCGTTTGAAGCTAATTGGGAGTCGCTAAAGACGTACCAGACCCCTTCCTGGTTCCAGGATGCGAAACTGGGTATTTTTATTCATTGGGGCCCCTATAGTGTGCCTGCATTTGCTTCGGAGTGGTATCCCCGATGGATGTATATGGATTCGGTACAATGGAACCCGGATGGAGAAGTAACCCATGAAGCGCCTTCGTGGGTATATAAGCACCATGTCAAAACCTTTGGTAACCCGGGAGAATTTGGGTATAAGGATTTTATCCCTATGTTTAAGGCTGAAAAATTCAGTGCGACAGAATGGGTTGGTTTATTTAAAAAAGCTGGCGCCAAATATGTAGTGCCTGTAGCCGAACACCATGATGGATTCGCCATGTACAAATCAAATTTTACAAGGTGGAATGCGGTTGATATGGGTCCTAAGAGAGATATATTGGGCGAGCTTTCAAAGGCTAGCAAGGAACAGGGGTTGTATTTTGGAGCTTCTTCTCATTTTGCCTTCAACTGGAACTACTATAACCACAAGGAAGGCTTTGATACTGCCGATCCTCAGTATGCCGATTTATATTCGCGCAATCATGCGCATTATGCTCCTGCGGACAAAGAGTTTTTGGAGCTGTGGTGGAATCGTACCAAGGATATTATTGATAATTATCAACCCGACATTCTTTGGTTCGACTTTGTGCTGGATCATGAAGAGTTTGACCCTTATCACCCACAATTAGCACAATACTATTATAACAAAGGCATTGAATGGGGCAAAGATGTTGTTTTACAAACCAAAAACTTTGGTCGCAGAACTTTTCCGGAAGGGACTAATGTTTGGGACATTGAGCGTGGTAAATCT
This sequence comes from Saccharicrinis sp. 156, assembly GCF_050589685.1. Lineage (NCBI taxonomy): Bacteria > Pseudomonadati > Bacteroidota > Bacteroidia > Marinilabiliales > Marinilabiliaceae > Saccharicrinis > Saccharicrinis sp. 156. The sequence continues at coordinate 148,536 of NZ_JBNGOS010000009.1, forward strand.
GCCGATATCCTTAAGTTCCCCTGGCAAACAGATACTTCTATTGGAAAAAACAGCTGGTGTTATGTAACTAATTGGGAATCGAAAGATGCCAATACTTTATTAGATGATCTGATTGACATTGTAAGTAAAAACGGTAATATGTTGTTGAATGTGGGCCCTAAGGCAGATGGAACAATTCCGGAAGATCAGGTTGCTATTTTGTTGGAGATGGGCGAATGGTTAGAGGTGAATGGAGAAGCAATTTATAATACCCGTCCTTGGAATGTTTTTGGTGAAGGACCAACGGAGGTAAAAACAGGTCACCATACCGAAGGTAAAAACCCGGATTTAACGTCTGCAGATTTCCGCTTTACACAAAAAGATGGAAAGGTATATGTTATTGCGATGGATGTAGCCGAAGATGGAAATTACCTGGTTAAATCTTTTGCCAAAGAAAATAAAGTGTTTAATGGAACCATTAAAAGCGTAAAACCGTTAAGTGCCGAAGGCTGTGACTGGAGTGTGGATGAGAATGGATTAAGTATTACTTTAAAAGGAGAAAGTAAATCAGATTATGCCTGTGCTTTTGAAGTAGAAGTGCAGTAGTAAGAGATATTATTTAGATTATATTAGGGAGGCCGATAAGTGGTCTCCCTTTTTTTTAAATATTGGGTAGCTTCTAACGATTTTTGGTTAATGTTTTTTTAACCCGGATTATGTATTGGAGGTTCGTCATGAGCATTGCAAGTACAATAAAACAAGGCAGTACTGAAACGAGGCATCACTTGTCCCGATTATTTTCGGGAGCATCGTTCTGGTAAGTTGAAAGTGATGCAACGAAGTGTCTTCTTTTAAAGTAATTTCAATGTGTAATAGAATTTCTAATGCATATTGCGGGTTTAAGTGCTGGAATGTTTGTTTTTTGAGAGGGATGTGATGGTTTGGTAATCAGTATATATAAGGCGCTATATAAATAAGTCTTTTAACCTTGATTCTTTGTCAGCCCTGCCGGTGCCCAAAGGTATGTCACAGAAAGGTAAAATCTTACGAACTATTATTCTAAAATATGCAATTTTATAAAAGGTCTATTTTTATCAATACCTTAACAATCCATAATATTGTATAGCTTAAAGTTAAATGGAAAATAAATGATTGTGAATGCCTTTGGGATTCGTAAACCGGCGTGTTAAAAAATAATAATTGCTTAGAGTGGAGAGTAGGGATTGTGTATTGCTTTTCACGCTGTACAATGACTAAACATTTGGCCTTTGTATGAAATAATGTATGTCATGAATTCTGTTTGTATTTATTGAGGTTGTTTTTTGTAAGTTTCATAAAACGAGGGGGTAAGAGTAGGTTGATTGTGTAGGTGTAAAAAAATCCCCCCCTTTGCTTCGGTCAAAATATCCACCTTCAACAAAAAACCCCCTTTATTGCACTTATTTTATATGATTGCGTTAACAGATGTTAATATAGATTTGTAATTATAAAAAAGTGTTTAAAATATCTTAATAAAAAGCGTGTTCATGTTTAATGGAAATCACAAAAAAATGAAAGGTTCTTTCAAACGAATGCTGGATCCCTGCAAAAGTTCGGGGACAAATAGCATACGAGCATTTGCTCTTAAATCAACAAGTGCAGTGCACTATTATCATTTAGAAGTAATGTAATCATTAGTTGGTTTTAATGTGCTTACACAGTAAAAGAGAATTCTGAAGTGAGTCATTGAAATAAAACAATTTTACTATGAAAAAAACTTTAAAAGTAAAAATGAAAGGTGTCACAAGAAGCTTACTAATGCTTCTGTTTCTGTTTACCTTGCCCAATGCTTTCGCACAGGATGTGACAGTTAAGGGTAAAGTAATGGATGATACCGGAGAAGTAATCCCTGGGGTGAACATCGTTGTAAAAGGAGATAATTCCAGAGGTACCATTACCGATTTTGACGGTAATTATTCCATAACCATAAGTTCGGATGCGGTTTTGGTATACCGATTTATCGGATATCAAACTCAGGAAATTGCGGTTGCCGGTAAGTCGGTAATCAATGTGACCTTGAAAGCGGAAACTGAAATGATCGACGACGTAGTGGTGGTGGGTTATGGTCAGCAGAAAAAGAAGTCGGTAGTAGGCTCTATTACACAAACAAAAGGAGATGAGCTTTTAAAAGCAGGTAGTGTTACTACTGTATCTGAGGCTTTAACAGGCCTACTTCCTGGTGTATCTACTATGCAGGCAGCCGGTCAGCCGGGCTCTACTGCGGCCACCATTCTAATCCGTGGTCAATCTACGTGGACTGATAATACACCTTTGTTCTTAGTGGATGGTGTGGAACGTGATTTTAACAACTTAGACCCTAACGAAATTGAGTCTATCTCGGTGTTAAAAGATGCTTCTGCTACAGCCGTTTACGGGGTGAAAGCTGCAAACGGTGTTATCCTGGTGACCACAAAAAGTGGTTCTATAGGTAAGCCGAAAATTCAGTTCTCTGCCAACGTGGGTATTAAAGATCCAACCATCGATACCGATTACGTATCTGATTTTGCAACTAACCTGGATTATCATAACCTGGCTAAGATGAATGATCATAATTATGATTTATGGCCGGAGTTTTATATTGATAGATGGAGAGACCCCGCCTATGCAGACAATCCTTACTACCAGTATACTTCGTTTATTAATGAACTTTTTGGGACAGGATACACACAACAGTATAACTTAAATATTACGGGAGGTAACGACTTTGTAAAGTACTTTACTTCTTTCGGTTATAACTATGATGGTGATATTTTTGATTTAGAAGAACAACCTGAATTCGACCCTCGTACCTATCAAAAACGTTTTAACTGGCGTACCAACTTAGATTTTACTCTTACAAAAACAACTAAGTTCAATGTAAAACTTTCCGGTGATATGACCAACTGGAACGGTAACTACAATACGCAAGGGACTAATTCTGGTGTTGCAGGCAGCGGTGGACAAATGATGCAACGTATTTATGCAGCCTCGTTATTATATGCACCCCCGGTTTTTGAAGATGGTAGGTTAGGGATGGATCAAAACAACTCCATAAACGTAAACTACCAGGGAATGATGGAGCGTGAAGGAGGTTTCTCTACTAAGAAAAACCGTTTATATTCCGATTTTATCTTACAGCAGGATATTGGTAAACACTTTACTGCAGCAGGTAAATTCTCATACAACTACAGTAGAACGTACGAGTCGAGCATTGAGAAATTATGGCAGAATGCACCAATTTATTACTGGATTCCTTCTTCGGATGGTTATTCTCCGGACGTGGATGAAAATGGTAATATCATTATCTTACAAGATACGGACAGATTAGACGACTGGGAAAACCCGGCAAGTTTATCTAACGAAACAATCGATGGATATAGCACTAACCTTCATTATGAATTTTCTTTAAACTATGACCAGTCGTTTGGTAACCATGCAGTAAGTGCTTTAGCGTTATTCCAACGCGTTAAGCAAAAAAGCGGTGCTAACTTCTCTCACTACGAAGAGAGTTGGGTAGGCCGCGCCACTTACGGATTTGCGGATAAGTATTTATTTGAAGCAAACGGCGCTTATAATGGTAACGAGAACTTTGCTCCGGGAAAACGTTTTGGCTTTTTTCCATCTATGGCTGTTGGCTGGGTGCTTTCCGAAGAAAACTTTATCAAGGACAATCTGCCATTTATCGACTTTATTAAGCTTAGATATTCGTATGGTGAGGTAGGATCTGATAAAGGTTTAGGTAATTTACGATTTGCTTACTTTAGTTCATATGATGACGATCAAATCAGAATGGAGTATGGTTATGTACCGAATATTACCGGTAGTAATAACTCTACTGGTTTATACATGTATTCTGAGGGTCAGCCTGCAGTACCTGATATTAGCTGGGAAACTGCCATTAAGCAAAACTTAGGTGTTGAATTCAACGTGTTACGTAACAGGTTAAAAACTACGGTTGATTTATTCCAGGAGAATCGTAAAGATATCTTGATGCAACGCCGCACTATTCCTAACTGGTATGGTAATACTTTTCCTTATGCAAATATGGGTGAAACGAAAAACCATGGTATCGATATTGAATTAGTATGGAACGATAAAATTGGAGATAACTTTTCATACTGGACAAAAGCTAACTTATCGTTAAGTGAAAACAGAATTGTTAATCGAGATGATCCATTGCCAAGTGCTGAATATGTAAAGCAAGCGGGTAAGCCAATAGGCTGGAACAGTGGACTACAGTCTTTAGGCATCATGCAAAACTGGGACGAAGTGTATGCGTACTCACCTACTTCGTTAAGGTCGGAATTCGTACCAGGAGATTTAACCATGAATGACTATAACGCAGATGGTGTTATTGATGGTAATGATGAAGTGGCTATTGGTAATCCTTCCTATGCGTCTAACTCGTATGCATTCTCATTCGGAGCACAATATAAAAACTTAAGTTTAACAGTTATGTTGAATGGTATGTTTGGCTTATCCAAAGCTATATCAAATAACTACTTATATGCTTATGATACCAATACTAGTACCGGCTTTATGTTGAAAAACAACGAGCAAAAAGATTCATGGACTCCATGGAATACGGATACTGACATACCCATTATGCATACTGTTGAAACAGATTACTATAAAACCACAAGTACTTATAGTCTAAGGAATAGTTCTTTCCTGCGTATTCGAAACGTGGAATTAAAGTATAAATTAGGCAAAGCATTATTAGATAGAACAGGATTTTTTGATAGTGTTGAGTTTTACGTGAATGGAAATAACCTGTACACATGGCAAACATTACCAAGTGCATTCGATCCTGAAGCACAAAAACTCGAGGTATATCCTATTACAAAGAGATATAATTTTGGTTGTAGATTCTCATTCTAAAATTAGATGAACATGAAAAAAAATAATAGATTATTAATTGTATTATTCGCTACTGTGCTTGGTCTGGTTTCCTGTGAGGATTACCTGGATAAGAGTCCTGAGTTAGGGATTACAGCAGATGAAGTATACTCAGAATATTACACTTATAAAGGAGCGGTAGATAGAGGAAACTGGTTGGTGATGAACTATGTTTGTTCTTCAACAAACTGGGGCGCTTTTGTAGGTGCGATGTCCGATGAACAACAGGCGGTTAAAAATTCCATGCCTGTGTACAAGTCCATTAATCAAGGTGTTTGGCAGGATTCTAGATGGAGAGATTTCGGGATGAGCTTTAGATCAGAAACCAATTATGGCGCAGATCCATACTATAACGAACCAGCGGGTAAGTCTTTAAAGGCTATACGTGCCATGGGGTTGGCAATTGAAAATATCGATAATCTGGTGGATTACCCAGCAGAGATTGGTTATTCACAAGATGAATTAAAAGGACAGTTATTAGGACAGGCGTATGCATTGAGAGCCTGGCACCAGTTCGAGGTAATTCGTCGTTATGGTCCTATTTTATTAGTAGATACTGCTGGAGGAGGAAGATCTTCCTTTTCAACAGAATATAGCTTCGACCAGATTCGACCATCTTTCCAGCGTTGTGCCGATTTAATTGCAGCCGACTGTGATGATGCTTACCAAAATTTACCAAACCGATGGACTACATCAACAGATATAGGTAGATTAACCAAGACGTCTGCTTTGGCTATTAAGGCGATGACATATTTGTATGCGGCCAGTCCTTTAATGAATACGCAAAATGGAGCTTATCCATACGGCCAGGATTCATATAATCAGGAGTATGCCCAAAAAGGCATTGATGCCATGCTGGCTGCTTTAAAGCAAGTAGCCAATGGTGGTACTCGCTATAAGCTTTATGATGAAGCGCATTATATGGAAAACTGGATGTCGCAAGGTTACGAAAATGGCGGTGCTATAACCAATGAAGCTTTGTTACAACCTGTGCCAACCAATTCTAACAATTGGAGTTTGCCGATGAACCGTGGAGGTTCAGGTACCGGATGGTTTTTGCCACAGCACGATGGTGGTTGGGCCGTATTTAACGTACCAACACAAAATGCAGTGGATAAGTTTGAAACGATCAACGGTTACCCGGTCTCTAACTTTTCATCTGATGACCCTTCTTTTGATCCTGGAAATCCGTATGATAACAGGGATCCTCGATTAAGAAAGTTTATTTTCTGTCCAGGTGATGATATGTATATTTCTGACCCTAGTGGAGCTGCCAGAACAAACGAAGCATGGTTCAATGATATTGACCCGGGCAATGACGATGGGGCTGGTTATCACTTTAAATATTACAGAGGTAAAAACCTTGTATATACAGGTTATTTTGCAGCCGGTAAATGGAGAAAGTTGGGTTATAACAAATTTGACAACCAATATTCTCAAAACTATTATCGTTCATTCCCCCTAATTCGTTTAGCTGATATGTATTTGGGTTTAGCTGAATTGGCCAATGAAGTTTATGGCCCAACGGCAACAATACCCGGAGCAGGCTTTACTGACGAAACGACAGGAATTGTGGTAAATACGGCTGAGGATGCGTTAAATGTAATCCGTACAAGAGTAGGTATGTCTGAAATTAGAGATGAATATCTTAATGAGTCAGACTTTAGAGACAGAGTACGCAATGAATGGGCAGTTGAGTTCTACGGTGAGTTCCGTCGTTGGAAAGATATGCGTCGTTGGAGAATCGCTAAAGATGTTTTCGCACAGGGAATCTACGGTGCGGAGGTGACTAATAATAACGATGGTACATTTAATTATGTGAATAAAAAACTAAATGTACCTCGGGTTTTTGAAGACAAACACTACTGGTATCCTTTGCATAGCGATTATGTGAATATGTTTGCTACGTTTAAACAAAATCCTGGTTGGTAATATTAAATACGAATAAATTATGAAACAATATATTGTGACACTATCATTGGCCTTGCTCTGTATGCTTTGTGTGGATACAGTTAAAGCACAGGAAGTAAATGATAGTATAAAACAAGAACTTATTGAGCTGCCATACGGGAAAGTTTCAAAAGACCGACTTGTAGGATCAATTGACGTAATTACGAAAGAGGATTTAATGCAATCGGGTTATCCAACATTATCCAATGCATTAGCCTGGAAAGTACCCGGTTATCTTCAAGGTCGGGTTAGAGGATATTCTCGTGGAGGTACTGATGATCAACCATTGGTAATTATAGATGGCCTTTCTAACCGCTTTTTAAGTTCGGTGATGGTTGATGAAGTAGAGTCTGTGCATATCCTTAAGGATGTTACTGCTAAAATGTTATACGGTAGTAAAGCTGCCAATGGTGTTATTGTGGTTAAAACCAAAAGAGGAAAAAATGCAAAGAGAAAGTTTACTGTAACGGGTGATTATGGTTTAAGAATGGCCAACGAGTACCCGGAGTACGTAGGTGCCGCTGATTATATGAAGTATAATAACCAGGCGCGTATGAACGATGGTTTAGATCCGCTGTACTTGCAGGAAGATATTGACATGGCAGGTTCTAGTTATAAATATCCGGATGTAGATTTTTATGATATGTTTCTGGAAGATCAAACCAACTTTCAAAAAGTAAATACGCAGTTAATTGGAGGTGATGATAAAACCAAGTATTTCTTTAATATGGGTTACTTTGGAGAAAGTGGCTTAGAAGCAGTTGGTGATAAAAGTAGAACAGATGCTTTTAATTTAAGAAGTAACCTGGATTATAAAGTGAATAATGTAATTACTGTTAATTTAGATATCGCAGGTCGCTTTTATAACGTGGAAGGAAACAGGTTAAGTGATAGCAACTTTTTTAGTGCTCTTTCAGGCACAAAACCAAACGATTATCCCATCTTTATTAGCGATCAACCGCATGCGGATTCTTTAGGAACATCTGCCGGACAAGGCGGTAGTAACCTTTACGGGGATATGGTTTATGCAGGTTATAAAAGAGATGCAACTTCTTTTGCGCAAACTAATATTGGAATGGACTTTGATTTCGATAAATATGTCAAAGGTTTACAAGCAAGAGTCTTTGCTACTTTCGATGTTAACAATTATATTTCAGAAGGTAAAAAGTTGGAATATCGCACACTTAAGCCTGATGTAACTGCACTAGGACAAGATACTTTAATTGTAAATGGTATTTCAAACCCTAAAGGTAACGAACAACGGTTAGCTGACTCATATTATCGAAATATGGGTGGAGGAGCTTACATCAATTACGACAGAACTTTTGGAAACCATGCTATTTTAGCTGATGCAAGTTATATGTTGGAAACGTTACATACAAAAACTAACGTTGCCGATATGTCTACAGTTCAGGATGATAAAACGATGAACTTTGGCTTAAGGGTGAATTATGCTTTTCAAAACAAGTATATTGCGGAGTACTCTGGTTCTTACATGGGTTCAAGAAAATTCCATAAAGATAACCGTTGGAAATTGTTCAACTCGTTTGGTGTTTCTTACATTGTTTCGGAAGAGGATTTTATGGATAATGTTGATTTTATCGACTACTTAAAAGTAAAAGCTTCGTACGGTAAAATGGGCTACGATAAGTCGTTTGATTATTTATTATACAACAATTATTACAAATATTGGGCAGGCAGTTATACTATTGGTGTTACAAACTCTGACCAATTAGTGGGCACAGAATATATTCAGGCAGGTAATACCGGTTTAACTTATGAAGAATCTGAAGAACTTAATATCGGATTAACCATGCGCATGTTAAACAATAGATTAGAGCTTGGCGCGGAGTATTTTGAGGAAGAGCGTACAGGAATGCCAACAGAAATGAAATATGCATTCCCTCAAACATCCGGAGAACCAACTATTTACGATAATTACAATGCGATCGAAAATAAAGGTTTTGAAGTAACAGCTCAGTTTACGGATAAAGTTGGAGACTTTACATATTCATTAGGAGGTTACCTAACTTCTTATGAGTCTAAATGGACTCAGTATGATGAGTTAAACCAGTTCTCTTTCCAAAACGAACAAGGGACTGAAACAGACGCCATTTGGGGTTATGTTGCGGACGGATTTTATACGACAGCTGATGATGTGGCTACTTATGGTGCAGACGGATCTACACCTCTAACTTCAAGTTTAGGTTCTTCATTAATACCTGGAGATATCAAGTTTAAAGATATGTCGGATACGCAAAGTGAATATACCTATAACGATAACGTAATTAACAGCTACGATAGAGTAATTATCGGTAATTCGCGACCACGTTATATTTATGGTATCAATATTAACCTAAAATACAAAGATGTAAGCCTTTATGCTTTAGGTCAGGGTGTTGGTGGATTTGATAGAACTTTAACATGGCCTACCTACTTTACTAACAAAGGAAATGTAAAGTACTCTGAGTATGTTTATGATGCTGCTGTTCCAACATTTGATGGAGAAGGAAATGCTGTAGGGTTAGTAGATAACAACTTTACCAAACCTCGTTTATCAACTGAAGGAAATGCGCATAGTTATAATACCAATACTTATTTGATGCAAAAAGGTTATTACTTTAAGTTAAGAACTGTTGAATTAGCTTATAAGTTACCCAAAACAGTTTCGTCTGCCATTTTTGCCGATCAATTAAATGTATTCGTTAGAGGTGATAACTTATTTACCATCTCAGATTTAGACGACAGAGATCCTGATAACGTAAATGCTGGTATTACCGGTAACCCTACGTTCAAAACAGTTTCTGGTGGTGTAAAACTTGTTTTTTAATGAAATCGTCTAATTAAAAAGAATTGAAAATGAAAAATATTAATAACTACATACTGCTTTTTACATTGCTAGTGGCATTTGTAGGTTGTGATGATTTCTTTGAAGAGGATTTCAATAACAACTTAACGGAAGAAACAGTATTTAACTATCAGTTAAATCCGGAGTATGTTGCTGGTTTGTACGTTCCTGCCTATGGTGCTATACCCAATAGCTATACTACATTGAATGGTAACTTCCTGGATTGTGCAACGGACAATGCAGTTACTAACAATTATGATGCTACGCCCTGGAAGATGCGCACCATTAGTGAGTATATAACATCAAGTAATTACCCTATTAGTATTTGGGGAAGAAACTACAGATATATTAAGGATATCTATAAGTTTTTGTCTGTGGGATTAAATGATGATATCGTTTACAGAACGTCAGGTGAAGAAAGAGCCGACCAAGTAAAAGAAAGAATGGGCGGTGAGGCTCACTTCCTGTTGGCTTTAAATTACTTCCAATTATTAAGAGACTTTGCCGGTCCTGTGAATGGTCAAATTATGGGTGTACCTATTGTTAACAAAGATATAACTGCTGCTGAGGCACGTAATATTTCAAGATCTTCGTATGAAGATTGTGTTGACTTTATTGTAGCTCACATTGATACGGCTTTAAACTCAGGTTTATTGCCGGAGTATTCTAACGGTTATGTGGGTAGTCACCCCGGTTTAGAACAAAGTATTTATGGTGATGTGGCTTTAGGTATTCCAACTACAACGGCTTGTAATGCCTTAAAAGCGCGGTTGTATTTATATGCTGCCAGTCCTGCATTTACGGTAGGTAAGTCGGATGCTGAAATAAAAGCCTTATATACTAAAGCTGCTGAAGCTGCCAAGTTAGTAATTGATGAAGTAGGCGGTCTTTCAAGCGAAGACTATAACCCAACTGATATTGATGATTATTATACCAAAGCAGATGGTAACCCTGAATTAATCTTACGCAGAGCAACGCAAACAACGAGTTGGGAGCAGGATAACTATCCTCCATCAATTCACCTATCAGTGCAAGGGCGTACAAACCCATCGCAAAACCTGGTAGATGCATTCCCTATGGCCAACGGTTATCCTATTGCTGACGGAATGTCGGGTTATGATTCAGACAACCCATACGCAGGTAGAGATCCTCGTTTTTATATGACTGTTATTTATAACAACGCAACCTTTAAAAATGAACGCATCGAAATGTGGCCCGGAGGTAACAATACCATTGAAGGTAATGATCAGATTGCGGATGACTCCCGTATATCCCGTACTAACTATTACCTAAGAAAGCATATTACTCAGATTCCGAACTTTGCGGCGCAATCAACTACTAAACCATGGCACTATACCGCTACGTTCAGAGCTGTTGAGGCATACCTTACTTTTGCCGAAGCGGCCAATGGCGCAGGAGGACCAGATGCTGCTATCGGCGGCCTTACTGCCAGAGAAGCTTTAAGAGCAGTGAGATACCGTGCCAATGTTCCGGCAAATGCTGACGCATCTGTTGCAAGTGATCCTTATTTGGCTGGATTATCTGATTTGTCAGGTGTTATAAAAAACGAAAGACGTATCGAACTTTGTTTCGAAGGACATCGTTATTATGATATCAGAAGATGGAATGATGATTTAAATGTTAAAGTTAAAAAAGCAACGATTACTACTAGTAATTTTGGCGTTACCTCAGAGTATGACTTTAACCGGGATGCTTATCCAACTCAGGTTGATTTTCCGGAATATATGAGATACGGGGCAATTCCAAGAAACGAAATTCTTACTTGTCCTAACTTGAAACAGAATGATGGTTGGAAATAATTGAAAAATAAATATATTAATGCTTGCCCTGTGTCAGCAGGGTAAGCATTAATAGAGACTTTTGAAAATTTAAAATATTATACGAATGAAAAAGTTAATCTTATTATCGTTATTTCTTGCAGCCATTATGACTGCTTGCTACGACGAATATAAAACAGATTATGTTTATACAGGTGCTTACTTTTCATACCAGCATCCTGCTCGTACCGTAATTATGGAAGATGATCAGGAAAACTTTGAGATTAAAGTAGGCGCTGTATACGGGGGTAGATATTCATACGGAGGAGTTACTGAAACAGTAAATTTCACTATCGATGAGTCTTTAATTACAGATAACACAGAGTATACCGACAAAGGTATTCAGGTAATGCCTTCGTCATGGTACACTTTATCCAGCGAATCTGAAATTAATCTGGTAAACGAAAACGTGGGTTATGTAACTGTAACCATCGATAGAGAGGCTTTGGTTTCAAACCCGGAGGCGTCTCAGAATACCTATGCTATTCCTTTTAAAATGACAGAAGCTACAACAGATTCTATCCTGGAAGGAAAAGATTATTCCATTGTAGTCGTCAAATTTAAAAACCAATGGGATGGCCGTTATTATATTAAAGGGTCGGATAAAACGCTGGATGCTACTGGTACGGAAATATCAGAAATGGTTTACAGTAATGATGCACTAGTTTTAAATAGTTATGTGTATTTAAATACCACCGCCAGAGATGTTGTAACCGTTGCCCGAATTGGTGCCCAGGAAGATGGAAACAAGTATACGTATCAAATGCAGGTTCGTGAATCTGACGGTACGGGTATAATCACTGCTGCCGATGGTTCTGATATAACCCTGGTAGCTGGAGGTTCTAACTACGACTATGCTAACAATCGATTTATTTGTAAATACAATTATACAATGGATGGCGTTGAGCACAGTGTAACGGATACTTTGATATATTCCAATACGGAAATTGTTCTAGAAGATTGGATGGATTAATTAAAATGTTAACATGCGGTAAATAGACTTTGTGGATTTTACCGCTTGTTAAATCTTAAATTTAATTGTATGAAAAAGATATTATATTTTTTATCCTTAATGCTTATTATCCTTAGTGTTACTTCATGTGATGAAGAGGACTACAAGGGTTTGGATATCTCAAAGGATGACCGAGAGGTAGATGTCAAAGAGCTCATGGGCAACCTAAGTGGGCATATTGTAATTAAAAATGCACAGGGTGATGATGTTACTGATGTTGATATGGGGCAGACCTTTTATTTAATTGACAATACCGAAGGAGGGGTTGATAACAGAACCTGGACTATTACGCAAGCCGGGGAGACTATGTCTTCCGACGAGCAGTTATTCAGAGTTAATTTGTCAAAGCCTGGTGAAGCATCTATCAGTTTAACTTCTACCAGATCTTCTGATGGTGAAGAAGTAACATCTACTGTTTCTTTGCCAATTAATAAGATCCCTGTTTCGGCTGATTATATAGCAAGCCCTGTTAATGAAGCTGGTGTTGTTAATCAGTTCATGGGTTATCCTGTCGTATTTACCACAACGGTTGAAGGTTCTCCAACGCTGTTTGATTGGCAATTTGTAGGGCCTGAAACATTAACTTCTGATCAGTTGAATCCAACGATGATTTTCACTAAAGCAGGTGTATATGATGTTACACTTACAGCTGGACGTGATGATGGAGCCGAAGGTATCACAGAAGATATTGTGGAAAAAGTTGGGTTTATAGTCGTTGAACAACTTAATGTTAAGCCTATCAGGGCAGTTGCAACGGATAATAAAATAGAGATACAGTATAACCACCCAATAGCCCAAACATTACCAAGTGAAGCTATCAATGAATTCTCATTAACAATTAATACTAATAGCGGAGCGGTTCTTACACCGGAATTAATTAGGCTAACTGTTACAGGAGAAAAAACCTTAGAAATTACATTCGCAGACCAAATGTATAGTGATGACGAAGTTCTGTTATCATTTACTTCGGCAGGGTCATTAAAGGATGCGACTGGACTGGTTGTACCGTTAGATTTAGCGAATGAACCATGTGTATACGGACATAATCTTCTGTTAAATACAGATATGGAGGATCAGTCAGTATGGATGTACAATACTAATAATGAAGGAACCGCAGAGTTTGTTAATGAATCTTCAGTAGCAAACCCGATTAAACCTTATCAAGGAAGTTGGTGTAGAGCCATTGTAAAAGGTCCCGGAAACTGCAGTTTTGCCGTTATTCAAGGATTAGAAGTAGCAGAAGGAGATGTCATTGAGATTGCTTATGAAGCGCAGAGAGCCGGTAATATTGGTGGAGCTTTAGAAAGAAGAGTAAGTACATGGTTAGGCGGTGGATCCAATGATGCCGGAGGTAACTGGAGTTCAGCTAACCAAGGTGGAGTTGGATCATGGGAAACTGTGAGGAAAACGATCAATGTAAGTGCGGATACAAAAGGTAAAACTGGAGTATTATATTTTAACTTCTTGCGTTATAATGGAGGTGAAACGCAAGCGCTTTGGATTGATAACTATCGCGTTTATGTTCCTAATCCACGTCCTTAATTAAATTTTCTGATTAATATGGTTTATCTAGGCTGCTCCCGTGGGAGTGGCCTTTTTTTCTTAGTTTTAATTCTCGGTTTGCAAAGATGCAAAACAGGAATTAGTATTATCTTTCCGGGGTTAACATCAGGGTAATTTGAAAAGTATTATTATTGCAGCATCAATAATCTAATCATCATGAATATACTTATCACAGGCGCCACATCAGGTATTGGAAAGTCCATTGCCACTTATTTAGCAACCAAAGGACATCATATAATGGGTTGCGGCCGAAGAGTAGATGATGAGTTGAATAAGGAGGGTATAAGTTGGCTCAAAATGGATGTGACCAGTCAATAGTCGGTTGATCATGCGATACATAAAGCCATATCACATTTTGATCAGATTGATGTTTTAATCCAATGTGCAGGACGTGGAGCACTGGGGCCGGTAGAAACCTACAAACCTGAGGAGATAGATGAAGTTCTTCAATTAAATGTGTATGGGATTCAACGGGTGAACAGGGCAGTTTTACCTATTATGCGTCCTAAGAGGAGAGGTCGTATTATCATGGTCAGTTCGCTGGCAGCAGAAGCAGGCTTGCCATATAACGGTGTATATTCGGCGAGCAAAGCCATGCTCGATATCCTAACGGAGTCGTTATGTATGGAGATCAAACAATTTGGCATAGACGCTTGTGTTATTCAACCAGGAGATTTTAAAACCGAGGTTTCTTCGGGTAGAAAAATACCGGGGGATGTGAAAAACTCACCATATAAGGAACAATTCGAACATATTGATGCAACGGTAACAGCGAATGTGGCTCATGCACCCGATCCTATGAAAGTGGCATATAAAGTAGAGAAATTGCTTAAAAAGAAATACCTAAAACCAAAATATAGGGTAGCAGCTCCCATTGAGTTAATGATGCCGAAGTTGAAAAGTATTTTGCCCGCCAGATGGTTTCAGAGGATATTAATGAAATTCTATAACTTATAAATAAATCACGGGTGAGTTTGTACAACATATGAATATTCGCCACAAGAATAAACAAACCGAAAGCTCTTCGCTCAAAGCGCCCCCCTGGTTATAGTCTCTTATCTCAAAAATCTCTAATCTGTCATCACCCAAACACCCGCTTTAAAATATCAGTTACCCTGGCAATAGGATCAGTTCGTATTTTCTTTTCTTCTTCGGCCAGTTTAAGGAATAAACCGTCCAAAGCCTTTTGGGTAAGGTAGCCTTCCAATTCCACCTCTACAGGTTTTAAATCGGCCATCTGACCTACAAAAGATCCGGCCACTTTATTGTAGTTTGATGTCATCGTCGACCAGGTATCGCCAGCCGAATAACCTGCAATTAAATCCTTGTCTACGGAGTTCTTAATTTTAGGGCTGTATAAATTGAACAATTCCTGGTAGGTCTTTGATTTAAAATATTCGGTAGCAGCGTTGTCGGAACCTTTCAGGATATTCATGGCATCGGTGAAAGTCATCTCGGTAATCGCCTTATAAAAAACAGGACCGGCTTCTTTGGCGGCATCTTCGGCAGCCCTGTTTATACCCAGCACCACATCGTCAATCAGTTTTTGTCCGCCGGGTATTTTATGGGCATTATTTACAATAATGTCGGCTTCCGCCGGCAATAATATTTTCACCATTTCATCGCCAAAATAGCCATCTTTAAGGGCTAAGCGGTGAGCTGCGGAGTCGGTTCCTACACGCAGGGCTTCTTTAAGGCCGGATGCCACTTCGGTTTCAGACAAAGGCACATCCATTTCTATCGTATTTACCACTTGCATTAGTTCAGCACAGCCCGATAGGAATATGGTCAATAGTGAGGCCAGGAAAAATTTCTTCATATTGTTAAGTATTTGCTTCTATTTTATTAATTCAGTGGTTTTACTGGGTTTATAATTAATAAAATTAGTTGTTTCGGCCACGCCGACGTCTGTTTGATGAATTAACAAAATTTTTCTTCGAGAAATATACTTCTTTTTTTTCTTTGGTAAAAAGCTTGTTGATCAGTTCTTGCTGATTTTGTTGTTTTAACAAACTCTCAATTTTCTTTTTGTATTCGGGTTTGTACCAAAACAGAAAAATTCTTTGATTTTGTTTGTCGTTTTTCGATTTGGCTGTAAAAGTTTTTTCCAGGGTGTATGGGTGTATGCCTGCATAAAATATAACTGTTGCCACCGTCATTGGGGTAGGGGTAAAGTCCTGTACCTGCTCCAACCTAAAGTCAAGGTTTTTGGTTTCAACAGCCAGGTTGGCCATGTCTTCAACTTGGCTACCCGGATGACTGGAGATAAAATAAGGAATGATTTGCTGGTTCAGGTTGGCGGCTTTGTTAATACGGTCGAAATCCGCCTTAAACTTATGAAACAGTTTAAAACTAGGTTTTCGCATTTGTTTTAAAACAGCATCAGAAGTGTGTTCCGGCGCTACTTTTAGCCTTCCCGACACATGGTTTGTGATTAGGTCTTCCATATATTCCTTATGGCTCTCCTGTTCTTTGGTTGTGGCCATTTTATTATAGAGCATATCATACCTGACACCACTGCCCACAAACGCCTTTTTAATATCGTGCATTTTGTTCACCTTCTTATAAATTTGGGTCATCGCAGAATGATCGGTATTCAGGTTGGTACAAATATTAGGGTGAATACACGAAGGACGGGCACAGCGCTCACAAATCTTTAAGTCTTTGCCTTCCATTTTGTACATGTTCGCACTTGGGCCACCTAAGTCGGATATGTAACCTTTAAAATCAGGCATCTCGGTAATGGCCCTGACTTCCTTTAGAATTGATTTTTCGGAACGCGAGGCAATAAATTTTCCCTGATGGGCGGATATGGTGCAAAAACTGCAGCCCCCGAAACAACCGCGGTGCATATTTACCGAAAACTTGATCATCTCAAAGGCCGGTATCATGCCCTTTTTGTTGTATTTGGGATGAGGTAATCTCGTGTAAGGTAAATCGAACGAAGCATCCAGCTCTTTGCTCGACATAGGCGGGAACGGGGGATTAATAACAATCTGGGTGTTGCCCACAGGTTGAATGAGCCTGG
The DNA here is from genome assembly GCF_050589685.1 of Saccharicrinis sp. 156. Lineage (NCBI taxonomy): Bacteria > Pseudomonadati > Bacteroidota > Bacteroidia > Marinilabiliales > Marinilabiliaceae > Saccharicrinis > Saccharicrinis sp. 156. The sequence goes on from NZ_JBNGOS010000009.1 coordinate 165,671, forward strand.
CGGCCTGCCATCGGTTCGATTCTTCCTCCACATGCCTGAAGTTCTTGGCGTATTTTACCTTGTCTTTAAGGCATTCCTCATGTGATGCCAGTTCCAGGTCCTGCCAGTTTTTGTTTTTGGGCAGCACATCCCCATGATGCATAAAAGCCGTTTGGGGAATTGTGGTGAGCGACCCAAAAGGAACTCCTTTTTGCATTAACCGAAGGATTTCTTTCAAAGGTTTTTCCCCCATGCCATATACCAATAAGTCGGCCTTGGTAGAATCCAGGATGCCCGGCATCAGCTGGTCGCTCCAATAATCGTAATGGGTTACCCTGCGGAGCGAGGCTTCTATGCCTCCAATTAAGACAGGGACATCGGGATATAGTTTTTTTAATATCTGCGTGTACATATTGGTCGCATAATCCGGGCGGAACCCGGCTTTTCCTCCCGGCGTATAGGCATCATCCGATCTTAAACGTTTATTGGCAGTATAGTGGTTGACCATGGAATCCATGCTGCCGGAAGTAACCCCGAAAAATAACCGTGGGATACCCAGTTTCTTAAAATCGCGCAGGTCATCGCGCCAGTTGGGCTGAGGTACTATAGCTACCTTTAATCCTTCCGCTTCTATGATTCTGCCCACAACGGCGGCTCCAAACGCTGGGTGATCGATATACGCATCACCACTGAACAAAATCACATCCAACTCGTCCCATCCTCTTTCCTTCACCTCCTTGGCAGTGGTAGGAAGCCAATCGCTTATTTTATATTGCACGCTCAATTTTTTATGCAAAGATAATCATTATTAAAGAATAACGGACGTGGGGGTATGAAATTGTCCCGGTAAGGTTAATTGAAATTCGCTGCCATCGCATGGCCTGTTGATAAATGAATCCCCAAAAATCGTGTTCATTCCATGTTAAATTTTATCTTTGCCCTGAGCAAAAATGTTATTCATGGATTATATTGTTTCAGCGCGAAAATATCGCCCATCTACCTTTGTTTCTGTAGTGGGACAGCAGAATATCACAACTACATTAAAAAATGCCATCAAGGGCAGTCAATTGGCTCACGCCTATCTTTTTTGCGGACCGCGAGGCGTTGGCAAGACAACTTGCGCCCGTATCTTTGCCAAAACAATAAACTGTTCAAATATTACCGACGATTTTGAGGCCTGTAACGAGTGTGAATCGTGTAAGTCGTTCAACGAGAGTCGCTCCTATAATATCCATGAACTCGATGGCGCTTCCAACAACTCGGTGGAGGATATTCGAAGTTTGATTGACAAGGTTCGTGTTCCCCCTCAAATAGGCATCTACAGCGTGTACATTATCGATGAGGTGCATATGTTGTCGCAGGCTGCTTTTAATGCCTTTTTAAAAACATTGGAAGAGCCGCCAAAACATGCCATCTTTATCCTGGCTACCACCGAGAAACACAAAATACTGCCTACCATTTTGTCCCGTTGTCAGATTTATGACTTTAACAGGATTAGTATTGAGGATGCAGTAGGTCATTTAAAATATGTGGCAGGAAGCGAAAGTATCGAAGTAGAGGAGGAGGGGTTAAGCGTGATAGCGCAAAAAGCTGACGGGGCTATGCGGGATGCACTTTCTATCTTCGACCAGATTGTGGCCTTCTCCGGAAAAAGCATTACCTATCAACAAATAATCGACAACCTGAACGTGTTGGATTACGATTTTTATTTTAGGTTGGTGGACGCTTTCCTGGCAGAAGACACTACGCAAACACTATTGATTTTCGACGAGATTTTGCGAAGAGGTTTCGATGCGCATCATTTTATCTCGGGATTGAGTTCCCATCTTCGCGACTTGTTGGTATGTAAGGATAGTGCCACCATTCAGTTGATGGATGTGGGAGCTAAGGTGAAAGAGAAATATGGTGCTCAGGCGCAAAAAAGCTCCATCGACTTTTTAATGGATGCTTTAAATATTACCAATGATTGCGATTTGCAATACAGGGTCGCCAAAAACAAGCGGCTGCATGTGGAGTTTGCCTTGCTGAAGGTAGCTCGCGTGCTGGACCAGCAAAGAAAAAAGTAGCTAAAAAGGCGAAGCAACAAAACGGTTCCGGTGGGAGTGATAAAAATGTAAGTTCAACCGGTGCTTCGTCACCAGGTCCAATCAGATCTGGAAAACCCGTTGCAAAAAACAACCCAGTAAAACATGGCGGTGGGCAAAAGAGCCCATTGAAAAAATCAATTTCGTTAAAAGCGGCCTTACACGGAGAAGGTGATCTTTTAGGGGATAGCCAGTCGGATTACAACAAGGCGAAGTCGCAGGAAGAGGAGATCAGGATTGATCCAAGCTGGAACGATCCCGTAGATCAGGATCGGGTGAAATTGGCTTGGTTAAAATATGCCAAAAAAATTGAGGCTAAAAATCCTCGCTTGGCTAGTATATTAAACAACCATAGGCCAAAGCTGCATTCAGGCACAGTATTAAAAGTTAAGCTTAAAAACCAGACGCAGGATAACGAACTGAAAGAGCAGAAAACGAATATATTCCTATTCTTAAAGAGCGAATTAAAAAATGCCAATCTGGAGCTGGAAACCCAGTTAGTGGTTGGTGAGCAAAAAAATACAAAAGCATTTACAGCCGCAGAGAAAGCTAAGTTGATGGCCAAAAAGAACCCGGCATTGTTGACGCTGACTAAAAAATTCGATTTAGACGTGGAGTAACCTGTTGGGCAATTGTAATTTAAGTGAAGTATTTAAATATAGTTGATATAATTTGGGACTTGCCCCATAAACCTTTTGATATGACAAAAACATCAAAAATTATTTACACCAAAACCGACGAAGCACCTGCATTGGCAACCTATTCTTTATTGCCGATCATAAAAACATTTACAGATGCTGCAGGAGTGGAAGTTGAATTAACGGATATTTCTTTGGCCGGACGAATTATAGCAAACTTCCCCGAAAAGCTTACGGAGGCGCAAAAGCAGCCGGATACCTTAACGCAATTGGGAGAATTGGCAAAAAAACCGGAAGCGAATATTATTAAGTTACCCAATATAAGTGCTTCCATTCCGCAGTTAAATACGGCCATCAAAGAATTACAGGAACATAATTACGATATACCTGATTTTCCGGTGGAACCCAAATCGGATGCAGAAAAAGAAATCAAAGCCAGATATGCCAAAGTATTGGGAAGTGCCGTAAATCCGGTACTACGCGAAGGTAACTCCGACCGCAGGGTAGCGGGAGCCGTAAAGCAATACGCTAAAAACAATCCGCATTCAATGGGTGCCTGGAGTTCAGATTCCAAATCGCACGTTGCCCATATGACCGAAGGGGATTTTTATTCTTCGGAGAAATCATATGTAGCACCTAAAGCTGGGGCCGTTAAAATAGAATGGATTGCTAAGTCTGGCGAAGCAACTGTTTTAAAAGAAAAAACAGAATTGCTTGAAAGTGAGGTGATCGATGGTTCCGTGATGAGTAAAAAAGCCTTACGTGCTTTTTATGCGAAAGAAATTGAGGCTGCCAGGAATGAGGATGTACTATTGTCGTTACACCTGAAGGCCACCATGATGAAGGTATCCGACCCGGTTATGTTCGGGCATGCTGTTACTGTATATTATAAAGATGTATTCGAAAAATATGCAGATCTTTTTAATGAATTAGGTGTAGATGCCAGCAATGGACTGGGGGATGTTTACGCTAAAATAACAACCCTTCCAGCGGATAAAAAAGCAGAAGTAGAAACCGCGATTCAAGAAGTATACAAAAGCCGGCCGGAATTGGCGATGGTAAATTCCGATAAGGGAATAACCAACCTGCATGTTCCCAGCGATATTATTATTGATGCTTCAATGCCTGCAGCAATACGTACTTCAGGTCAGATGTGGGGGCCGGATGGTAACTTAAAGGACACCAAGGCGATGATTCCGGATCGTTGTTATGCTGGTATCTATCAGGAAGTTTTTGCCTTTTGCAAAGAAAACGGAGCCTTTGATGTGACTACGATGGGTAATGTTTCCAATGTAGGTTTGATGGCTAAAAAAGCCGAGGAGTACGGTTCGCACGATAAAACTTTTATAATCTCAGGGGATGGAACGGTTAAGGTGTCCGATGCTGACGGGAATACGGTTTTTGAACATGACGTGGAAGCAGGAGACATCTGGCGTATGTGCCAAACCAAGGATGTTGCCATCAAGGATTGGGTAAAATTGGCCGTGAACAGAGCCAAAGCAACGGGTAATCCGGCCATTTTTTGGTTGGATGAGCAAAGAGCACACGATGCCAATATTATCGCTAAGGTAAACGACTATTTGCAAGGTCATGATTTGACCGGGTTGGAAGTAAAAATAATGTCTCCCGTTGAGGCCATGAAATATACCTTAAAAAGAGTGAAGGCGGGTGAGGACACTATTTCGGTTACAGGAAACGTTCTTCGTGATTATCTGACCGATTTATTCCCTATTCTGGAGCTGGGAACCAGTGCCAAGATGCTTTCGATAGTTCCGTTGTTAGCCGGGGGCGGTTTATACGAAACGGGAGCCGGCGGTTCTGCGCCAAAGCATGTTCAGCAATTTTTAAGCGAAGGACACCTGCGATGGGATTCTTTGGGAGAGTTCCTGGCTTTGGCGGTTTCGTTGGAAGATATGGGTAACAAAACGGGCAACACGAAAGCTGTTCTTTTGGCAAAAGCGCTGGATCAGGCCAACAGCCAGTTTCTCTTGAACGATAAATCTCCGTCGCGTAAGGTGAATGAACCGGATAACAGGACCAGTCATTTCTACCTGGCACTATATTGGGCAAAAGCCATGGCCGAGCAAACCGAAGACGTGGAGTTACAGCGCAAGTTTGCTAAGATGGTGCTGATGTTAACAGACAATGAAAGTAAAATCACACAGGATCTGATTGATGCGCAAGGTAAAGCCGTAAACATTGGTGGATATTATCAACCCGACGAAGAGCTGGTTTCAAAAGCGATGCGTCCGAGCGAAACTTTTAATAATATCCTGGCAAGAGTTTAACCCGCCATATGCATGGGATATCCTGTTATGCAATTAAACTACTTCAAAACAAGGTGTTTTACTGAGTTGTTTCAACTCTCCAGAACGGGGCTGTGCCTCGTTTCGGCAACTCCTTGTTTTATGGTGTTTAAATAATCGTTACGCACCTCTAATACGGTAATCAGGGTTTAATTAAGATTAGAATCAAGGATAAAAGTGCCGATGCTTATTGCGTGTCGGCACTTATTTTATAGGCCGCTATCTTCTCATTTAGTTTGGTCATCAGGTTCCTCATCATCTTGTGTTTAACATCAATGATATGGCCACCAATACGCTTAATAGGTAATATTCGGGGGGAGGTGCCTGTTATAAATGCGGCATCGATGGATGCAAGTTGAGACTCATGTAGGCATTCAAGTTTCATTTTATAACCTAACTCCTGTATAAGCTCCAATACTTTCATACGCATTATTCCTTCAAGTACGATGTGGGAAGGTGCCGTATAAATAGTGTCTCCAACCATAAAGAAAACGTTAGAACGACTTCCTTCGGTTATGTTTCCGTCGTGGTTTACCAGCAAAGCTTCAAAAACATGTTCCTTTTTAATCTCTGAATTAGCCATTTCCCGAACCTGGGTGTGTCCCTTTTTGATGTTCGGATCCACTCTTTCAGCTTCCAAAAGAATGGTTTGTATTCCATTGGAATACATTTCTGGGGTAGGGTAAATGGAAGGTAGGCTAAAAATATATTTGGAACAAGCCCCCTTTTTATCAATAAGGCACGATATTTTAATATTGGTATTGGCTAATTTGTTCTGTTGGATGATTTGTTTTACAGCATCTTTCAATTCCGTATACTGGAAATGATTCTTAAAACCAAGTTTTATGAAACTGGCCTCCAAACGATGCAGATGATCGTCTAAAAATAAAGGAAGGCCATCCTCAACCCGAAAGACTTCGTATATTTCATCGCCTGCCAATAAGGCTTCTTCGCCAGGAATTTTTCCAATGTAAATAGCACTATTGTCAACGGCCTTGTTGTTTTTAGATGGCATACTTTATTGTATAAATGATGGAGGATAAAAATAAAGCAAAATATTATCTTTTACACGCAACCTTTCACAATTAAATCAATCAAGCAAGTATTGAATATATAAAGGGAAATAGTACTTTTAAACAGAATAAATAACACACGTAAAATACATAGTAATATGAAATTATTGAAATTAAAGCAAATAGGATTTTTATTGGTGATGTTGATGGGTATGATGAGTTGCGTGGAGGAAAGCGAGCCATCACCGACCATTTATACGTACTACGGATTCATATATAACGATGGGGGATACTATTATGTGGATATTGACACCGGGGAGAAACTCAAGGTGGTTGAGTTTGATGACTCTGAACTTGACCTGGAACCTTACGATAGGGTAATTGTTAGTTTTATTATCGAAGAAACACCCGAAGTACCTATCTTATATGATCATTTAGTAGAGCTGCAAGGATTCTATGATGTAGATTTTTCGGATATTGTAACCTTGGATGAAACCAGCAGGGATACCATTGGTGACGGGTTTATTACCTTAACAGACTACCACATTGCCGGGGATTATTTAAACATACAAGTTTATTATGACCAGCAGGATGGGGAACATATTTTTTCGTTGTGTTACGACGAAACACAGCAAGAAGAGGGAGAACCTGTTATTTTGGATTTGCGTAACTATTATCCTGAATCAGCTGATGTTAGCGCACAGTATTACACCTATAAATCGTACAATCTAATGGATTTGTCATCTATTGGGGAGCTAAACGATGAGAATAAAATAGAATTTATTCTAAGAACAAACAAGGGGGATTCGCAAGAACAAAAAATTGACTTGGTATATAATCCTATGTAGGAAATGTTGAGTTTAATTGGCGAAAGGGATGTTTATGCAATATGGGCATCCCTTTTCTTTTAGGCACTTACAGTGCAACTAGTGTCATGTCTGAAATGACGGTTAAGCCTCACCTGTTTTTTACCTTATACAAATCAACAAAGATAAGCATCTCCCTAGCTTGCGGGGCGTGAGTCTTTTTGCCTGCCTGTCTGCCCAGCCATAAAGGTGAAGTTAAGCGTTAATGGCAAGGCTAAAGCGGATGGGCGGTATACCGGGTGTCCGAAATTAAGTTTATGAAAATTGTAAACCTGCGATTTGTAAGTGCAGAGCAAATGGCTCTTCCCCTGAGCTCCGAATCTAGATGAAGTACTGCATCAAAGATGCGGGGTTGGGGATTACTGAGTCTCTCTGCTTTTAATCTGTAAGTCCCACTTTAAATATAAACATTATTAGACTCCCTCTACAGGATATAACTTGCAGCATAGTTACTATAATAATACAAAGAAAAAAGGTAATTAATTATAGCATCTTTGCACCGTAAGCTTTGGCCCAAGAGACTGGGAGCGTATCAAAGGTATTTTATTTAACAATAGAATATACGATTTGTAAGGCAGATATTTGAGTATCCCCCATCCCGCCGCCTCACGAAGTAATTAAGATTCTTGAATCGGGATGTCCCTTCGTTCCATTGGTCGGCGTGCTTTCCCCTGACCTCAGGCCGTAAGGGTGGAACGGCTTACCCCTTGCTTGCGGTTTGTAGGTTGACTTCGAAAAATAAACTTGTTATCCTGCCGCTGCATTACGAATGGTATTGTATTAATTATCTTTTTGTAAATTTGCACTTCTACTAAAAATTATGGCCGACATTATAGATAATTATAAAACCATCGATAAGCCTTCTGAAGGAATATACAAAGAGAAAGGAAGCAAGTTTATTTCGTATGCATATCCGGTATACAGCGAGGAAGAGATAAAAGAACATGTCCGCCAGTTAAAGGACGAATTCTACGATGCACGGCATCACTGCTTTGCCTGGCAGTTGGGAACCGACGGTTTGCGCTATCGGGCCAATGACGACGGAGAACCGTCCGGTACCGCAGGCAAACCTATTCACGGCCAATTAAGGTCGATGGAGCTGACCAATATTCTAGTGGTGGTCGTCCGATATTTTGGTGGGACCAAACTGGGCGTTCCCGGCTTGATACATGCTTATAAAGAGGCTACGGCTGATGCCATAAACAATGCCGTAATTGTAGAAAAAACCGTTAACGACATGTACAGTATAAAGTTCGATTATTTGGTGATGAACGATGTTATGAAAATCGTTAAAGATGAGGGCTTGAATATGACAAATCAAAAGTTTGACTTGTCGTGCGAAATAGAGTTCAGTATACGCCAGTCGGAGGTAGAGAAGGTTGTCAGTCGATTTGAAAAAGTAGATACAGTTAAGTGCGAATATTTAAGAACGCAATAGCCCGGTATTGATGCTATTCACAAAGCACAAAGCAGATGCAAGCCCCTATGATATGGGATTGTTGAAGAGTTGTTCGCAAGTTGAAAAAAAACTATTATATTGAAATAGAGGATTTAGATTACACACCATTTGATGCGCAAGGTAGACGAGGCAGAATGCAACAATTATTTGGTATCGAGATGGACCACATTATTAACGAATTAAACGAGGCATTAGCGGCGCAGAGAAAATTCATAGAAAAACAAATGACAAAATTCAACGGTAAATATCGCATTGAACCTAATCGTTGTAAATATTGGGATTATTCATCCCCAGGTTACTATTTCATAACCATATGCACATTCAACAGGGAATGTTTTTTGGGTGAAATAAAAAATGGTGAAATGTTATTATCGATGTATGGTGAAATTGTTAAAAACGAAATATTTAAAATGCCTGATTATCATCATCGTGTTGTTATGGATGAATGGGTCATAATGCCCAACCATATTCATTTATTGATTGAATTAACCCAAAAATATACGGGTAATAATGGTGATGATAATGGTAACGGTAATGGTAATGATAATGGTAATGGTAATGGTAATGGTAATGGTAATGGTCACGTGGATTGTGATGGTCACGTAGAGAAAATTCATGAATTTTCTCTATCGACCCCCGCCCCGACCCCCGCCCCGACCCCCGCCCCATTAATAACCATTCAACCATGGTGGAACAACCCCAATTACAAACCAACCACCGATGAAACAAAACAATACCGTAAACAACGGCGAAAAATGATAATCCCCAAAATATTGGGCAAATTACAGATGCAAACATCCAAACATATTAATTTATTGAACAACACACCCGGCAATAAAAATTGGCAACCCAATTACCACGACCATATTATCCGTGATGATAAATCCTACCAACGCATTAAAAATTACATTATCAACAACCCCAAAAAATGGGAGGAGGACAAATTCAATCACAATGGTGATTGATACGGTTGGTTTTATGGTTATGATGATGTGCATGGTTGTTGATATTTTTATTATTGCAGAGAAAATTCATGAATTTTCTCTGCAATAACGATCAAAAATGAACCACCCCACCAATGTTACACACATCCTGCGTTTACCTACGGGGTTAATCTATGCGCATGGCGTAAAAGCCAATGTGTTATTCTTCGATAATAAGCCTGCCAGTAAAGTAGCACAAACCAAAGATGTGTGGATTTACGATTACCGTACCAACTACACCGTACGCTTAAGAAAAAGCAAATGACGATGGCTGGTTTAGCCGACTTTGTCAAGCGCTACAATCCCGATAACCGCCACAAACCTACCGAAACCTGGAGTGAAGAAAATCCCGATGGTCGGTGGTGGAAATTCACCTATGAAGAAATATTGGCAAGAGATAAAACCAATTTGGATATTTTCTGGCTCAAAGACAAAAGCCCGACCGATTAGGATAATCTGCCTGACCCCGATATTCTGCCAAATAATAGCAGCGTAGAGAAGGTAAAGTACCAAGCCTGGTGGATATTCTTTGGTCACCTGTAAAATGTATGAGTATTTCAGTAAATTGTATACGTTTCAATCTAATTTTAGATTAGTTTTGTTTTAGGGGGAGTAATCCGCTATTCTATCCCGATTAGGTGTTATTAAAATCAAGAAAAATTCTACGATATGAAAAAATCAATAGGGTTACTTATTATTATAAGCCTTATAAGCTGTAAACAGAAAATAGACTGCTCTTATCAAGCACCTTTAGACAAAAATGACGGATTAATAGTATCTACACTGGAGCAACATCATTTTGACTTTGATGCATTTCAGACAGTCAATAAAGATATTTGTAGTGGACTGTACGGCCATCTGCATAGTGTGTTGATTATTCACAAAAATGAACTTTTGGTGGAACAATATTATAATGACTGGGATGAGAATCATTTACATTTTTTAGCGTCTACAACTAAAAGTTTCAGTGCGATTATGACAGGTATAGCCATAGAGCAAGGGAAAATTAAAGATGAAAATGAAAAAATGCTCGACTTCTTTCCTGACTATTCATCTCAATCCAATGACACGCTAAAAGACAAAATCACAATACAGCATCTATTGACAAACACAGCTGGATTTGAATGGGATGAAGTTTCTTTACCTGTTAACGACCCCAATAACATGGGTTATAAAATGGATAAGGTGGATAATCTATTTAAAGCCTCAATTGAATTACCTATGGAGGCAATGCCTGGGACTAAATATGCTTATAGTGGACCAAACAATATCATCGTTGGAGAGATAATAAAGGTATCAACAGGACAAAATATGGCAGAGTATACTGAGACAAGCCTTTTCAAACCTCTTGGAATAAAAGATTATCATTGGTTTTCAAAAAATGGAATTTATGATGTTGGAGGTGGACTAAAACTAAAATCTAGAGATATTGCGAAATATGGATTGCTACATTTGAATAAAGGGAAATGGAATGACAAACAAATTGTTTCGTCAGAATGGATGGACAAAATATTTGAACCATACATTGAAATAAGGTATCCTTTATATAGTTGTTATCAATGGCAAATGGTGAAAACTGAATACGGATTTAATTCTTGGTTTATCCCTGGAAATGGAGGGCAAATCATAAATGTAGTACCTGACTTAGATTTAGTAATTGTAATAAATGCTGACAATAGAAATATCTCGAAAGAAAAACGTAAACCATTGGAATCTTTGATTAAAAATTTGACTGTCATGCATCCGAAATTGAAAAAATAAAGGAACAATAATGCTTAATAAGTAATTGTAATCGTTTAGCACAATCGCATAAATGGAGTATTTAGAAATAATTAATTTGTTCATTTCGGTAATTGTCTTTTCTGTCATTGGCTACAGATTATCGCAATTATTTATAGGTAGTGATAAACTAGATTTTTTCATATATAACCATTACAAGCAGAAAGGACCAGACAACTTGATAATTGATGAGTTAACATTTAAAGAGAAAATAAAATACAGTGTACCTATTTCAATATTCAGGGTTTATAATTATTTCTTTGGCATTTTTACAGGTAAAATTTCATATGTTAGAAAAGTTGAGATTCAAAACAGGAATGCGTCGGTAAATATTATATTTATTGAATTACAGATTAGAAATAAGAAGTTATTTTCTATTAAAGAATTTGATTCTTATAACCTTTAAAAATTAAATACGTTGCAAACATTTTATAAATTCCATGGCAGTCGCCATACGAAATTAAAAATTTTGCCAACGTATTTTATACCGATATTCTGCCAAAAAATAGCGGCGTATTAGAGGTAAAGTACCAAGCCTGGAGGATATTCTTTGGTCACCTGTAAAATGTATGAGTATTTCAGTAAATTGTATACGTTCCAATCCAATTTTAGATTAGTTTTGTTATTACAGCAATTCGTTAAACATTTTTTAGTACCTGACTTAGCTTTGTTTTGGAATAATCGATATTTGAGGGAATGGATTTGTCTTCAGCGCCTTGAAAATAAGTCAATTATCTCTTATCTAAAATCTAACGATTTATTATAAACAGGAATTAAATTAGATTACTCATGAAAGCAATTATAACAGGATCAACCGGCATTATAGGGATAGGTTTGTTACTTGAATGTATCGACGATCCAAGGGTAGAGAAGGTTTTGATCATTAACAGAAATTCACTGGGCATAACGCATCCAAAGGTAAACGAAGTAATTCATAAAGATTTTAACGACTTTACTGCAATTAGAGAGCTACTTGCAGGATACGATGTATGTTGCCATTGTATGGGGGTATCCTCGGCAGGAATGAGCAAAGAGAAATACACCCAATTAACATATGCCATCACTAAAGCGCTTGCTTCTGAACTCTACGGAATCAATCCCAACATGGTTTTCAACTATGTTTCCGGAACAGGCACGGACAGTACAGAAAAAGGGAGGTTGATGTGGGCCCGGGTAAAAGGGAAAACAGAAAATATGATTCTCAACATGGGTTTTAAGGATGCATATGCCTTTCGCCCCGGAGCAATTATACCGGAGCGAGGAGTAAAGTCGCGAACAGGATTGTACAACACTTTATATTTTATTTTCAGGCCTTTTTTCCCGCTGATGAAACGCATGAAGTCGGTTACTACAACCACGAAATTATCACGGGCCATGATTAATTTATACTTTCACCCGCAACAGCTGAAGCACCTTGAAGGCGCAGATATTAACAGGATTGCGGCCATTGAATAAAATATTCCGTTTTTTCAACTGCCATGATAACCGGCGAGGGCAGTTGTTTGGCATTTCAAGCTAATAGTGAGGTTATTTATAATACTTTATCCAATCCAGTATCAATTTAAAATTTCCGGCTTGCTTATCCGAAATAAGAATACCTATTTGAGAAATGTTTTTAGATTCTAATGCCGGCTTGTTTTTCAAGGTGTTCCCTCTAAAAGTTGGTTTAAAATCTTCGAAAGGGATGGCATGCTCCTTCCAATTGCCTTTGTCCGTTTTTATTTTGGCCTGATAGGCATAGCCATCAAAATTCCGATCTGTTCGAAAACGAATATTATACCAGTTTCCGTCACCTTTCACACGTACCTTCACCCCCTTAAAATGATCTCGATCCAATGGGGCCACAAACGTTCGAACAGAAGCAAATCCCCCATTGTTTTCCAAGGAAACAATTCCTTTGAATGTGGCCGTGCCATCCGGGTTTAAAACCCAATCGCTTTTAGATAAGCCTCCCATTACCCCATCGTTGACGATCTTCCAATCTCCCGAATTTTCCGGCGTGCCAAAGTCGAACAATGTTTTTTCACCTTTAATCAAGAAAAGTCCCATAATTGCTATAAGTATTGTTTTCATATTAATTACGTTTGACAGTTTCCAGATGTTCAATCTCTTTCAAAATGGCATTAGCCTCAGCTACTTTTTCATCACTGGCCTTTCGGTTAACCGTAGATAATTGGTAGGATTCTTTCAATAAGCGCTCGTATTTCTTTTGTAATACTTCAATTTTTGATTTCTTTTTAAATATGCGAAGCATAATATAATGTTTTAAAGGTTGATACTGTTTACATCTCCATTGTAAAGAGAGATTAGGTGGTTAGTGAAGATGGCTTTTTATCAAATCGGCCAACCAAAGTGTTTAATGTAATACATTTTAAAGTTGAACAAAAAATACTTAAAAAGGTTTAGATTAAGAAACAGTACTTAGAATAACTTAAATTTTAAAAATTATGGATTTAGTTACACAAACCGTTTTGGGGGCCGGTGTGGGAGAGCTTGTTCTTGGTAAAAAAGCAGGAAACAAGGCCATTTTTTGGGGTGCTGTTGGCGGATTAATTCCAGATTTAGATGTGTTGATAACTCCGTTCTTTAGTGAGGTGGACGGACTTTTTGTACACCGGGGCTTTAGTCATAGCTTAATTTTTTCTTTTTTGTTGGCTCCTGTGCTGGGTTGGCTTATTTATCGTTTTCACCGGAAAAAGATGAACATCACCAGGGGCGAATGGACGATTCTAATCTTCTGGGCAGTATTTACACATCCCATATTAGACTATTTTACCACTTACGGTACGGGCGCTTTATTGCCATTTTCAGACTTCAGGGTTGAACTGGGAACCATCGGTATTGTCGATATTTTTTACACGCTTCCGTTTATCCTTGTATTGCTTGTAATTCCATTTTTAAGAAGAGAATCTTTGCTGAGGCGAAGGCTTATATCAAGCACAATTATTCTTACCTCGTTGTATTTGTTGGGAACCGTAGGAAATAAAGTGCATATTAATTCAGTTTTTAAAGAAGCCTTTGCAAAACAACATATTACGTATGAACGATTTAAAACGACGCCCTTGCCGCTAAGCAATTTTCTGTGGATGGGATTGGCTGAATCAGATTCAGGATATTATATGGCATTGCATTCCAACTTTGATTCAAGGATACCTGCGGATTTTTTGTTTATCCCCAGAAACGAGGCCAAACTTGATGCAATAGCAGAAAACGAACATATAAATAAGCTAATTCGGTTTACGAAAGGTTATTATCACGTAAATGAAGATGAAAATGGGCTTTATCTGGCCGATCTTCGGTTTGGTAAAATGGGCATTGATGAAAATGCCGATTTTATCTTTAAATTTTATATTAAAAACGAAGATGGTGAGGTGCTTATTCGGCAATCCAATGAATCCAGAACCTTGGATGATACAGCATTTTTAAATTTCATAGGCAGAATAAAGGGCATATAAAATTGTATTGAAAGCAGCCAACTTTGGTTTGGTCAGACAGTTCGTAACCCCTAATCTTTTTCGGCATGTACCAACTGTAATCAGCAAAATCTTTTATCAATGGTTTTCTTGTATACATGGTAGAACAAGTCGCTTACTTTGCCGCTCCACGCTTTGCTGCCGTTGCCCCAGGAGTGATAGTACAAAACCCGGTCCATTGCTAAACCAACATCCGTCAAGGGAAGTATGATCATTTCAATATCCGAAACATGTTTTTTGATTCCTCGTTCCAAGCATAGTAAAACGCCAATCCGGTTAACGATCCTTTAAATTTATCCGGGCAATTATTATTTACATAGCATGAGAAGTACAATATGAACACATAGACACATGGATTCCGCGTTTTTAAAATACTTTAGCTTAAAATTAAATTCGTCTTTGAATCATCCCATAATACCACCTTTTAACCCGGATTATGTATTGGAGGTTCGTCATGAGCATTGCAAGTACAATAAAACAAAGCATTACTGAAACGAGGCATCACTTGTCCCGATTACTTTCGGTAGCATCGTTATGGTGAGTTGAAGTGAAGCAGCGGAGTGTCTTGTTTTGATACAATTTCAATGTGTAATAGATTTTCTAATGCATATTGCGGGTTTAATGTTGAATCTTAGATACAGCCATTGGTTTTTTCGTTTGGGGCTTTCTCAAAAGTATTTTGCTTAACAGTAGAAAGTAGGAATTGTAGTTTGGGAGGCTAATAAGTCCCCTTCCCACCGCCTCCCAAAGTACATAAAAATTCTTGAATTGTGATGTCCCTTCGTTCCATTTGGCGGCGTACTTTCCCCTTACCCTAAGGAGCAAAGGGAAGAGCCATTTAAAAGGTGCTTACAATTTTTAAGTTAAGTCAAAATATTTTTGACCTTTGAGACAACCTCTTATAGGATTATAAAATTGCAACATTAATAATTTTCGATACTATTCCTTCAAAAACTTCCCGGTTGCAACACCTTCGCCGTTTTCCAGTAAGTAGAAATATAAACCAGGGTTTAAGTTTGAAATATCTATGCTATTAGAATTGCCGCAGTTTATCTGTTTCACCAGAATTCCGTTTGGGGCGTAAATTCTCATTCCTAAATTCCCTGTGAAATCACCTTTGACAAATAAAAGCTCTTTGGCCGGGTTAGGATAAACAGATAAATCAATATGTCTTTGGTTTCGGATACCTATGTCGGTTCCGCTTACAACCAAATAAACAAAGTCAGAATATCTTCCATCCTCGGAAGTAACCCATATTTTAACAGCACCTTGTTTTACCCCGGTCACCAGACCATCTTCCGAAATGGTTGCCACGCTTGTATTGCCAGATTTATACATTAATATGCCCGATATTTCAGGTGCTGATACCTGTAGTTGAACCGTGCCGTTAATCTCTATTTTTGAAGTACCGGGAGTAACGGTAATTTTACGAGTGTTATCTCCACCTGTAAAAGTGCCCTTATAAAAACCACTGCCCATTACAGAAAGCCAAAGGGTATTTGGGTCGTGTAAGTCAAACTCTATCTGGGTTATTTTATTAGGCGTGCCTATTGTTTGATTGCTTTTAGTCCATGTTTTTCCCCTGTCCAAACTGATAAATACTCCGGGGTTTGTTGCCAATTCGCCCATTGAGAAAACCAACACATTGCGGTCGAAAGGAGAAATGTCAAAGTTTTCCACAAATTCGGCCTCAAAAATTTGAGTCCAGCTCTGTCCGTAATCGTCGCTGTAGAACAAACCTCCTGCATTACCCGCAGCAGCCCTTCTTCCTGCGGTAGCATATAAACGTCCTGTATGGTCGAAAGCTATATTGTTGACCCCTTCAATTTTATCGGAGACATGAACTTCGGTCCAGCTGGAACCTCTATTGGTTGAATGGAATAAACCTCCATCTATTTGTACCTCTTCGTTCCAAGGGGCTGCAACAAATAAGGATGCCCTGGTATCGTCTCTAGGGTCGAACTCAATATCTCGTACCCAAACCTTGGCCGGCATTCCGCTGTTGCTTGGGGCAAAGTTTTTGCCGGCATCGCTGGACTTATGGAAACCACCTTCTTTGTCTTTATCCGGGCCATCGGTTCCGCTTCCTCCGCCAGATCCAGCTACTTCCGTTACTCCAAAGTACATGTTGTCAGGATTTACAGGGTCAATGCGAATATGGTTTGTTCTCATCCATTCTTCTGCTTCAGTGGCTTTTCCCCAATCGACAAAGGTCTCTCCTCCGTCCGTAGACTTATAAATCCTGTCTAAATCTTTTTGACGCATAGAGGTGGTATAAACGGTGTTCTCGTCCCAAGGATGGGTTGCACCCGCAAATACGCTCTCTTGGGCACCGTTCAGGTATTTCACCGCCTGCTTGCCATCAGTTCCGTCGGTTGTGGTTTTCCACAAGTGGTGCTCACCCGAACCGCAATATAAAATATCTTCGCCCAACCGTTTGTCTTGCCAGATGCACTGGCCCGGAAGGTTACTGTTTCCTGCAGGCATTATATTTCCATGGCTGGTATAGGTTTCGTCAATCTGCTTGAAAGAAGTTCCTCCATCGGTACTGCGGAAGGTATTATGGGCATACAGCAACATGACATCACCGCGTGCATTAACTGCACTATATCTTAACGAACGTAAAGGATAGTTCTGGTTCCACTGTTGGTTCGAGATCTGGTGACCTTCCTCCATGTTGTCATTGTATGGGTTGTTTCTGCTTTCCCAGTAGGCTTTGTCTGCTTCCCAGGCAGTACCATAATCACGAGCTACGTTAATCCAAGTCTGACCTCCATCTGTTGTTTTCCATAAACGCCCGGGTGTAATTGATTTCTGAACCTGCGCATCATAGAAACCCACATATAAGGCATCTTCTCCACTCGGGTCAATATTTAATGAGTTGAAATATTGCAATGCAGCAGTCGGTAGAATTGGATAGGTGCTTTGCGCTTCATTCACGGTTATGCCGAACCATTTTGCAATATATTGATAGTAATTGTATGGAACTCCGCCTGTTAATTGGTTAATATCCAGACCTAAATTGCCATTGATGTTGGTCCATGTATTTCCGTTATCTTCTGATTTAAAGATACCACCATTGCAGCGGGTGGATTGTCCATCAGGATAATAACGGACTTGATCCGCTACATACAACACAAATCTGTGCAATGCTGCGTCGTAGTAGTAATCCATGTTCATAATGGTGTTGTTATCCAGTTTGCCCTCACCAATATTTGTCCATGAGGTTCCTCCATCGGTCGACTTGTATAAACCATATTGCGAACCGGCAAAAATCATATTATCATGTTCGGGATGGATGATGATTCTTGAGAACTGGGCTTTTTCATCAAATCCATTCGTAAATTCAGTCCAGGTTTCTCCTGCATCGGTTGTTTTCCAGATTTTACCCTGGTATTTAATATTGTTGTATATGTTTTCGTTACCACGGGGATTAGCGTAGGTAGGGGAGCTTACTGTGCTCCACAGTTGTTGCTGGCCACGGCAAAAGTTTCCTGCACCCACATACCAGGTATTGTCATCCTGAGGGTCGATAGCTACTGCCGAAATTTTACGATACCATGAGCGTCCTTCGTTTCCATCGGTATCCATGTGTGTGTACCATGGACAATCCTTTATCACTTGCCAGCTGCGAGCCGTATCGTTACTGATGTATAATCTAGAGCTCTCAATGGCAATGGCAAATTTCTCGGTTTTGGCAGAATAGAACATATCGTACAAACGAGAGAAATCCCCTTTGCCATCCACATCTTTTACGGTATGCCAGGTATTTCCGTTGTCTTCGGTTTGATAAGTGTTAAGCATATCCGGCGAAGTCAGGCAGAAATCGGGTAGGAGAGGGTGGTAACGCAGAAAGTTAACAAAACCGGCGTTTCCGGGACCAAACTGTTTCCAGCTAATTACATTATCGGACTCAACACGTTGCGTTTGTATAAGATCCATATTCTCCTCGTAGTATGTGAGGGTTGTAAAACTCCATGCGTCACCGGTTGTTATAGTTCCAGAAGCATCCATCTCATCCACCCGCCAAAAATATTCTGTTTCATTTTCTAAATCAGTTAGCTGGTGGGACGTAGTAGTAATTTCGGTAGCTACTTGCTGAAGGTTACCGGCTGATGTTCCCAGATAAACATTTCTTTTTACAGCATTTACACCGTTTATCCACTGTAAAGTAGTGGTATTAGTACCTATTCCTGTGGCGCCCTGTTCGGGGGTAGGCATGGTAGCCTTGGGCTCCGTAGAAACTTTGTTTAACATTACATCGTCAATATGAAAGAATGCTCCGTCAGAAATGAACGGTACCCTGATATACGGGGCAAATGTTGTGAAGTTTTCATCTGTTTCAAACTCAACCATGGCTTTTACAAAACCATCTTTGGCCTCGCTTTTTATTTGAACATCATAAATGCCAATACTTGTTGTGCCAGCGGTTTGGGTTCCATAACGAATATCAACATTAAATTCGGATGCAGAACGATCGATATCTGTTTTGTAGTAAAATGAGAATTGGTAAGTACCTGTTTCCAGTTCAGGATATTGTTCAGTTCGGAATGTAGGTGTTCCTGAACCATAATCACGAAATACCACTTTTAAAGAGCGGGATCCACTGTTTTTTATTTCCGTATCTGCTTCGAAACCTATGAAAGGCCAGGCTCTCCAAAGTGTTTTACCGGCATAATTGTAATAATCATCGTTTAATCCTGTGATGCTTCCGGTTTCAAAACTTGCATCGGGCAGTAGGTTGGTTTGCGCATTTATGGCTATGGTAAATGCAAGTAGCAAAAGTAGAAATACTTTCTTCATTTATCTAAATTTAATTTTTGCTGATTGTAGGATATAAAATTAACTTAAGGTAAGCGAAGTATCGGTTATAAAATAGGGTTCAAAAGGGTGGTAAAATTTAGGTCGAGGACAATCTTAACTTCCTTTGATTAGTAATATGCGGAGTGTATTATGACTTATTTATTTAAGATTCTTTGAATGAAATTAAAACGTATTAAACCACCTCACTTCGCCTTTGGCGACGCACTCCTCGTTTTAATGGAGGAGTGCTGAATCTCACCACGTAATTTAAAACTGGTATTAAGCGTGTTTTAAGATATGTATCAATAATCTGCTACCATTCATGGTTTTGCTGCCATCGCATGGCCGCTACCGTCGCGTGGTCCAAACTCTTACATAATCCACTTTGTAAAGCTCATTCAAACGAGTATCATCAGGCAAGGCTCCAAACCATTTATTGGATTCGTTATTTAGGTTGATTTCCAAAGGCTGGTGCCAATGCGTATTTTCAGCCTCACGAAAAAGTACTCCGTCCAGATAAAAGCGAATATAATCCTTGTCCCATTCCAATCCCCAGGTGTGATAATCTTTTTGAAGCTCAAAGGGAATGTGAAATTTCTCGTTTCTGGAGAAGTGTTTTTTAACATCGCCTTTATCTTTAGGTGCTTTAAAAACGTGTATGTTAGAATTCAAATCATGACGATTATCTTCCACTCCAGGGCAGTTCTCGCAAATATCAATTTCAGTCCACCAATCTTTGCTTACATTGGTCATCCAGAATCCGGTTACCCAAGGCGCATTCATTGGTTTCAAACGAGCTTCGACATATCCATACAAAATTTTCTTTTTACTCTTGATAAAACCTGCAGAGTGGGTGTAGCCGTCAGGTAATTTTTCATTGCCATGCTGATTAATTTGCATAATTAACTCACCACCTTCCAAGCTCACATTAGAACCATGGAAATAGGTTGGTTTACGACCTTTCCACCCTGGATTGTTGGGGTACCACTTTTTAATGTCTAAAGTATCGTCAGAAAATTCATCAGAATAGTCTTTAAGCAACTTCCATTTGCCATTGTTCTTTTGGTCAGAGAGTGGATATTTGTTATTCAAGCGAACTGGTGCAATGGAGAAATCAACCGTGTCCTTGTAAAACTTCTTCGGCTTGGTTAGTCCTTCACCGGCTTTCGTTTTTATTGGAACCAGTTTGTACGAACGAACCCAATCGTAATAAGTAGTGTTAATTTTATCGTTATTTAGTTCCTCAACCGTAGGTGGACTTTCCCAATTATAAGTTTCAGTTACCAGATGCATGTACATTGGCCTGTTAAAAGGCTTATCGTTAAACTCAGTGCTCGGTTTGATGGTAAACTTATATTCCCCATCCAAATAAAACAACAGCGTATTGGCATCTTTCCACCAACAGCCATAGGTATGAAAAGCTTCATTGGAGGCTGGAACGATAGGGCAGTTCCCACCTACTGATTTGCTGTTCTTATTGCCTTGGCAATCAAAAAGCTGGTAATGGGTATTCGAATGCAAGATATTGGTGAAGTCGTGACCTGTCTTACGTTTACCAACTACCTCAACAATATCCAGTTCCTGGCGATTGCGGGTACAACCATCTTTTTCTGGCAAGTTTTTTAACCAGAAAGTTGATGACATGGAGATGCTGGATGCTTTCATGCGGCATTCGTAATATCCAAAGCGAGCATCCATGGCTTTGGATGCCACAGCGCCACCTGCAATATTGTACTTGGGATCTCCTTCTAACACCGAGTTTTTGATTTGCATATAACCATCTTGTACCGATACGCTGTAATCACGGAAAGTAGCCGGTGGGCGACCATGTTTCCAGAATGGCGAGCGTTGGTGCCAACGTGTTGTATCTAATTCTGAGCCATTAAATTCATCCGAGAACTTCTCATTTTTAATCCATTGATATCCGGCTGGGGCAGGAGGCAGAGGATTGTCAACTTCGGGCATATTAATTTTTAACACCGCTCCACTGTGCTTTCTACCTTCGCGCAACACGGCGTTATATAGATATTCAGGTTCACCATTTCTAAATAAAACTTGCACGCGTTCGTAACGGGCTTTTTCAGGTAAAGGTAAATAATGGGCACCTTTATGATGACTTCGGTAGTATTGCCCCCAGTTTAAACCATCTTCCGATTCCAGGTAGAGTCCGCTTAACCAGTCGTAGTTGCCCATATCTCTGATCAAGCAATGGAATTTGTTTTTGTAATAAAAAAAGTAGGGATCTTCGGTTTGTCCCCCTCGTTCAGGAAAGTCAATTACCGGGTTGTTTTTGTATTTTACGTAGGGGCCTTCCAGCGATTTAGCCATTGCTACACCTGTTTTTCGGCGGTCATCATTTCGGCGGTCCCAACTACGGTAGTATATCCAATATTCACCATTGGGATGTTTCAAGAAGCCCGGGTTTACAGTACAATATCCATCCCAAGCCATGGTGTCGGGCGAAACGTCAATAACAGGTTTGTCGAAACGTTTCCAAGGGCCATAAGGATTATCGGCAATGGCCATACCTACGCGCTGTGTATTGGCTGATTTGGCCCTGTCGCGCCAATTGTCTTGTTGGGTAGTATCATTACCAATATATAACATCATATACTTTCCATCGACTCTATAAATAGTTGGATTATGGATGGTATGCGCATCCCACATGCCTTGGCGTCCCTCCATAATAACCCCTAACTTTTTATATGGGCCTTCGGGATGGTCGGCAACGGCATGGGCAATTTTGCTGTGGATTAACCAATTTCCCTCTTTCTCCCAAGTAGAATAGTAAACATGCACTTTTCCTTCGTCATCGTAAATAGGAGCACAGCCCCAAACAATGCTGTCCTTGCTTTCGAGGATGTATTTAGCGCTGTCGGCTAATAAGGGAGTAAGCCACGAATCTGGTGGACTTTGTTTTTGTTTGTTTTGGGCATATGCTGTGATAACAAACAGGATAGATAAAAGTATGGTAGCTAATGTTTTCATTATTACAGGACTAATGAACACAGAAACACGGAGGCGCTGCGTTTTTATTAAAATATAGAAGCGGCTTGTGTAGTTGTTCGGTTGTTGTTTTTTATAAGACAATGTTAGTAATTACCAGATTTTTGAGTTGAATAAAATGCTTGTAAAAAAAGGGGGATATTGTTTCTTGACTTCCGCACTTTTTGTGGGACACCCTCCGTATCCCTTGCTATTGCTGACTTTCTTTTTTAACTTGGGTG